>JBDLQY010000143.1:0-35431 GCA_039800325.1 Pseudomonadota bacterium | reverse complement strand
AACTCGGCCGCCGAGACGGCGGCCTCAAACATGCGGGGCGCTACAGCCCCCGGCGAAGCTGTCCCTCGCTCGGCTTGCCAAAATCGCGCAGAGCGCTTCCCGCCCCACGCCTCACCAACCTCCAACACCGGGGCACACGTTTCGTCGCACACGCTATCACCCGATCACCCGATCACCCGATCACCCGATCACCCGATCACCCAGATCGTCCAGATCGTCCAGATCGTCCAGATCGTCCAGATCGCGTCGAATGCTCGGCACTTAGGCGGGACGCTTACCGCTCGCTCGTCCGTGTGTCATTTCCAAAAAGAGCCAGCTGGCAGCGAGCGGTAAACGTCGTTCGCTCGTCACCAAGTGGTCTACGGTGAGGGGCCAAGCGGCCATCAGCGGAAAGTATCGCTCGCCTATCCATGTTCCACCCTCGGTCGATGGTTGTACGGTGGTGGGGGTATGCACCGCGCGCTCGTCCATGCGCCGCTTGCGGTCGAGGACCGGGTGGCGGCGAGGGGGGAAGCCGCCCGAGCGATTTCGGCAAGCCCAGCGAGGAGCAAGTCCGCCGGATACTCCTTAGCGCCCCGCATGTCTGAGGCTGCGCGAGCAGCCGAGTTCGGGGCGCTCCGGCGGACTGCTCTGAACGCAGGGCAGTCCGGCCACAGGCCGGACCGCAGCCGTATGAGCGAGCGGTGGTTTCCCGCTCGCCGCCACCCCGCCCCAACAAGGACCGATGCACAAGAGAGCGAGCGGTGGTTTCCCGCTCGCCGCCACCGAACCACCCACAGGCGGAATACATGAGCGAGCGGTGGCTTACCGCTCGCCGCCTGAAGGCTGCTTGGTGCGCCCCTGTTGCCACTGAACGTCGCGGCCGCCTGCATGTCGATTGAGCACCCGGGCGAGCACAAACAGCAGATCGGACAGCCGATTAAGGTACTGGCGCAACACGGGTCGCACTGGCTCGGCGTGCCCTAATGACACGACCGTTCGTTCGGCACGCCTGCAGATCGTTCTGGCCACATGCGCGATCGAAGCGGCGCGAGATCCGCCCGGCAGGATGAACTCAGCAAGCCGCGGCAGAGTCTCGTTATAAGACTGAAGCAATGAATCAAGCCGAGCCACCTGCTCTTCGGCAAGATTTTCAAAACCCGGAATAGCGAGCTCACCGCCCAGATCGAATAAATCGTGCTGGATATCGGTGAGGCACTCGCTCACACCATCAGGGACCGGTTCGGTAAGCAGCAGCCCCAGCATCGAATTCAGCTCGTCGACGTCACCCATGGCGACAACACGAAGGCTGTCCTTGTTGGTGCGGCTGCCGTCACCCAGACCGGTGCTGCCATCGTCACCCGTGCGGGTGGCGATGGCGGTAAGGCGCAGACCCATTACCTACGCGGCAGTCTGCTGGCGACGCCCTGTACGTAGTAGTCCATCTTGCCCAGATCGTCGTCGCTCATCTTTTGACCCGAGGCCAGTCGCTCTTTGCCGTCCTGGTCTACCACCGGGCCCGTGAAGGGGTGGAAGCTGCCCGCTTTCAGATCGGCCTCGAGCTTTGCAATCTTGGCGCGAACGTCAGCCGGGATAGCCGGATTGAGCGGTGCAAGCTTGATCATGCCGTCTTTGTAGCCGCCCCAGACACTGGTGGGTTTCCAGGTTCCGGCGATGGCCTCATTCATGGTCTTGATGTAGTACTCGCCCCAGTGATGCGTGGTGGCAGTCAGGTGCGCCTTGGCGCCGTACTTGGACATGTCAGAGTGATAACCGATGGCGTATTTGCCCTTTTCTTCGGCAGCCTGCACAACAGCCGTAGAGTCGGTGTGGTGCGTGACCACATCGGCGTTTTGCGCCAGCAGCGTGTTGGCGGCATCGCGCTCCTTGCCCGGGTCATACCAGGAGTTCACCCAAATCACGCGTACTTCAACATTGGGGTTGACGCTGCGCGCGCCTCTGGTGAATGCATTGATGCCCTGGAGAACTTCTGGAATTGGGAAGGCTGCAACGTAGCCCAGTATGTTGCTCTTGGTCATGTGCCCCGCCACCACGCCGGTGAGGTAACGACCTTCATAAAAACGTGCGTTATAGATGCCAAAGTTGGGCCCCATCTTGTAGCCGGTGGCGTGAATGAACGCCAGATTGGGGAACTGCTTGGAGACCTTCTCCATGTAATTCATGTAGCCGAAGCTGGTGGCGAAAATGACCTTATGGCCGCTTTGCGCCAGTTCACGGATGACCCGCTCGGCGTCGGCGCCCTCTGACACGTTTTCGATGAAGCGTGTGGTCACCTTGCCCGACAGGGCCTGCTCCATCTGTTTGCGGCCCTGGTCATGCTGAAACGTCCAGCCTGCGTCGCCAATGGGGCTCACATAAACAAAGCCTGCCTTAACCGGGTCGGCCGCCTGTGCCGAGGGCAGAGCGAAAGCAAGTGCGGCGCCAGCGACTGCAGCGGCGCGACCGAGGATTTGCCTGCGGGACATCATGTGTGACTCCTTGATATGAAGGGTGAGGTTATGAGAACTGCTGCACATGCACGACTTTGATGATGCGAACACTAGAGATCAGGCCGCCAGGGCTGGCCCAGAGAAACCGGTGAGTTTAGCCGGATCAGTTCGGCGCGACGCGAAATCAGCACCAAGACCAGGATAGTTGCGACATAGGGTAGAGCGGACAGGAACTGCGCGGGTATTTCGATCTGCATACCCGAACCCTGGACAAACAACTGCGCGATCATCATGCCACCGAACAGATAGGCACCGACGAGCACCCGTGCTGGGCGCCAGGTTGCAAAAACCACCAAAGCCAGGGCAATCCAGCCCCGGCCTGCCACCATGCCCTCGGCCCACAGGGGCGTATAAAACACAGAAAGAAACGCACCGCCGATGCCTGCCATGGCCCCACCGAATAGCGTTGCGAGGTAGCGGATCCGTAACACCGGATAGCCTGCTTCGTGGGCCGCCACAGGCGACTCACCAATAGCGCGTAGTACCAGACCCGGCCTTGATCGATGCAAAAACCAGGCGACTAGCGCGAAGAGCAGCCACGATATATAGATCATGGGCTGATGCTGAAAAAGAGCCGGCCCTAAGAGCGGTACGTCGGCGAGGCCGGGAATGGGCATGGCTGCCACAGCTTTGAGTGATACAGACTCATAGGGTTTGCCCACAAAGGCAGCCAGGCCCACGCCAAAAATCGCCAGTGCCAGGCCACAGGCAACCTGATTCGCCACCAGGCTTAACACCAGCACAGCAAAAATTGCACAAACCAGGGCGCCGGCAAGTGCTCCCGCCAGCATGGCGAGGGTGGCACTACCGGTGTGATGAGCCGCTGCAAAGCCCGCGATGGCGCCAATCGCCATCATGCCTTCGGCACCCAGATTGAGTACCCCGGCGCGCTCGGTCACCAGCTCGCCGAGCGCCACAATCACGAGCGGCGTACCTGCAACAATAGCTGCCGCAATGATGGCTGGAGCAAGATTGAGCAGGTCCATGGCAATCGTCTCAGGCGTTTCGGTGATTGGCCGGTGTCCACCGCAGGCGATAGCGTGCGAACACATCGGTGCCCAGCAGGAAAAAGAGCAGCATGCCCTGAAAAACTTTGGATACCGATGACGGAAGTGCCAGGTATTGCTGGGCCTGTTCTCCGCCCATTACCATCAGGGCCATCAGCAAACTGGCCAGAAAGATACCCACCGGTGTCAGCCGGCCTACGAAGGCGACGATGATGGCTGAGAAACCATAGTCGTTGGACACGTGTTCGGTGAGTTGTCCCATGGGGCCTGCGACCTCGCCAAGTCCGGCCAGGCCCGCGGTGGCGCCACCTGCCAGCATGCCAATCCAGATCGCCCGTTTAACCGGAAAGCCCGCATGCCGGGCTGCGCCCTCGGCCTGTCCGGTGACCCGCATCTGAAATCCCAGAAAGCTGCGGTGAACAAACACGTAACCGGCCACCAGAACCGCCACCGCGATGGGAAACGCTATTGTCAGGCGCGTGCCGCTGATCAATGGGCTGAGCACCGCCGTGTCTTCGAACATGCGCGTCTGAGGAAAGTTGAAGCCCATGGGATCTTTCCAGGGGCCATGTACGACCCATGACACCAGAAGCTGCGCGACGTAGACCAACATGAGCGACACGAGAATCTCATTGGCATTAAAGCGGCTGCGTAGCAGCGCCGGAATAGCTGCCCAGAACGCACCGCCGGCGATGCCGGCCAGCATCATGGCCGGTATGACCCAAACGCCTCCGGTTTGATCGAAGGCCAGCGCCACACCGCTGCCGGCGATTGCGCCGGCGATGAATTGTCCCTCGGCACCAATGTTCCAGACATTGGCACGAAAGCCCACGGCAAGCCCCATAGCGATGAGCATGAGAGGCGTTGCCTTCAGTAGCAGCTCGGACACACCGTACAGGTCTTTGACCGGGTTAAAGAAGAACACCTTGAACGCATGCAGCGGATCTTTGCCCAGCGCCGAAAAGATCACCAGACCACCGATCAGGGTCAGCATCACAGCCAACAAGGGCGCACCCAGATTGGCCCGAGATGAAATCTGCGCCCGTCGCTCGAGTTTCAGGCCCATACAGGCCTCGCAACAAAACGGGGGCTCATGCGGCGAGACCTGCCGCTTTGGACCCCGGCATACCCACACCGCTCATCCATAGTCCGATTTCATCGACATGCGTCTGCGACGTGATCCGCTGGGGCGAAAGTCTGCCGCCGGCGATTACAGCGATACGGTCGCTGATTTCAAAGAGCTCTTCGAGTTCTTCAGAGATGAGCAAAATTGCGCATCCGCGGTCGCGCAAGTCAACCAGCGCCTGTCTGAGAAATGCGGCTGCCCCCACATCAACGCCCCAGGTAGGCTGGGCTATAACCAGCACACGCGGCTCTTGCAGAATTTCTCGTCCGACGATAAAGCGTTGCACATTGCCGCCGGAGAGCGAGCTGGCCATGGCCTGCGGGCCCGCGCATTTCACCGAGAACGCATCGATGCAGCGCTGGGTAAAGCGGGTTAGTGCACCAAAGTCGATCAGCCCGCGAGGCACCATGCCTTGACGATGCGCGGTCAGTAAAGCGTTCTCAGTGAGCGCCAGCCCTGGCACAGCGCCGCGCCCCAGTCGCTCTTCAGGAACTACGCCCAGCCCGAGTGCGCGCCGTGCCGATACGCCCAATCGACCCGCCTGAGTGCCCATCAGTTCGATATGCGCTGCGGACTCGGATGGAATTTCTCCGCCCAGCACGCGCAGCAACTCGCGCTGACCGTTACCCGAAATACCTGCAATGCCTACGATCTCTCCGGCGCGTACCTCGAGCTTAAGATCTGCAAGCGCAGTACCGAACGCCTCTTGTGCCGGCAGCGATAATGCGTTCAGGCGCAGGCGCACCTCGCCGTCGGCCCGAGCACGCGCATGCTTAGCCACGGGCAGTTCACGGCCTATCATCATTTGCGCCAGGCTTGCAGGTGTTTCTTGGGCGGGCTCACAGTGCCCAGTAACGCGGCCGCCCCGCAAGACGGTGGCGCTGTGGCAAAGGCTGCGAATTTCTTCCAGCTTGTGGCTGATATAGAGAATGCTGCAACCCTCTTCAGCAACGGTGCGTAGGGTTGCAAACAAGCTGGTGACCGCCTGGGGCGTCAGCACTGAGGTGGGTTCGTCCATGATGAGCAGGCGCGGCGCCTGCAGCAGACAGCGCACGATTTCAACCCGCTGGCGCTCGCCGACTGACAGGGCGTGCACGCGTCGTCTGGGGTCAACCGGTAGGCCGTATCGACTGGATACCTCTTCAATACGGGCCGAGAGTTCTGCTATCGGTGAACCATTGCCCAGGCCCAGCGCAATGTTTTCGGCAACGGTGAGTGTTTCGAACAGAGAAAAATGCTGAAACACCATGCCGATACCCAGGGACCGTGCCACCGCGGGCGAGGCGATGCGTACGGGCTTGCCCTCCCAGAGAATGCGACCCTCGGTAGCCTGTGTGACCCCATAGATGATCTTCATGAGGGTGGACTTGCCCGCCCCATTTTCGCCCAGCACCGCATGAATTTCGCCAGGCATAACCCGCAGATCAACCCCGTCGTTGGCGACGATGCTGGGGTAGACCTTGCGAATGGCCTGTAGTTCAAGCCGCGGCGTGGCGCTTTGCATGAATACTGCCTGCTACTTGGAATTGAACGCTTAGCTGCCGCGGTATGTGGTGTAGCTCCAGGGCGACACCAGCAAGGGTACGTGGTAGTGCTGATCAGGGTGCGCGATGCCGAAGCGCAAGATAGCCTCGCCCACGAAGGGCGGGTCGGGCTGCGTTGTACCCTGGCGCGAGAAATAGTCGGCCATCTCAAATACCAGCTCATAAACACCGGCCGTGAGCGCAGGGCCCTCTAGCAACGGTGCGCTGCAGCGACCGTCGGCATTGGTCACTGTGGTGAGCAGGTATGCGCGGCTGTCACCCAGACGGTAAAGATGCAAGGTGACCCCAGCGGCTGGTTTGCCGTTGGCTGTATCGAGTACATGCGTTGAGAGGCGACCCATGATGGCTTGATCCGCTGTAATTTGATCTGCTGTGGTTCGATCTGCTGTCTACGGTTGGGGCCATACACCTCAGGCGTTGGGGCGATGATTTCAGCCGCTCTGCCGATAACTTCAGCCGTTCTGACCGCGATGCGCCCAAGCAGTGGTGTGGCGTTCGATCCAGGAGAACAATTCGTACATGGCCATGGCCATCACCGCCACCACCAGCAGGCCGGCAAATGCTAAGGGCATTTTCATGGCGGAGCCCGCGGATATCAGCAGATAACCGATACCTTCATTGGAGGCGCTCATCTCTGAGACGGTCGTGCCAACGAAAGCGAGGGTGATCGCCACCTTGAGTGAGGCAAAAAAGTAGGGCATTGAGCGGGGCAGGCCGACCTTAATGAGCACATCAAGCCGGCGCGCGCCCAGTACGCGCAGTACGTCTTCCAGTTCGGGTTCCAGCGTAGCCAGGCCGGTAGCTATGTTGACCATGATGGGGAAGAACGAGATGAGAAACGCTGTGAGTATGGCTGGACCGATACCGATTCCAAACCACACCACCAGAATCGGGACGAAAGCTGCCTTGGGTAGCGCGTTGAAGGCGGTCATCAGGGGGTACATGGCGGAATAAGCCATGCGCGACGAGCCGATGATGAAACCCAGCACCACCCCCACCACGATGGAGATACCGAAGCCCACCATGGTGGTCCAGAAGGTGCGCCAGGCATGCCCCATGATGGGCGCGAATAGGGAGATCAGGGCATGAACGATCTGTAGCGGACTGGGGAAAATAAATTCTGAAATACTGAAAATCGAACAGATTGCCTGCCAAAGGGCCACCACGATGGCCAGTAACATCAGCGGGGCAAATTTTTCGAGGGTTTTCGATTTCATGGGCCCAGGCCGTCGACGGGTGTTCAGGACTTGCGGATCGCACCAATACGTGCGCGCAGGTCATGGACGATGTGGGTGAACGATTCGGTGTAGGTGATTTCCAGATCGCGCGGTCTGGGCAGATCGATGCCGCTGCGGGCGAGAATGCGCCCTGGGCGTTTACTCATCACATAGACCGTATCGGCCAGATACACGGCCTCGCGCAGGTCGTGTGTCACCAAAATGACGTTAAAACGTTGCTCGGTCCAGAGATCTCGCAGCACGTTCCAGAGTTCTTCCCGGGTGAATGCATCTAGCGCGCCGAAAGGTTCATCAAGCAGCAGCATGCGCGGCTCGTGAATGAGGGCCCGGCAGATGGACGCGCGTTGCTGCATGCCGCCTGACAATTGCCAGGGAAATTTGTCAGCATAGCCTTCCAGACCAACGGTGTTCAGCAGCTTGAGCGCGCGTTGCTCAAATTCTTTTTTGCGGTCGCGAAACTGTGAGCGGTAAGGCTCGACGATTTCCAGAGGTAACAGCACGTTGTCCAGCGTGGTGCGCCAGGGCAGTAGCGTGGGCGCCTGAAAGGCCATTCCCACGATTTTCAGTGGGCCCGTGACAGCTTGGCCACCAATGTGAATACTTCCACGGCTGGGCTTTTTGAGCCCTGTGGCCAGCTTCATGAAGGTTGACTTGCCACAGCCCGATGGACCCACGATGGCGATGAACTCGCCGTCGTGGGTGCTTAGGGTGATGTCCTCAACGGCGAACTCCTCGCGTGCGAGCAGTTCATCGTTATAGGCGAGCCAAACCCCCTGGAAGTCGACGAAGAGATCGGACATCACTTGCGGAAAACATCGCGTTCGGCGGCTGAGGGCAGGAAGCTGCCGTTCCAGATCTTGCTGGCATCGATGCGCTCTTTGGTGGCGAATGCGTCGGCAACCTGACTGGCCATGAGTGCCAGGCGCGCTTCATTGACGGCGCCATAGCCTTCGGCCTTGGCGTCGGCGGTGGCGATTGAGCTCTCAATTGCCAGTCGTAGGCGACGCTTTTCAAGCGCCTCATCAATGATGGCATCGCGCTCTTTAACGAACTTGATGGAGCCGTCAGGATCAGCGATCACGTCGCGTGAGGCTTTGGTGAAGGCCCGCAGAAAACCGCGAATGGCCTCAGGATTGTTTTTGATCAGCGCCTCGCTGGCAATAATGGCATTGCCGTAAAGCTTCACGCCGAACTGCGGGTAAAGCATTGCCACTACATCTTCATCTTTCACGCCACGCGCGTTCAGATTGAGCAGCGAGGTGAAATAAAAACCCGTAATGGCGTCAACATCGCCACGAGCCAGCATGGTTTCGCGCAGAGGCGGATCCATGGCCGTCCAGTTGATGGAAGGCAGGTTAAGGCCGTTGGCCTTGGCAAAGATCGGGAAAGCCTTGCGCCCGGCATCAAACACCGGCGCGCCTAGTTTCTTGCCATTGAGATCAGCGGGCGTCTTGATGCCTGATTTTTTCAGGGCGAAGATAGCGGCCGGGGTGTTGTTGTACACCATCATGACGGCCACGGGCTTGCTGGGCGCTGTCGGGTTGTTGCCGACAAACTCCATCAGTGCTGCCAGGTCAGCAAAGCCCATCTCATAGGTACCCGAGGCGACCCGATTGACGGCGTTGCCTGATCCGTTGCCGGCATCAATGGTGACGTCCAGCTTCTCTTGTTGAAAATAGCCCTTAGCCTTGGCCGCAAGAAAGAGCGCCGAAGGACCCTCGAAGCGCCAGTCGAGTTGGAACTTGATCTTGGTGTCCTGGGCCTGAACAGCCCCAGAGGCCAGCAGAGCGGCCGCTGCTAGCGTGCTAAGCAAACGTTTCATGGGCGATACCTATTGGTTGAGGTTGGAGGGGCGGGCTCTGTCAAAGCGAGCCGCCGCGAGTACGGCGAGTAAGCAACAACACCCCCCAGTTTACGCAAACTTCAGACCCGACCGGGGGCGGGCGAACCCGCATACTATGCCCTGCGACGCGGCAATCTGCACTGAATGGGTGCGACAGCACGGGGCCGGGCGAACCGATTCGGCTTTGCCGCTTCGAGCTGGTGCGCAGACCGTCTAGCGGCGAGTGTCCGCAAACAAGCCTTGGCTTGTCAACTGCGTGCTTTCCCTGCTGGCACTGGGCCGCTACCGTCGCTGCGGATGTGGTCGCTGCTGCGCTGCAGCACAGGTTTTGGTTTCTCGTGCATCGCGAAATGGGCAGTCGAGTCTAAAATTCTGCAAAGACCACACTGGAGGCTGCCTTGAATCATCCCTATCCCTTGATGGATGCCATCCGCCGACCCGTTCCGCAGGCCTTAAGCGCCGCCCTGAAGGAGCGTTTTGGCGATCGCTTCAGTACCGCCCGCGCGGTCTGCGAGCATCATGGACGGGACGAATCGCCGTTTCCGATGACGCCTCCGGATGCTGTGGTGTATGCGCACAGCACCGACGAAGTCGCAGCCCTGGTGAAGCTTTGCGCAGCTCATAAAACGCCGCTCATTCCGTATGGTGTAGGAAGTTCATTAGAGGGCCATCTGCTGGCCATTCATGGCGGTGTCTCGGTGGATCTTTCGCAGATGAATGTCATCCTCGCTGTCAATGCTGAAGACCTGACGGCCACAGTGCAGGCCGGTGTCACGCGCAAACAGCTCAATGAAGCGCTCAAGTCCAGCGGTCTTTTCTTCCCCATTGACCCAGGCGCTGACGCCAGTATTGGCGGTATGTCGGCCACGCGCGCTTCGGGCACAAATGCCGTGCGCTACGGAACCATGCGTGAAAACGTCTTGGGGCTCACGGTGGTGACCGCTGAGGGCAAAGTGATCCGAACCGCGGGGCGCGCAAAAAAATCGTCGGCGGGCTATGACCTCACTCGCCTGTTCGTGGGGTCAGAGGGCACCCTGGGCGTGATCACCGAAGTCACGGTCAAGCTTTATCCACTGCCCGAAGCCATGTCGGCAGCTGTGGTGAACTTCCCCAGTCTGGATGCTGCAGTACGCACCGTCATCGAGACTATTCAGCTGGGCGTACCGGTTGCGCGTAGTGAGTTCTTGTGCGAGGCGACCATCCGCGCCATCAATGCCGCCAGCAAAACAGGCCTGCGCGAAGCGCCCACCCTATTCTTCGAATTTCATGGAACATCCTCGGGTGTCAAAGAGCAGGCCGAGGTGGTGCAGTCGCTGGCGCGCGAACACGGGGGTCAGGATTTTCAATGGGCCACCCAGCCCGAAGACCGCACTCGTCTTTGGGACGCCCGTCATAAGGCGTACTTTTCGTGCCTTCAGGTCAGGCCGGGCTGCCGCGCAATTTCAACCGACACCTGTGTGCCGATTTCGCGCCTGGCTGACTCCATCAACGGTGCGCGGCGCATTCTCGATACCGCACGGTTTCCCACCATGATTCTGGGCCATGTCGGCGATGGCAATTTCCATGCGGTACTGCTAATCGACCCCAATGATCCCGCCGAGATTGCTGAGGCCGAGCGTCTCAACGACGAAATCGTTCGCCTGGCGCTGTCCATGGACGGCACGTGCACCGGCGAGCATGGCGTAGGGCTGCACAAGATCGGTTTTTTGCTGGAAGAAGCCGGCGACGATGCTGTGGATTTGATGCGGCGGGTCAAGCGCGCGCTTGACCCCGACAACATCATGAACCCCGGAAAAATCTTTCGGCTGGACTGATCAGATCGAGTGGGCGCACGGACGCTGCATCAGCGCTTGTAGCGCTTGGGCACGAACGGCAGGGCGCTGGGTTTGACGGCGGGCTTGCGGTCGCGCACCAGGGCCACCAGAGGCGTGCCCGCATCCAGTGCGGCCCGTTCAACATAGGCCAGGGCAATAGGGTGTCCCAGGCTGGGTGAGACAGTGCCGCTGCTGACCTTACCCACGACCTGTTCCTGCTCGTTGGTAATCAGGGTGTGGGCACGAATGGGGATGCTGTCGTGCGAGACCAGTCCGACCAGCTTTCGGGACGGGGACTGCGCCAGGTGGGCCAGCACGGTCGCCGCGCCGGGAAAGCCGCCCGCCTTGGCGCCTGCCGCGCGGCGCGATTTGGGGATCGCAAAATTGAGTCCGGCCTCGATCGGCGTGGTGGCCGGTGTTATGTCGTTGCCGTGCAGCGGAAGCCCGGCCTCAAGGCGCAGGGTGTCGCGCGCACCCAAGCCTATGGGCTTGACCGACGGATGGGCCAGAAGGGTCTCAACCAGTGATTGCGCAGCCGCCAGCGGTACTGAAATCTCATAACCGTCTTCACCGGTGTAGCCAGAGCGCGTGGTGAAGCACTCGGCACCCGCCAGTTTCAGCGTGGCCGCCTGCATGAAGCGCAGTGCTGCAGCCGCGGGATCGAGCGCGGCCAGCACCGACTCGGCCTGCGGACCCTGCAAGGCGATCAGCGCATGGTCAACCCAGGCGATCTCCAGGCTTGGGCAGCGCGTTTTCAGCAGGGCGAAGTCTGCATCGCGATTGCCAGCATTGACCACCATGCGGATTTCAGCCCAGGCCGGCCCGTGCAAAAGAACCAGCATGAGATCGTCTTCGATGCCGCCTGCGTCATTGAGCAGCAGCGAGTAGCGCTGTTGGCCGCTGGGCCAGTCGCTCAGGTCAACGGGCAAGGCCTGCTCAAGGGCCTGCGCAAGCGTGGACAACTGCCCGTCGCGGGCGCGGATACGCAACTGGCCCATATGCGAGACGTCAAACAGGCCAGCCGCCTCGCGGGTATGAAGATGCTCAGCCTTGAGACCTGTCGGATACTGAATCGGCATCTCATAGCCAGCAAACGCCGCCATGCGGGCACCCAGCGCCCGGTGCAGGGTATCGAGGGGTAGTCGGCGGGTGATAGAGGGTTCAGTGCTCACAACAGGCCTCGATTCCAAGTGAATACGACTCAGGCATAGTCTTCCATCGGCGGACAGGTGCAGACCAGCTGCCGGTCGCCGGCTGCGTTGTCCACCCGTTTGACCGAAGGCCAGAATTTGGACTCGCGTATCCAGGGCAGGGGGTACACAGCCTCTTCACGCGTGTAGCCATGCGCCCATTCGCCGGCCACTTCCTGCGCCGTGTGCGGTGCCTGCTTGAGCGGGTTGTCGATGCGGTCCCATTGACCGCTGGCAATGCGCTCAAGTTCGCCATGAATGGCGATCATGGCATCGCAGAAGCGATCGAGCTCAGCTTTGGACTCGGACTCGGTGGGTTCGATCATGAGGGTATCGGCCACCGGGAACGACAGGGTTGGCGCATGAAAACCGTAGTCCATGAGACGCTTGGCAACATCTTCAGCCGTGATGCCATGTGTGGTCTTGAGCGATCGCAGATCAAGAATGCATTCATGCGCCACCTGGCCCTGCTCGCCGGTATAGAGCACTGGGAAGTGCTTGCGCAGCCGAGCCGCGATGTAGTTGGCATTGAGGATGGCCGCTTCAGTGGCACGACGAATGCCTTCGCCACCCATCATGCGGATGTACATCCACGAAATGGTGGTGATCAGCGCGCTACCGTAAGGCGCCGCCGAGACCGATGCATCGACCGGGCTTCCTGCCATCGGCACTGGGCTGGCGGGCAGCCACGGTGCCAGATGCTGAGCCACCGCAATCGGCCCCATGCCAGGGCCGCCGCCGCCGTGTGGAATACAGAAGGTTTTGTGCAGGTTCATGTGGCAGACATCGGCGCCGATTAAGCCAGGCTGGGTAAGCCCGGCCTGTGCGTTGAGATTGGCGCCGTCCATGTAAACCTGAGCACCAGCCGCGTGTACCTTGGCGCAGATATCGGCGATGGCTGATTCGAATACACCGTGCGTGGATGGATAAGTGACCATCAGCGCGGCAACCTGGCCCGCGTACTGGGCCAGCTTGGCGTCGAGATCAGCCAGGTCGACATTGCCGTGAGCATCACAGGCGACCACAACGATACGCAGGCCCATCATCTGAGCGGTGGCCGGATTGGTGCCGTGTGCGGACGATGGAATGAGGCAGACATCGCGTGCGCCCTCACCGATGGAGGCCAGGTAGCGTCGGATGGCGAGCAGTCCCGCATACTCGCCCTGAGCCCCCGAGTTGGGCTGAAACGACACTGCAGAAAAGCCGGTGATTTCAGCCAGCCACGCGCCCAGCTGCTCAAGCATGCGCTGATAGCCAGCGGCCTGCTCGGGCGGTGCGAATGGATGCAGGGCTGCGAACTCGGGCCAGCTAACGGGTGCCATCTCGGCGGCCGCGTTGAGCTTCATGGTGCATGAGCCCAGCGGAATCATGGAGTGCACCAGCGAGATATCGCGGTTTTCAAGGCGTTTGAGATAACGCACAAACTCGGTTTCGCTGTGATAGCGATTGAAGACCGGGTGCGTAAGCACCGCGTCGGCGCGGCGCTGCTGAGTCGGGATTGACGTGGGTTCAACGCCCAGGCTTGCCGCGATGCCGCTGATGTCTTCAAGGCTGCAGGCTTTGCCGCTGATGGCCCACACCAGATCGGCCACATCAGCCAGCTGGGTGGTTTCATCTAAGGCAATACCGACCAGCCCAGGCGTGCCCTCAGCACCGAAGTCACGCAGATTCATTTGGCGTGACCGCGCCCGCATCAGGGCGTCTTGCGCGTTGGAGCCCAGCGCGAATACCAGCGTATCGAAAAAGTTTACAGACTGTGGCGTGAAGCCGGGTGCGAGCGCGGCGGCAAGCGTGCGCGCCATGGCGTTAACGCGCAGTGCGATCCGCAGGAGACCCTGCGGGCCGTGATAGACCGCGTAGAACGAAGCCATATTGGCCAGCAGAGCCTGCGCCGTACAGATATTGCTGGTCGCCTTGTCGCGGCGAATATGCTGTTCGCGGGTCTGTAGGGCCATGCGCAGCGCGCGTCGACCCGATGCATCTTTTGAGACGCCGATCAGACGGCCCGGCATCATGCGCACCAAGGCCTCGCGCACCGACATGAAAGCGGCGTGGGGCCCACCATAGCCCATGGGAATACCAAAGCGCTGGGCCGAGCCGATTGCAATATCGGCGCCCATGGCGCCAGGGGATTTAACGAGCAGCAGTGAAAGCGGATCGCAGCCTACGCAGACGACCGCACCTGCTTCGTGCAACGCGGCGATGGGCTCGGCGTAGTCGTGCAGGCCGCCACGCGTGTCAGGGTTTTGCAGATGGGCGCCGAACCAGCGCGAGGCGTCCTGTGAGACGAGGGTAGGGGCGTCTGCGACGTCCACTTCGATGCCCATCCACCGTGCCCGGGTTCGAATGACTGACACCACCTGCGGGTGGGTGCCGGCATCGATCAGATAACGCTGTGCCGGGGACTTGCTGGCGCGGCGCGCCAGGGCCATGGCCTCGGCGGCGGCCGTGGCTTCATCGAGCAGCGAGGCATTGGCTACTGGCAGTCCGGTGAGATCGCAGATCATCTGCTGAAAGTTAAGCAGCGATTCGAGCCGCCCCTGGGCGACCTCGGCCTGGTAGGGCGTGTAGGCGGTGTACCAGCCGGGGTTCTCGAGCACATTGCGGCGGATCGGTTCAGGCGTGAGGGTGTTGTGATAACCCGCACCGATATAGCTTCTAAACACCTGGTTGCGTGCGGCGATATTGCGCAACTCGGCGAGGGCCGAGGCTTCGGTGATCGGTTCTGGCAGGGCTAAGGGTTTTTGCAAGCGAATGGAGGCAGGTACGGTGGCTGCCACCAGCGCCTCGCGCGTGGTGTGTCCCAGCAGTGTCAGCATCGCGCGCTCTGACTCGACATCGGGCCCTATGTGGCGCGCATGAAACTCGTCATGCCCCATCAGAGCCATGACACTGGCGGCAAGATTTTCGCGGGCTACCATGGCCGTCTCCTCAGTGTGCGCCAGGCCCGGCCTCGTAGGCCTGAGCCGATAGCAGCGCGTCTACCTGGGTGGGATCTGACAGCTTCAGGCGCAGCAGCCAGCCCTGGTCATACGGCGACTCGTTGACGGTTTGCGGAGCGTCTGCGAGGGCCTCATTAATCGCCACGACCTCGGCGTCGACCGGGGCATAAACATCGGAGGCGGCCTTGGTGGACTCGACCACGGCGCAGGCCTCACCGCGCGCGAGCTTGCGGCCGATGGCGGGTAGTTCGACGTAGACCAGCTCGCCCAGAGCGTCTTGGGCGTGGGCTGTGATGCCCATGACATACGTGCCATCGGCTTCGCGACGCAGCCACTCATGGGTTTCAGCGTACTTGAGATCGGCGGGATTGCTCACGGGGAAGGCTCCGGTTCAGTTGACCGCACCATGCGGACAACAGTTGATAGGAGCCCCCTCTGTCCGTTTGCCTGAGACATTCAGCCCCAGGACCGCTGGCGGTCGGGGCGTGTTTCCTTCGGCGAGGCCGCACGGCGCCTTTGCGCCCGCGGGCCTTCTCTCCAGAGTGCCGGATCCTCCGCAGTCCTTTTGCCTGAGAGTTTTCGGGGCGATACACCTTCGGCGCCACGCGGCTGGAGTGTGGTCAGGCAAACCTTGAAAGCCCTGACAGCGCCACCCAAGTTCAGCCGCGGGTCTCTCCCGCGGGGGTTCATTCGGCTTAGCGACTGTGCCAAAAGCCCTTGGTACTGTCAAACCTGATAAGCCCTATTGCCACTGCGAAACCCGATGCACCCCGGCCCTGGTCGAGCGGGAAATCAAGGTTTGGACGGTCTGGGCCAAGTGACCAGAACAATACCGGCGATAGCAAGCGCGAGTGCTATGGCGTGATGTGGACTGAAAGATTCACCCAGCACCCATACGCCGACGGCCGTCGACGACAGCGGCAAAGCGATGGTGAAGACGCCACTGTCGCTGGCCGGGACATGCTTTAAGCCCGACAGCCACAGCCAGGTGGACATCATGCTGGCTGCAACTGCGTAAAAAATCAGCAGCAACCACAGACCGGCACCGACGCTGGCGAAATCAAAACTGAATGCCTGCCACAGGCCCAGGGGTGTGGTGAGCGCCAACCCCACCAGATTGATCAGTGCGGAGATACGTCGCGCAGATAGGCGGGCAGTCAGGCGTTTGCCCAGGATGACGTAGATGGCTTCACAGCAGGCGCAGCCAAAGACCAGCAGATTTCCGACCAGTGAGGCGCCGCCCGCGCCAGTCCCGCTGGCCGGGGAGAGCAGGGCAATACCGATGACCGCCAGGGCAATGGCGACAAGCGTTCGCGGCTGCAAACTTTCGCCCAGCCACCACCATGAAAACACCGCCACCACAGCGGGAAGACCTGCCAGAACCACGCCGGCCGCACTGGCCGAGGTTAGCGCCAGCCCACTGAGCATGAGAATGGAAAACAAAAAATTACCGAAAAACGACTGTGCGAATAGGGTTTGCCAGGCCTGTCGGTCGAGTGGCTGGTCGCCGGGACGCGGTCTGAGCCAGGCCAAACCAGCCAGCCCTGCGATGGCAAATCGCATCCAGGCCAGCAGAAATAGCGGGAAGGCCTCGGTGAGGGGTTTGGACAGCGCAACATAGCTGCCGGTAACGGCCATACCGCTAAATAACAGCGCATAACCAAGCCAGCGCGTCGTAGGAGCGTTCGGCGTGGTCACGTGGTGAAATAGGTGAGAAAGGGCAGATCAGGGTCAGGGTAAGGCCTCATGGCTTGAGAGGGTATCGCTCAATCCGGCACGGGCTCAAGTCAAAGTCAAAAATCTTTTGCATCAATTGGACTTTGCGAAGTGTCGCGAAGCCAGTAAGGTGCGCGCCTGTCACGAGAAAGATGCTCGCTTCCATGAATGCACCCCTCGAATTGCGTTACGCCGACACGGCGGCGACCCTGTCGCCCGATCGTGCGGCCCAGGCTATCGCCCGTCTGTCTGCGATTCTTCCTGCGCATTGTCTGCTGCATCGCGCCGAGGACAAGCGTCCTTATGAGTGCGATGCGCTGTCGGCCTTCCGGCAGATTCCCTTCGCAGTTGTATTGCCCGAGTCCGAGGAACAGGTAATCGCGGTCTTAAAAACCTGTCGTGAGCTCGATGTACCCGTGGTGGCGCGCGGTGCCGGCACCAGTCTATCGGGGGGCTCAATGCCCCATGCGTCGGGCGTCGTCCTGTCCATGGCCAAATTCAACCGCATCGTCGATATCGACGCGTTGGCGCGCACGGCCAGGGTTCAACCGGGGGTGCGTAATCTGGCTATTTCCGAGGCTGTGGCGCCGCTGGGGTTGTATTACGCACCCGATCCGTCGTCGCAGATCGCCTGCTCGATCGGCGGCAATATCGCCGAGAACTCCGGCGGCGTGCATTGCCTGAAGTACGGATTAACCGTGCACAACGTCCTGCGTGTTCGTGCGATCACCATCGAGGGCGAGATACTTGAGCTGGGTTCGTCCGCGCTGGATTCGCCCGGCCTCGATCTGCTGTCGCTCATCATCGGTTCGGAGGGCATGCTGGCGGTGGTGACCGAGGTGACGGTCAAGCTGCTGCCGCGGCCGATTCTCGCGCGTGCCGTGTTGGCCTCTTTTGACGATATCGTGAAAGCTGGGGATGCGGTGGCGGCCATCATTGCCGAGGGCATCATCCCGGCTGGCATGGAGATGATGGATCGCAAAACAACTGAAGCTGTTGAACCCTTTGTGAAAGCCGGTTATGACCTGCAGGCCGCGGCTATCCTCATTGTTGAATCGGATGGAACGCCCGAGGAAGTCGAAGAAGAAATTGCGCGTATCGATGCGGTTTTGGCGCGGTGCGGCTGCACTGGTGTGCGGGTATCTCAGAGTGAAGCAGAGCGCCTGGCTTTCTGGTCCGGCCGCAAGAATGCGTTTCCAGCGGCAGGCCGCATCTCGCCCGACTATTACTGCATGGATGGCACCATCCCGCGCCGCATGCTCGGACGCATGCTGGAGGCGATTGCAGCCATGGAGAAAAAATATGGCCTGGGCTGCATGAATGTCTTTCACGCGGGCGACGGCAATCTGCATCCGCTGATTCTTTTTGATGCCAATGATCCAGACAGCTGGCACCGTGCCGAGTTATTCGGGGCCGAAATTCTCGAGCTGTGCGTCGAGTTCGGCGGTACAGTCACCGGTGAACATGGCGTTGGCGTAGAGAAGCTCTCGTCCATGTGTGTGCAGTTCTCACCCGAAGAACGCGACTGCTTTTTTGCGGTCAAGCGGGCCTTCGATTCGGCTGGCCTGCTCAATCCGGGCAAGGCCGTACCGACCCGAGCGCGCTGCGCCGAGTACGGCAAGATGCATGTGCATCGCGGTCAGTTGCCTTTTGCTGAACTACCGAGGTTCTGAGATGAGCGCAGACTCGGTAATCGAATCCCTGAGGCAGGCGGTGCTGCAGGCATCGCAGCAGCGCCAGGCGTTGCGCATCCGAGGCGGCGGCAGTAAAGACTTTTATGGCGAGCCCGCTAGCGGCACTGTTCTGGATGTCAGCGCGCTGCGCGGCATCGTCAGCTATGAGCCCAGCGAGTTGGTTATCACCGCCTACTGCGGCACGCCGCTGGCTGAGGTTGAGGCCGCGCTGGCGCAGGCCGGACAGATGTTGGCGTTCGAGCCTCCGGCCTTTTCAGCGCAGGCGACCGTGGGCGGTGTCGTCGCTGCAGGACTCTCAGGACCCAGACGTGCCTGGACGGGGGGTGTGCGCGACTTCGTGCTGGGCGCCTCGATGCTCGACGGTGCGGGCCGACACCTGCACTTTGGCGGTCAGGTGATGAAGAATGTGGCCGGCTACGACGTTTCGCGGCTTCTGGCGGGTTCCATGGGCATTCTGGGCGTGATCACTCAGGTATCGCTCAAGGTTCTGCCGCTGCCTGCGGCTGAGGCCAGCATGAAGGTCGCCTGCCCGGCTGCGCAGGCCGTGAAGTGGCTGAATCAGTGGGGTGGGCAGCCCCTGCCGCTGTCGGCCAGCGCCTGGCATGCTGGTGAACTGTGCATTCGACTATCCGGGGCGCAGGCTGCAGTACGTGCGGCCAGCGAACGTCTGGCGCTCGAGGCTGGTCTGAGCATCATGGCCGACGATGAGTCGCAGAGTTTCTGGTTTTCGGTACGCGAGCAGAGTCACGCTTTCTTTCAAGGTGTGAAGCCGCTGTGGCGCCTATCGGTACCCAGCACGGCTGCGTGTGTTGATGCGCTGGATGAGGCATCGCTCATCGAGTGGGGCGGCGCTCTTCGTTGGCTGCGCAGCGACGAGCCCGCTGCGCAGATTCGCGAACGCGCGGCCCGCCTGGGCGGAACAGCCCTCCTGTTTCGGGGCGGCGACCGCTCGTCGGGCGTTTTTCATCCCCTGAGCGAAGCCTTACTGGGTCTTCATCGGCGCCTGAAGGCCGAGTTTGATCCCGCCGCAATCTTCAACCCCGGACGCCTGGTCGTCGGACTGTAGGCAGACTATCCATGGAAACCCATCTCGCCGACTGGCTGAAGGCCATACCCGAGGGCGTTGAGGCTGAAGCGATTTTGCGCAAGTGCGTGCACTGCGGTTTTTGCACAGCCACCTGTCCGACTTATCAACTATTGGGTGACGAACTCGACGGCCCGCGCGGACGTATTTACCTGATCAAGCAGGTGGTCGAGGGGCAGACGCCGACCGAGTCAACGCGCCAGCACCTTGATCGTTGTCTGACCTGCCGCAACTGTGAAACCACCTGCCCATCGGGAGTCGACTACGGGCATCTGGTGGATATCGGGCGCAAGCTGGTCGAGGATCAGGTGCCGCGTCGTGGTATTGATCGGCTGCTACGGACCGCGCTGCGCGAGGGGCTGACGCGGCGTTGGCTTTTTGATCCGGCCATGCGCCTGGGACAATCCCTGCGGCCTTTGCTGCCCCAGACGCTTAAGGCCAAGGTGCCCGAGCGTCGCGACGCTGGCACTCGACCGCAGCGCGCTCACGAGCGGCAGGTGCTGTTACCCGAAGGCTGCGTGCAGCCGGCCATGATTCCGGCCATTGATTCGGCCACTGTACGAGTGCTGGATGCGCTTGGCGTTCAGGCAGTGGTGCCCGCAGCGGGTGGCTGCTGTGGTGCGATTCGTCATCACCTCAATGACGGCGCCGGCGCGATGGACGATGCGCGGCGCAACATCGACGCCTGGTGGCCGGCGATTGAATCCGGTGTTGAGGCGATCCTGATCAATGCCTCGGGCTGTGGCGCCATGATTAAGGACTATGCGCATCTGCTGGCCTCTGACAGCCTCTATGCCGCGCGCGCAGCCCGCGTGGTTGAGCTGACCCGTGATCTGGCTGAGTGGCTACCCGCTGAGCTTGAACGCGCGCTTGCTGATGGAACGCTCAAGCTGCGCGCAGACTCTTTAGCATCAGCCCGCTCTGGCGCCGCTGGCAGCGCAGCTACCCCTGCCGCTGGAGTTGGGGACAACAATACCGGTGAGCGCGTCGTTTTTCACCCGCCCTGTACGCTGCAGCATGGTCAGAAGGTGCGTGGTGCCGTCGAAAAACTGCTGACAAGCCTCGGCGCGCGCCTGCTGCCCGTATCTGAGGCGCATCTGTGCTGCGGCTCGGCGGGTACATACTCGGTGCTGCAGCCACAGCTGTCTGTCCAGTTGCGCGAACGCAAGCTGGGGCATCTGCAGGCGCAGGAGCCTGAGGTGATTCTGTCAGCCAATATCGGCTGTATCAGCCATCTGCAGGTCGGCACTCGAACCCCTGTGCGTCACTGGATCGAATGGCTTGATCAGCGCCTGCAGGCTCTTTGACAGGCGCACCGGTGGCGGGGTGCTGCCGTCAAGCTCACGACTTGCAGCCGGCAGGCTGGCGAGCTCGCTGGCGGCATAGTCGCGCAGTTGCGCCAGTGTCGGAGCAGGGCGTATACGTCGACCCTCTCGCATGACCACCTGAAGCATTGCCCGCGGCTTGGACGCGTCGGCTCTAAATCCTCGCAGACTCAGCTGCCGTGGATCGCCTCTGGCATGCCTGAGTTCACAGGCCTCATGGCTCAGACTGATCAGGTCTTCGGCGATATACGCATGTGCGTCCAGCCGACGCCAGACCTGTTTGCAGCCCGGCAGTGTCTGCTTGTCGATTGAGCGCTTGCTCCTGGGGCGCCCGGCGTATTCCACCAGCTTGCAGGCGCAGTCCAGCGCAGGTGTATCCATGGATGTGGTCAGCGCGGTGCCAACGCAGAACGTATCGATTGGCGCACCCACGGCGTTGAGTGCCGCGATCTGCCACTCGTCCAGATTGCCACTGACCAGAATCCGCGCCTGAGTCAGGCCTGCATCGTCCAAAATGCGTCGTACGCGTCGGGTGAGAGGCGCCAGATCGCCGCTGTCGATTCGGACGCCCTGCAGCGTGATGCCTTGCTTGGCGAGCGTTTGCGAAACAGCCACGGCTCGATGCGCCCCCTGCTCGGTGTCGTAAGTGTCGATCAGCATTACCGCATGCGCTGGGTTTGCACGCGCGAACGTTTCGAAAGCCAGTGCTTCGGCCTCATGGGCCTGTACGTAGGCGTGTGCCATAGTCCCCGCCAGCGGAATTCCAAACTGCATACCCGCCAGCATATTGGACGTTGCGTTGAATCCAGCGATCCAGGCGGCGCGCGCTGCCAGCAAGCCGGCTTCCGCGCCGTGCGCACGGCGCAGTCCGAAATCAACGACGGGGGTGCGCTGCGCGGCCAGCACGCATCGGGCTGCTTTGGTGGCCACCAGCGTTTGGTAGTGCAGCAGATTGATCAGACGTGTCTCGATCAGTTGAGCCTGCATGATGGGAGCCGTCACCCGGACCATCGGCTCATCGGCAAAGAGGATGGTGCCCTCGGGTACTGCACTTACCTCGCCGTAAAAGCGTAGCCTTTGCAGGGTATCGAGGAACTCAGGCTGGAACCGGTTCAGACTGCGCAGCCAGGCGATTTCTTCCGCAGTAAACGTCAGTCCCTCCAGCCAATCCAGAAGCGGCTCTAGGCCGGCCGAGAGCAGGAAACTGCGGTTAGACGGCAGACGACGGAAAAAAAACTCGAACGAGGCGATCTCATTCATGTGCGAGGCCTGATAGGCCTGCATCATGGTCAGCTGATACAGATCTGTGAGCAAAGCGCTGCGGCTGGCGTCGATCAATCATGCCTCCGGTTCGAACGGCGATGGCGCGGCATACGCGAACAGCAGATGCGTTAACAGCATCTTGGGCCTCACATGTTCGGTGCATCCGACGGCAGTGGTTTGATCTGCGACTTGAACACGGCTGCATGGGCGCAAGAAGCTGCGCATAATGTGGCTCGCAGACTTGCTTGGGATCGTGTCAGGAGGCGCTCATGCGTATGATCAAGCTTCAAGAACTACCGGATCTCATCGGTCAGGAACTGGCTGTAAGCGACTGGGTGAGCATGCCGCAATCCCGCATTGATCAGTTTGCTCAGGCCACTGGTGATCATCAATGGATTCACGTGGATCCGACGAAAGCGGCGCTAGGGCCCTTCGGTACCACGATTGCGCACGGATTTCTCACGCTCTCGCTCTTGCCCTTGTTTGTCGAGTCGTCCGTACAGTTCTCAGATGCGCGTATGGGCATCAACTACGGCCTTAACCGGGTCCGCTTTACGGCGCCTGTACCGGTCGATAGCCGCCTTCGCGGCCGAATTCGTCTGCTGTCGGCTGAGCGGCTGCCCGATCAGGGCTGGCAGATCACGATTGAACTCACGGTCGAGCGTGAGGGCAGTGAACGCCCGGTGTGCATTGCTGAGTCAATTTCCAGGCGCTATGCCTAGACGGGTTTAGCCGGGGCCGCGCTTCAGACCCTGCGAGGCCCGATTACGATTTGGTGCCGAAGCGCTTTCGTAGATCAGCCACCTGATCAGGGCTCAGGCACCGGCAGCGCATGCCATGTACCGTGAGATGAAGACGAGCTGTCGCTTCGAGTTCTTCGACCGCATCGGTGGCGGATGCCAGCGATGTACCTGCCACCACCGGGCCGTGGTTTGCCAGCAGCATGGCATGGTGCTGCCGTGCACGCGCACGTACGGCATCGGCCAAAGCCAGGTCACCGGGTGCGTAATAAGGCACCAGCGGCAGGCTGCCAACGCGCATCACGTAGTAGGCGGTCAGGGGCGGCAGCACATCATCCGGATTGACATCTTCCAGCACCGAGACCGCTGTGGCATATCCCGAGTGCAGATGCACAACCGCACGGCTAGCGGGCCGCTCTTCATAGACCGCACGGTGAAGAAAGTGCTCTTTGGTCGGAGCATCGCCACTGATCAGCTGTCCCTGGTCATCCAGCAAAGACAAGCGTGCCGGATCGAGATTACCCAGGCTGGCACCGGTGGGGGTCATGAGAAACCCCTGATCTAGACGCACGCTGAGATTGCCAGTCGACCCGTGGGTGAGTCCGCGCGCGTGTAAAGATCGGCCGGTTTCACACAGCGCTTCGCGCGCCTTGGTTTCTGCACTCATTGAGGAAACCCGCTTGATCAGGCTGGCAACATAGCCAGGGCCTTGGTGAAGAAATCTTCGGTGCCGAAGTTGCCCGACTTAAGGGCCAGGCTGATGGCTGGGGCGTCATCAGCCTGCGCCAGCGTCCAGGGCACGCCAGGATCGATCTGGGCACCGATACGCAAACGGGCAATGCCCAGCGACTGCACCACAGCACCTGAGGTCTCGCCACCGGCCACCACCAGGCGCCGTACGCCCTGCCGAATGCCCGCCTGAGCGATGTTGGCCAGCGCCTGTTCGACCAGATGACCGGCATGAGCCACCCCCAGTGCAGTCTGAACACGCTGAACCTCTTCGGGGCTACTGGTGGCGTAAACCAGCGCTGCACCCTGTGGCAGGTGCTCGTTGAGCCATTGAACGGCGCGCTCGACCACAGGCTCACCCGAGTCAAGCGCCAGGGGATCGATGCGCAGAGACGGGCGCGTGCGCTGCCAATGAGCCACTTGCGCCTGGGTGGCGCGAGAGCAGCTGCCTGAGATCACCAGACTGAGGCCTTTGGGGTGCTCAAGTGTAGCGGCCGCGACGGTGTGTTGAAGCAGCCCGCGACGCACGAAATTGTCGGGCAGCCCGATGGCCACACCGGAGCCGCCGGTGATCAGATCAAAGTCTGCACAGGCTTGCCCGATGGTGCGCAGGTCGGCGTCCGACAGCGCATCGACGATGGCCATGCCAATGCCTTCAGCCTGCAACTGTGCAAAGCGCGCTGATAGCGCAGCCGCACCCTTGGCCACGCTGTCATAGCGTGCCAGGCCCACCGAACGCGTGGACTGGCTCTGCAGCACCCGTACAAGGTTGGCGTCGGTCATGGGCGTGAGTGGGTGCTTTTCCATGCCTGATTCGGACAGCAGTGCATCAGCCACGAACAAATGGCCGCGAAAAATGCTGCGGCCGTTTTCGGGGAAGGCCGGACACGCGATGGTAAAGCGCGCGCCAAGTTCATCCATGAGGGCCTCAGCCACCGGTCCGATATTGCCGCGTTCGGTGGAGTCGAAGGTAGAGCAGTACTTGAAGAAGATCTGCTTTGCGCCTGCCGCGCGAAGCCATCGACAGGCTGCAAGCGACTCGGCCACTGCAGCCTTGGGCTCGATGGTACGAGACTTCAAGGCCACCACGACGGCATCGGCATCAATCGGCTGGCCCGGCTTTGGCAGCCCAATGGTCTGCACGGTTCGCATGCCACCTCGGACCAGCATGTTGGCTAGATCAGTGGCTCCGGTGAAATCGTCGGCAATACATCCCAGCAGCATGGTTCAGGTCCTGTCGTCGCCCGGCAGTTCAATGCCGGTGAGCTTTTGAAACATCTTGATGACAGCCGAATCGTCTTCGGCGCCCAGACCCGCAGCACTGGTGGCCAGATACATCTGATGCGCTGCGGACGTCAGCGGCAGCGGGAAGGTGAAGTCGCGCGCGGAGTCGAGCACGATGCCCAGGTCTTTGACAAAAATATTCACCGCTGACAGGGGGGTGTAGTCACCGGCCAGAATATGCGGTACGCGATTCTGGAACATCCAACTGGCGCCCGCGCTGTTAGAGATGACCTCGTAAAGCGTCGCCGGATCGATGCCGGCGCGTATGCCCAGTGCCATCGCTTCAGTGGCCGCGGCGATATGTACGCCCGCCAGCAGCTGATTGATCATCTTAACCTTGGACCCCATGCCAGACTGTTCACCCAGCCGGTAGACCTTGCTGGCGATGGCCGCGAGTACGTCCTCTACACCGGCAAATGCCTGGGCACTGCCGGAGGCCATGATGGTCATTTCGCCTTTGGCCGCGCGAGCAGCGCCCCCCGACACAGGAGCGTCCAGATGCAACAGACCCAGAGCGGCCAGCCGCTCGCCCAGGGTCTGAGCAAATCTCGGCGGTACCGTGCTGGATGCGATCACCACAGCGCCGCGTTTGAGCGCGGCGGCGGCGCCCTGCTCACCGAACAAAACCGTTTCAGTCTGGGCGGCATTAACAACCAGAACCACTACGGCTTCAACCTGCGTTGCCAACTCAGCGGGCGAGTGGTGCGTGGTGGCGCCTTCAGCAGCCAGGGCTTGCAGGGGCTCGGGGCGTACATCGCAGGCGTGAACCCTGAAACCTGCACGCAGTAGCGAGCGCGCGACGCCCATGCCCATGGCACCGAGGCCGATGACACCGACGGCGCGGCTCACGACTGAAAAGCACCGCAGGCCGCGGTGTACTGTGAGGAAATCGGGGCTGTTTGCATGATGGTGATCCGTGCTTTGAAAGGTCTGGCAAAGCCATAAGGTTACCTCGACCATCATCGTGATGCCGTAAAGTGCCGGGTTTGATTAACTCGGGCCGTGTATCTGATGCCTGACTGGCTGTTTCTCGCGTTGCAACACTGGCTCCCCAAGCGTGCGCTGACCCAGGCTATGGGTTGGCTGGCTGCGCGCGAGGCGGGAGCGCTGACGCATTGGGCGATTCGGCGTTTTATCCGTCGCTACCGGGTCGAGATGGACGAGGCGGCGGACCCTCGGCCAGAGGCTTATTCGAGCTTCAATGCGTTTTTTACCCGACCCCTGCGGGTAGGCGCGCGCCCCTTGGCGTACGCTGCCTGGGTCTGCCCGGTTGATGGCGCAGTGAGTCAGTGCGGGCCTATTGAACGCGATCTCATCGTTCAGGCCAAGCACCACCACTACACGGTGTCTGCGCTGCTTGCCGGCAATGAAAGCCTCGCCTCGCGCTTTGTGGGCGGGGCCTTCGCAACGCTATACCTGAGCCCGCGCGACTATCATCGTATCCACATGCCCAGGGCGGGCCGACTGCGCTCCATGACCCATGTGCCCGGCACCCTGTATTCGGTCAATCCGGTCACCGCCGCCGGTGTGCCTGGGTTATTTGCGCGCAATGAGCGCGTTATCTGTGAATTCGACGATGACGAGGGGCGATGCTTCGTGCTGGTGCTGGTGGGTGCCACCATCGTGGGTAGCATGGCCACCACCTGGCACGGCGTGGTGAATCCGCCGCGACCTGGGCAGCCTCGCCACTGGCACTATGAGAGTGAGCCCATTCGCCTGGAACAGGGCGAAGAGATGGGCCGCTTTCTGCTGGGCTCAACCGTGATTGTGCTGGCCCAGTCCGCCGAAACGAATGCTTGGCCTGTATGGCCAGCGGGTCGCCCAGTGCGACTGGGCGAGGCCATGTCTCGCAACTGATGGGCGCTTGGGCCTCGCACAGGCCCAAACCTTTGGTGCAGTCGACCATGCCCGCGCCCGGGCATGTAGGCTTGAATCAGAAGAAAGCCTGAATGCCGGTCTGCGCGCGACCCAGAATAAGCGCATGAATATCGTGTGTGCCTTCGTAGGTGTTGACCACCTCAAGGTTGACCAGATGGCGCGCTACGCCGAACTCGTCGCTGATGCCGTTGCCGCCCATCATGTCCCTGGCCATGCGCGCGATATCGAGTGCTTTGCCGCAGGAATTGCGCTTCATGATGGAGGTGATTTCAACGGCCGCGGTACCTTCGTCCTTCATATGACCCAGGCGCAGGCAGCCCTGAAGGCCCAGCGTGATCTCGGTCTGCATATCGGCCAGCTTTTTCTGGATAAGCTGATTGGCAGCCAGTGGGCGGCCGAACTGTTTGCGATCAAGCACGTATTGCCGTGCCCGCATCCAGCAGTCTTCGGCTGCACCCAGTGCGCCCCAGGCAATTCCGTAGCGGGCGCTGTTAAGGCAGGTAAAGGGGCCGCGCAGGCCTTCCACGCCGGGTAGCAGCGCGGACTCATCAACGGCGACGCGATCCATGACGATTTCGCCGGTGATGGAGGCACGCAGACCGACCTTGCCTTTGATCTTGGGCGCTGACAGCCCTTTCATGCCTTTCTCGAGCACAAAGCCCTTGATGCGGCCGTCGAAGTCGCCACCCTGACATTTGGCCCACACCACGAAGACATCGGCAAACGGGCTATTGGAGATCCACATCTTTGAGCCGGTGATTTCCCAGCCGCCTGGCACAGCTTTAGCCCGGGTGTCCATCGAAGCGGGGTCAGAGCCGTGATTGGGTTCAGTCAGTCCGAAGCAGCCAATCCATTCACCGGTGGCGAGTTTTGGCAGATATTTGCGCCGCTGGGCCTCTGTGCCGAATTCGAAAATAGGCAGCATGACCAGCGAGCTTTGCACGCTCATCATGGAGCGGTAGCCGGAATCGACACGCTCGACTTCGCGGGCAATCAGTCCGTAAGACACGTAATTAAGGCCCGGACCACCGTACTCGGTGGGGATGGTGGGGCCGAGCAGGCCGATTTCGCCCATTTCCCGAAAGATGGCGGGGTCGGTGCTTTCTTCGCGGAAGGCTTCCAACACTCGGGTGGCCAGTTTGTCCTGGCAGTAGGCGGCTGCGGCATCGCGCACCATGCGTTCATCATCGGTGAGTTGCGCATCGAGCAGCAGGGGGTCCTGCCAGCTGAAGCGAGCCTGAGAGCTGGAGTTAGCCATGAGATTTCCTGGGTTTGAAAACATGCAGATATCAGATTTTACGGTGCAGCCCGACCGGACTTGAGGCTGCACCTTCGCCGCGCAGGGGCTTGATCGCCGGCACGGGCGGTCTGCGTCGTGGTGTGTGGCGTGGTTCAGGGCACTACAGCCGTGACTTCGATTTCCACTTTGGCGCGCTCTTCCATGAGCGCTACGACCTGTACAGCGGTCATGGCCGGGTAGCAGATACGGCCGTCGGGTCCTGTCATCAACTCACGATAGGCCGCGCCCAGCGTCTTGCCGGCCGACAGGTATTCATCGCGGCTGGTGACATACCAGGTCATGCGCACAATGTGCTGCGGTCCGGCATCAGCCTGCGCCAGAACGGCCATGATGTTGGCCAGCGCCTGACGCGCCTGACCTGCGAAGTCGTCCGTTTCAAACTGACACTGCGCATTCCAGCCAATCTGGCCAGCCACGCTCACGAGCGTACCTCGAGCCGCGATGCCGTTCGCATATCCCTTGGGGCGAGCCCAGTCGGGCGGTTGCAGAGTCTTCATATCGTTACGGTGTGATCAATGGCGGTTGAAGAGTGTTTGTGCACGAGCCCTATAAATCGGTTCGTACTTTCCACAGTTCGGGAAACAGGACGACGTCGAGCATCTTGCGCAGATAGCTCACACCCGAAGTGCCGCCAGTGCCCGGCTTGAAACCGATCACGCGCTCAACCGTCGTCACATGGCGAAAGCGCCATTGCCTGAAGGCGTCTTCGAGATCGACGAGCTCTTCAGCCAGCTCGTATAAATCCCAGTGCTCGCGCGGTGCGCGATACACCGTCAGCCACGCCGCCTCCAGCGCCACCGAGTAGGGACGGTGCTCGGCACATGCGCGTTCGAGTTCAGCGGCCGGGATATCAAAGCCGCGCCGGGCCAGCAGGCCAATGGCCTCGTCGTAAATAGAGGGCGAATTCATTGTGGCTGCGACCCGCGTGTGCAAGTCGGGGCGGTGCGCATGGGGCTTGAGCATGCCCGGATTACGGTTACCCAGCATGAACTCGATCTGGCGGTACTGGTAGGACTGAAATCCCGAAGAGGAGCCCAGATAAGGCCGCATGGCCGTGTATTCAGAAGGGGTCAGCGTGGTCAGTACGTCCCAGGCGTGTACCAGCTGTTCCATGATGCGCGACACCCTGGCCAGCATCTTGAAGGCGGGTGGCAGCTCATCAGCCCGCATACACTCGCAGGCTGCGACGAGCTCATGCAGCACCAGCTTCATCCACAGCTCACTGGTCTGATGCTGAATGATGAACAGCATCTCATTATGATCAGGCGAACGCGGATGCTGTGCGCCCAGGATGTCATCCAGGTGCAGGTAGTCGCCATAGCTCATCGCCTTGGAAAAATCCAGGCGAGCGCCTTCCACGCCGGGCTTGGGGGCGTTTTGGTTCTCCGGGTCCATTCGAATTACTTTAGACTTAAAGCAAATTGCAGGCAACCGGGCCAGACCATACTGGCCGTCTAGATCAAGGTCGGGTCGCGAAACCAGAGGTAATCATGCGTATTGATGTGATCGGCGCCGGGCCCGCGGGCCTTTATTCGGCGATTCTGCTCAAAAAGTCTTTTCCGCGCGCCGACATTCGCGTGGTTGAGCGTAACAGGCCTGATGACACCTTCGGTTTTGGCATCGTTTTGTCGGACGAAACCCTGGGTAATCTGCGTGCCGCTGACGAACCCACGCACCGCGATATCGCCGCCAACTTCGCTTATTGGGACGATATCTACGTCCAGTACAAGGGACATGTGCTGAAGTCGTCCGGGCATGGGTTTTCGGGTATTCGCCGGTTGACGCTGCTTAATATTCTGCAGGCTCGGGCGGCCGAACTGAATATTCCGGTGAGTTACGCCACTGAAGATGGTGGCATCGCTGCGCATGCGGGCGCTGATCTGGTGATTGCATCCGATGGCATCAACAGTGCCATTCGCGAAACCTGGAAAGAGCATTTCGCGCCCTCGGTCGATCTGCGCACCAACCGCTTTGTATGGTTGGGCGCCAAAATGAGTCTGCCAGGCTTTTATTACAGCTTTCGCGAGCACGCCGGCGGCATCTGGAATATGCACGCGTACCAGTACACCGAGGGCGAATCTACCATCGTCATCGAAACGACAGATGAGGCCTGGACGCGTTCGGGGATCGGCGCAACCGACGAGCAGGCGACGGTCGATCTGGTTGAAAAGATCTTTGCAGAAGACCTCAAGGGCGCCCGTGTATTGGCCAATCGTTCGCACTGGCGGCAGTTTCCGACCATCAACTGTTCCACCTGGCGGCATCGTCATGGCGCGACCCACTATGTGCTGTTGGGCGATGCGGCGCATACGGCGCACTACTCTATTGGCTCGGGTACCAAGCTGGCCCTTGAGGACGCCATCTCGCTGCATGCTGCTCTGGTGAAGCATCTCGGCGCGAGTGCTGATTCCGCAGATCCAGCTGCGCTGGACGGGGCACTGGCCGGGTATGAGGATGCGCGTCGGGATGAGGTGGGACGTATTCAGCATTCGGCCAACGTGTCCTTGGTGTGGTTTGAAAACGTCCGCCGCTTCTGGCAAATGGATCCGGTGCAGTTCAACGTCTCGCTGCTTACGCGCAGCAAGCAGATCACGTATGACAATCTGCGTATGCGCGATGCCGCTCTGGTTGATGACGCCACGCGCTGGTGGAATCGCCAGGAAGCGGCGCGCATGGGTATTGCTGCGCGGGGCGTTGATCGTGTCACTGGAAAAGTCACTGACCAGCCCGACTGGATCAAGGCCCCGCCCATGTTTGCGCCGCTGCGTCTGCGCGATCTCTGGTTGCCCAACCGCGTGGTGGTGTCGCCCATGGCGCAGTACTCCGCAGTCGACGGTGTGCCCAACGACTGGCATCTGGTGCACTACGGCTCGCGTGCGCTGGGCGGCGCGGGCCTGGTCTTTGTGGAAATGACCTGCGTATCACCTGAGGGTCGCATCACCCCGGGGTGTACCGGTTTGTGGAATGACGAGCAGGCAGCTGCGTTCCGTCGCATCACCGATTTCGTACATGCAAACACGCCGTCCAAGCTTTGCATGCAGCTAGGGCATGCGGGGCGCAAAGGGTCGACGCAGGTCGGTTGGGAGCAGATGGATATGCCCCTGGCCGATACCCGTCGTAACTGGCCCCTGATCGCACCGTCGCCCCTGGCCTACCGGGAGGGCGTCAATCAGGTCCCACGTGAAATGAGCCGTGCCGATATGGACGAGGTTATTGCCCAGTTTGTGCAGTCGACCCGTCTTGCGCTGGATGCAGACTTTGACATGCTTGAGGTTCACATGGCCCACGGCTATCTGCTGGCGGGCTTTTTGTCGCCCATCACCAATCGCCGTACGGATGCCTACGGTGGGTCACTGGCCAAACGCATGCGCTTTCCCATGGAAGTGTTCGAGGCCATGCGCGCAGTCTGGCCTCGCAGTCGTCCCATCAGTGTCCGCATCTCGGCGACCGACTGGATTGCGGGTGGACAGACCGCCACCGATTCGGTTCAGATCGCGCGGGCGCTCAAGGCCTCCGGTTGCGACCTGATGGATGTCTCCACAGGGCAGACCGATCCCGCCTCGCGCCCTGTGTATGGACGCATGTACCAGGCGGTGTTTTCTGAGCAGATTCGCCTTGAAGTCGGTATGCCCACCATGGCGGTGGGTGCTGTCACCAGTGCTGACCAGGTCAACACCCTGCTGATTTCGGGTCGCGCTGATCTAGTTGCTCTGGCCAGACCTCATCTGGCCGACCCCTACTTCACGCTCAGGGCCGCGGCCGACCAGGACTTTCGCGGTATCGGCTGGCCTGTTCAGTACCATACCGGAGCATCGCAGTTGCACACCACGCTTAAGCGTGCCCGTGAAGATGCAGCACGCCGCCTGACCCAGGCAGCGCGCGAGCCGCGCGAAAACTAATGGGTACGATCGCGTGGCTGGACCCCCGTTTTTTTGATGAGGCGCGCGATGACTGAGACAGCGGTTTTAGGCGGTGGATGCTTCTGGTGCACTGAAGCGGTTTTTCTCGAGGTGCGCGGCGTGGCGTCGGTCGAGTCCGGATACTGCAACGGCCAGCTTGCAAACCCCAGCTATGAAGCCGTCTGTACCGGGGACACCGGGCACGCTGAGGTGGTGCGTGTTGAGTTTGATCCGGCGGTGATTGCGTATCGTGACATTCTTCAGATCTTTTTTGCCACGCACGACCCCACGACCCTGAACCGGCAGGGCAATGACGTCGGGACGCAATACCGGTCGGGCATTTATGTCCTGAACGATGCGCAGGCTGAAACAGCCAGGGGCCTGATCGCCGAACTGAATCACGATGGGGTTTTTGGTGACGCCATCGTCACCGAGGTCGTACCACTGACCCGATATTACCCAGCCGAGGCCTACCATCAGCGCTATTTTGAGCGTAACCCTTATCAGGGTTACTGCCGTTGGGTGGTAGCGCCCAAGGTGGCCAAGTTTCGCGAGTCGCTGGGTCGGCGTTTCGGTCGCTGAGTCGGTGTCGCAGGGGATGGCTCGTCGCCGGGCTTGCTGAGAGCGAGATCTCGTGTCGGCTTCTACGATCTCGTCCGCGGCGCGCGGCGAACTGCAGCCCGCCGAGCCAAGACTGGACCGCCCGCCGTCCTTGGCCGCTTATGCCGGTCGCCTTTTTCTAGGAACTTCGTCGTGGTCGTTTCCCGGATGGGCAGGCCTGGTCTATGGTCGTGAGGCCAGCGAACAAACACTGTCGCGCAAAGGGCTGACCGCGTATGCACAGCATCCGCTGCTCAATGCAGTCGGTATCGATCGAGGGTTTTATGCGCCGGTCAGCCAGACCCAGTTCGCGCAGTACGCAGCCCAGGTCCCGGCTGAATTCCGCTTTCTGATCAAGGCGCCCGATCGGGTAACCGGAGCACTTATCCGCGATGAAAAGGGGCGCGGTGTTCAGCTCAACTCCCAGCATCTGGACGCCGAGGTGGCGCGCACCGAGTTCGTTATACCCTGCATAGAGGGTCTGGGCGAACGTGCGGGCGTTCTCGTCTTTCAGATCTCTCCGCTGCCTGTGCAGTACCTGCGCGAGAGTGTCGCCTGGATGGGGCGATTGGGCGAGTTTCTCGATCGGCTGCCCCGTGGTCCCTGCTATGCCGTCGAACTGCGCGATGCGGCCCTGCTGACGCCCCGGCTGATGCGTACCCTCAAGGAGGCGGGTGCTCACTATTGCCTGAGCCTGCATGACCGAATGCCACCGATTGACCGCCAGTTACGCGCCCTTGATGTGTTGCAGGGACCCAGTGGAGGTCCGCTGATCGTGCGCTGGAATCTGCATCAGGGCCTGCGCTACCAGGCGGCGCGAGCGCAGTATGCGCCTTTCAACCGATTGGTTGACGAAGATCTGCCCACGCGCACGCTGTTGGCCCAACGGGCCGGTACGCACCTGTTGGCGGGGCATACCGTGACGATCATTGCCAATAACAAAGCGGAGGGCAGTGCGCCGTTGACCTTGTCTAGGCTTGCCCAGGCTATCGACCGCCATATCACTTCGCCAGCCGTTACGTCATCGGCAACCGCAGTCGCAGACGGGGCTTGAGACAAGCCCGAGCGCGCTCGGTTACATTTACGCTATGCCGCAATCCATCACCGCACTTAATGTTTTGGGTGGCCCACTAGAGGCCTGCTCATTTGACCCTCTCACCGGGTTCATGCGAACCGGGTGCTGCGAGACGGGGCCCGATGATCTGGGCAGCCACACCGTGTGCGCTCGCGTAACTCAGGCGTTTCTTGAGTTTTCCCGCATACGCGGTAACGATCTCATGACGCCGCGTCCGCAATGGCGCTTTGCCGGCCTCAAGCCGGGCGATCGCTGGTGTCTGTGCGCCAGTCGCTGGCTCGAGGCGTGTGAAGCGGGCGTGGCGCCGCCTGTGATTCTGCAGGCCACACATCACCATGCCCTGAGAATCGTGCCGCTTGAGTTGCTGCGTCGGCATGCCTGGGGCTCTGTGGATGCGACGGGGCCAGATTTGCCTGATGACGCTGATTCCGGCTTGCCAGACTCTCCCTGAGGCCGCCAGCCCATCATGAAGCTGCTTATCGTGCCGGTTACGCCGTTCATGCAGAACTGTTCGTTGTTGATCTGTGAGCATAGCGGTCGGGCCGCGGCGATCGATCCGGGCGGTGACCTTGATCAGATTGACGAGGCGCTGTCGGGTACGGGGGCCCAGCTGGAAAAGGTCTTTCTTACCCACGGCCACATCGATCATTGTGGTGAGTCGGCGATTTATGCCCACCGGCACGGCGTACCTCTTGAGGGACCACAGCAGGCTGATCGATTCTGGATCGAGCAGCTGCCCGAGCAGGGGCGGCGCTTCGGATTCGCACGCCTCGATGCCTTTGAGCCTGATCGCTGGCTTGAGGACGGCGATACCGTCAGTTTCGGAGAGCAGCAGCTGCAGGTGCTGCACTGCCCGGGGCATACGCCGGGCCACGTGGTGTTTTTTCATCCGGCTAGCCGGCTTGCCATCGTGGGCGATGTGCTGTTTCAGGGTTCCATCGGTCGCACTGATTTTCCGCGCGGCGATCATGCCACGCTTATCCGGTCAATCACGCAAAAGCTTTGGCCCTTGGGCGATGACGTAGCCTTTGTGCCAGGTCACGGACCTATGTCAAGTTTTGGTGATGAGCGCGAGAGCAATCCATTTGTGGGCGACCGAGCGCTCGCGCGATAGAGGCGGGTTGACCAGGGTGCGCCATGGGCCACCTCACGTTCCCCTGAGGACAGCCTGCTGGCTTCAGTCTACTGGCGCGTGCGCGATCAGCCGCTTACCTTACCCGGGCCCCAGGAGTCTTTAAGCCCCACCGCCCGATTGAAGACCAGGGCCCCAGTTTGACTGTCGACCCGGTCGGCCACGAAATAGCCGTGCCGCTCAAATTGAAACCGGTCTTCAGGCTGCGCATGCGCGAGCGTAGGTTCGAGCTGGGCACGGATGACGCGTAGCGAGTCTGGGTTGAGCGCTGCCGTGTGATCGCGGCCGCCCGCATCCGGATGCGGTTCGCGATACAGTCGATCGTAAAGCCTGACTTCGGCTTCGCAGGCATGCGCGGCCGAGACCCAGTGAATATTGCCCTTCACCTTGTAAAGATCTGCGCCGGGCGTGCCCGACTTGGAGTCCTGAAAGTATTGCGCGTGTACTGCAGTGATATGCCCGTTTGCGTCTTTGTCGAAGCCCGTGCATTCGATGACATAGCCATAGCGCAGCCTGACC
>JBDLQY010000142.1:0-4416 GCA_039800325.1 Pseudomonadota bacterium | reverse complement strand
CATCCGCGAAGACGAGACCGCGGCCAAAGCCATGGGTATTCATGTGCGTAACGTGAAGCTGCTGGCGTTTGCGATGGGGGCCTCATTTGGCGGTGTCTCGGGGGCGATGTTTGCCGCATTTCAGGGCTTCGTATCGCCTGAGAGCTTTGTACTCATGGAGTCGGTGGTCATCGTTGCCATGGTGGTACTGGGGGGTATGGGCTATGTGCCCGGCGTTATTCTCGGGGCCATTCTGTTGTACGCCATCCCTGAGTTGCTGCGTGAAGTTGCCAAGCCTCTGCAGATGGCCTTGTTCGGCGAAGAGCTGGTAGCACCTGAGGCTTTGCGCATGCTGCTGTTTGGCCTGGCCATGGTGTTGATCATGCTGTACCGACCACGCGGTCTGTGGCCCGCACCGGTGCACGGCAGCAAACCGCTTCAATCATGATGTCCGTTGCCGCACAAACGGTCGGTTCAACCCCTGCCGATGCGCGGGGCAGCGAATGGCTATTGGCCGTAGAGGGTGTTTCGAAGCGCTTTGGTGGCCTGCAGGCGCTCAGCGATGTGGGCATACGCATTCGCCCCGGCGAGATCTATGGCCTGATCGGACCCAACGGCGCCGGCAAGACCACGTTTTTCAATGTCATCACCGGTCTTTATACGCCCGATAGCGGACGCTTCGTGCTGGCAGGCCAACCCTATGAACCCACCGCAGTTCATCAGGTTGCCCAGGCCGGCATCGCCCGAACCTTTCAGAACATCCGGCTCTTCGGTGAAATGACGGCGCTCGAAAACGTCATGGTGGGTCGGCACGTGAGAACGCGGGCAGGCATTTTCGGGGCCGTGTTCAGAACAGCCGCCGAACGTCGCGAAGAAGCTGAGATTCGGGCACGCGCCCGCGAGTTATTGGCCTTCGTCGGAATCGAACGATTTGCGGACTATCAGTCCCGTACGCTTTCTTATGGCGATCAGCGCAGGCTCGAAATCGCTCGAGCCCTAGCCACCGAGCCCAAGTTGCTGGCACTCGACGAGCCCGCCGCTGGCATGAACGCCACCGAAAAACTTACGCTGCGCGCGTTGCTGGTCGATATCCGTAAGCGTGGCACCACTATTTTGCTGATCGAGCACGATGTAAAGCTGGTCATGGGTCTTTGCGACCAGGTCACGGTGCTTGACTACGGCAAGGTCATCGCCCAGGGAGTGCCCGCCGATGTTCAGCGCGACCCTGCGGTCATTGAGGCTTACCTTGGTGCATCGCACACACCGCAACCCACTGCACAGGTGCCCGCTGCATGAGCGCACAAGCCTTGCTCCAGATCAGAGATTTGAAGGTGGCCTACGGTGGCATCCAGGCGGTCAAGGGCGTCAGTCTCGAGGTGCACTCTGGCGAACTGGTCGCACTGATCGGCGCCAACGGTGCAGGAAAAACATCCTCGCTTAAGGCAATCACGGGTTTACTGCCCTGGCGTGATGGCGAAGCACACTATGCCGGGCAGTCTATTCGCGGACTTGCACCGCACCAGATGGTGGCGCGCGGTCTGGCCATGGTGCCCGAGGGGCGGGGTGTCTTCACCCGCATGAGCATTGTCGAAAATCTGCTGATGGGTGCCTACACCCGTAAAGACGGCACAGACTCAGTACAAGCCGATATTGATCGTATGTTCGGTATTTTCCCGCGTCTCAAAGAGCGGGCAAGCCAGCTTGCGGGCACCCTGTCGGGCGGGGAGCAGCAGATGCTCGCCATGGCTCGGGCCCTGATGGGACACCCCAAACTGTTGCTGCTGGATGAGCCGTCCATGGGGCTTTCTCCCATCATGGTCGAAAAAATCTTTGAAGTGGTGCGTTCGGTTCACGCACAGGGAACCACCATTTTGCTGGTCGAGCAAAACGCCCGTCTCGCACTTGAGTCAGCCAGCCGCGCCTATGTGATGGAATCGGGTCAGATCACGATGTCGGGCAATGCCCGGCAAATGCTCGACGACCCGCGGGTGCGCGCAGCCTACTTAGGCGAGGAAGCCGCTGCCTGAGCGCGTTTAGCTGGCCGAATCAGCCGCAGACGTAAACGAGTCAGCAAAGAAGCGATCTTCGGAAAGCCTGCACTGGCCCACAAAATCGCGTCGAGCTGAATCAACCACCACCGGCGCGCCGCAGGCGTACACCGTATGGCCTGACAGATCGGGCAGATCGTGCATGACCGCCTGGTGCACAAATCCGGTTCGGCCCTGCCAGGCGTCTTCGGCGAGCGCATCAGACACCACCGGAACATACTGAAAGTCCGGAATCTCTCGGGCCCACTGCTCACACAACGCATTCATGTACAGGTCGTGCGGACGGCGCCCACCCCAGTAAAGCGTCATACGGCGGCGAATACCCTTGTGCTGGGCATGCTCGACAATGGCTTTGATCGGGGCAAAACCGGTGCCGCTGGCCAAGAGAACAATTGGCGTATCGATATCTTCGCGCAGAAAAAACGTACCCAGAGGACCCTCGATGCGGAGAATATCGCGCTCTTTAACCGCCGGCTGCGTCACGCCAAACAGGCCGTCGGTGAATTTGCCACCAGGCATGTGCCGTATGTGCAGTTCGAGCTGGTCAGCCGCATGAGGTGCAAGTGCCATCGAGTAACTACGCCTTGAACCGTCGCGCAGCAGCAGGTCAACGTACTGCCCCGCCAGATACTGCATGCGTTCATTCGCTGGCAATTGCAGACGGACGATAGCCACATCCGGTGCAGCCTTATTGATGGAGGCGATTCGTACTGGCATTTTGCGAACGGGAATATCGCCAGCCGCTGCAACCACGCGGCACTCAATGCTGAGATCGGACCGGGCCTGCGTGCAGCACAAGAGCGCCAACCCACGTGCGGCCTCGTCTTCCTTAAGCGCGCTGGCGGAATGAGCCCCCTGCTCGATACTGCCCGATAGAATCGTGGCTTTACAGGAGCCGCAAGCGCCGTTTTTGCAGCCGTAAGGCAGCACAATGCCCTGACGCAGGGCGGCCTCCAGAATCATGTCGTCCGCATTGACGATGAATTGTTTGCCGCTGGGTTGCAGTGTGATGTTAAAACTCATGATCAGGTATCCATCTCTGTGGCGGACTTGTCTGGTGCCGGGTCCGTCGTGAATCCGCCATTATCGCCTGTCCGAAAAGTCGCTGCCCCCAGGCCCTGGCCCAGACCGGCACAGACTACCCGCGGGGCGCTGCCGCGGGTATTCCGCAGACCGACGCTGCTGGTGGTGGGGTGTGGCGATGTAGGGATGCGATTACTGAAGCTGCTGCAGCCACGCATGGCGCACAGCCTCAGGGTTGTGGCTGTCAGCCGCCGGGCTGAACAGCGCGATCAGATTCGGCAAACGGGCGCCCGAGCCCTTCATGCTGAGCTCGACTCCGCAAAAAGTCTCGAGCGACTTCGGGCGATCGCCCTCTGGACGGTACACCTGGCACCACCGCCAGCCAGCGGCATGCAGGACATCCATACGCGCAATCTTGTCTGTCAGCTGGCAAACCGACCGCCATTGCGCACCCGCCGCTGGGCTTATGTCAGCACCACAGGCGTTTATGGAGATCAAGGCGGTGCCCTGATTGACGAGACCTGTCCGGTAAGACCTGACAGCGACCGGGCACAGCGTCGTGTCGACGCCGAACACTGGTTGAGACGACTGCTGGCGCACGCCGGGGGTCCGTTGACCATTCTGCGCGCGCCGGGCATCTACGCGCTGGACAGGCTGCCGCTTCAGCGACTCAGGCAAGGGCTGCCGGCGCTACGACCCGAGGACGATACGTTTACCAACCATATTCACGCGGATGATCTCGCGCGGGCCTGCTGGTTGAGCCTGTTCCGGGGAAAACCCGGGCGAGTCATCAACGCGGTGGATCAGTCACAGCTTCGTATGGGTGATTACTTTGATCGGGTTGCCGATGCGGCGGGACTTCCCCGACCGCCCCGGGTCAGCCGTCAGGAACTGATGCTCGACCCTCGTGTCAGCCCCATGATGCGTTCGTTTATGAGCGAATCGCGGCGCGTCAGCGGAGAGCGCCTCAGACGCGAGCTGCGCATGCAGCTTCGTTACCCTACCGTCGATCACGCGCTGCGTCTGCTAAAATAAAACGCTTCGCTGGTGTAGCTCAGTTGGTAGAGCAACTGATTCGTAATCAGTAGGTCGGGGGTTCAATTCCTCTCACCAGCACCATACCCTATGGCCTGCCACTGCAGGCCATTTTTTTGGGCTCTTCCCCATTAACGGGGGATGGGCACTCATCAGACACGGGTGATCAACCCGTTCCAACCGCACTGGGCTAAGACTCGCATGCGGTAGTTTTCAAAGTTTCTGAACCCGAACGCTCGTCGGGAAATCATCTCCATTTTGTTGTGAAACCCTTCGGTGATGCCGTTGGATTTGGTGAAGCGCCACATCCTAACGATGGGTTCGATCCAGG
>JBDLQY010000141.1:0-7898 GCA_039800325.1 Pseudomonadota bacterium | reverse complement strand
CCTTCGCAAAAGCGCAGTACCTCGGATTCGATCATCGGATACGCGACGTTCATCACGTAGAGCGGAATACGGGTGCGCCCGTAAAGATCTGCAAGATCTTCGTGCATGAGGGCGCGCAGGGTGTTGTTGTAGAGGCCTCCCAGCACCAGAATGCCTAGCTCTTCGATATCGCCATCAAAAAATTCATTGAGCTTGCGCGATTCGATGAACTTGACCGCGGCGGGCCAGCGGTCAAGTACTTTCTCATGCTCGTGCATGAAGGCGGCAGGAGGTAATACGATTCGGCTGGTGTCTCGCCGTGGCGCCTCTAGCGCCTGGCGCAGTGAAAAGGTCGGACGCTGGTTGGCTCGCGTGACGAAGCTGCCCGTGACATGGCAGGCGCGAATACGAAGCTCGAGCATCACCGGTGTGGAACTGGCCTCAGAGAGCTCAAAACCATCATGTACGGCTTGCACGATCGAGGGAAGGTTGGGGCGCGGATCAAGCAGCCACATCTGGGACTTCATCGCAAAAGCGTGTGTGCGCTCCTGCATGATGGACGAGCCTTCGCCGTAGTCTTCACCCACGATGATGAGCGAACCACCGACCACACCGCCCGAAGCCAGATTGGCCAGAGCATCGGAGGCGACATTGGTGCCAACCGTTGATTTCCAGGTGACCGCTCCACGAATGGGATAGTTCATGGACGCTGCAAGGGTCGCCGCGGCGCAGGCCTCACTGGCGCTTGATTCAAAGTGCACGCCCAACTCATCGAGAATTGGGCGCGCATCGGCCAGCACATCCATCAAATGCGAAATGGGCGCGCCCTGATAGCCCGCGACATATCCAACTCCGCATTCGAGCAGAGCCTTGGTGACGGCGAGAATGCCCTCGCCGTGAAATACCGAGCCCGCTGGGACACGCAGCTGCTCGACCTCTTTGGCAAACGAACGTTCGGCCACGCTTGACTCCGAAATCAGCCCTCAGGCATCACGACGGCCGTAACCATAGCAGGACTGGGCCGCGTCAGATGAAACAAGGCCCGAGGCCACTTCGTCGGCGAGGGTATGCGGTGCCCGGTCGGTCGGATCGCCCCAGCCGCCGCCGCCCGGGAGCTCAATGATCAGATGCTGGCCGGCAGGAATGTCATACACGCCTTTGCCGGAGAGAACGGTGCCGTCGCTGAGACGGCTGCTACCGGCGCGCCCGTCGGCGCCACCCGCGCGCCCGCGCGCTGCGTGCTGCCTGCGGTCAAAGGTGGCTGCTGACACCCGGAAGGCCTCCTGGTGGCGATGGCCGATTTCGATCACGCCGCCCAGTCCGCCTCGGTAAAGACCCGCGCCGCCGCTGTCGGGCAGCAGCTCGCGACGGTGAAAGATCAGCGGTGACGCGGCCTCGGTGACCTCGACGGGGATGGCACCCACGCCACTGGGAAAGGCGGTGCAGGACAGCCCGTCTTTACTGGGACGTGCGCCCGCGCCACCGATACCGATACTCATGGTGTTGAAGGGCCGAGAGCTTCCCTCGGTATGGCTCATGGCCAGTACCCAGATCGATCCCGCGCCTTCGGCACTGACCTGTCCACCCATAGCCTGCTCAAGGCAGCCGAACATGAGATCGGGCAGCATTTGACCGACGACATGGCGTGCCGTCACGGGGGCGGGCGGCTGCGGGTCAACAATGCTGCCCTGCGGCATCAGGATGGTGATCGCAGACAGCGAGCCCGCGTTATTGGGGATATCGGGCGCGATCACGCACTTGACGCCAAAGACGGTGTAGGCCTCGGAATAGCATCGGGGTGAATTGATGCCAAACCGCGAGGCCGCTGAACTGCCCTCGAAATCAACCGTGAGCTGTCCCTGCTGGACACTGAGGCGCGCGACCAGATCGACTGGCTGTTCATAACCGTCGATGCGCATATGATGTTGCCAGCTGCCCTCGGGTAGCGCAGCGATGGCGGCCATCATGGCCTGTCGAGATCGATCGATGATGTGATCCGACAGCTTTTCAAGATCGGTCAAATCAAATTCGGCCAGCATGTCGACCAGACGGCGTGCACCGGCTGCATTGCAGGAGACCAGCGATAAGATGTCGCCGCGGACCTGCAGCGGTTCGCGCACGTTGCGCTCGATAATGGCCAGCAGAGTTTCGTTGAGTTGGCCGGCGTCGAACAGCTTGAGATGTGGAATCCACAGGCCTTCTTCGAAGACTGAGCGTGCATCGGCCGTAAAGCCACGGCCGCCGATGTCAATCACGTGGCAGGTACAGGCGATGAGCGCGACGGCCCGGTCACGGTAAAACACGGGCGTCACGACCACGAAATCGAACAGATGACCTGTACCCATCCAGGGATCGTTGGTGACCAGCACATCGCCGGGTTTCAAGGTATCAAGCGGAAAGCGCTGCAAGAAATGGCTGACCGCTGTCGCCATGGTGTTGACATGCCCTGGTGTGCCTGTCACGGCCTGCGCCATCATGCGGCCGCGACGGTCGTATACGCCCACTGAAAGATCGCCGGCTTCGCGAGTGACGGCCCCGAAGGCGGTCTTAAGCAGCACCTGTGCGCCTTCTTCAACGACCGACACCAAGCGGTTCCACATCACCTGGCGCGCGATCCGCGCCCGCATGTCAGCAGCGGATGAGGCTATGGGTTCGGCTTCAGGGCGTGTCATGTTGACCCCTTGTTTCAATGACCAGATGTCCTGTCGCGTGTTGGCAGAGGCTCCAGCCGGCCGGCACGAGCGTGGTGGTCTGCTCCTCCACAATCAGGGCCGGCCCGTTTATGGACGATGTATCGGTCAGAGCGGCGCGGTCGTACACCTCATACGCCATCCAGTCGCCAACGCTGGGGTCGAACACCGAGCGGGTCGGTGTTGAAGTGACTGCAGATGCAGGGATTGAGGCTGATACCGGTGCTGCTGTTGTTGAAGACACGAGCGCCGCGTCAATCCCCCCAACCGATGCGTTCGCGGCTACTGATACCGTCCAGGTCAGAAACTCGAGGTCAACCCCAGCAATGCGCAAACCATACTGAGCCTCATAGCGCGATTCGAAGCGCTCTTTAAGCTGTTCGAGCGTCGCTGTGCTGACTATTTCGTTGGGAAGTTCAATGCTTAACTCGTGTCCCTGACCGACGTAGCGTGTGTCGACCAGACGCCGGACCTGCAGCTGCGCCTCGGGCGTACCACCGCGCACAATGTCGGTGGCCTCGGACTCAAGCTGCTCGAGCAGACGGTTTAGTTGATCGAGCGGCAGATCAGTCAGGGTGTGGCGCCAGCTGCGAACCGCGTCAAAGGCGAGTGGCGCCTTGAGAAAGCCCAAAGCTGATCCCACGCCGGCGCCGCTGGGGATAATAACCCGCCGCATACCCAGCCGACGCGCCATGGATACGGCGTGCAGTGGTGCTGCGCCGCCAAAGGCGATCAGCGTGCAGGGGGCTGTTTCTTTGCCCCGCTCAATGGCGTGAACCCGTGCCGCGCTTGCCATGTTTTCTTCGACCATCTCGACAATGCCGCAGGCAGCCCAGGCCAGGCTCAGGGCCTGCGGCGTGGCAATCTGCTCGGCCAGTGCGTCTGCCGCACGGTCAGCCTGCAGACGCAGGCGACCACCCGCGAAGCCGTCTGGGTCCAGCCGGCCCAGAGTCAGATTGGCATCGGTGACGGTGGGCATCGCCCCGCCTCGGCCATAGCAGACCGGGCCGGGTTCAGCCCCCGCGCTGTCGGGGCCAACCGCAATGCGCCCCATTCGATCTATCCGGGCGAGCGATCCGCCGCCCGCGCCGATCTCGACCATTTCGGTGACGGGTATGCGGACTGGCCAGCCACTGCCTTTAAGGTTTCGCCAGGCGCGAGCCACTTCGAAGCGGCGTGACTGCTCGGCTTGACCATCCGTGATGAAGCAGATCTTCGCGGTGGTACCACCCATGTCAAAGGAGAGCGTCTGAGAAAGCTGCATTTGCCGCGAGATCGCCGCGGCCAGTGTCGCGCCGCCCGCAGGTCCGGACTCAACCAGTCGTATGGGTAGCCGCGCAGCGGTGTTCAGTGTTGTGAGCCCGCCGCCCGAGGTAACCAGATAAAGCGGACAGTTAAAACCCAAATCGTTGAGACGTTGCGCCAGGGCCTTCAGGTAGCGCGCCATCAGGGGCTGAACATAGGCATTGGCTACGGTGGTGGAAAAGCGCTCGTATTCGCGAATTTCAGGGCACACCTCAGACGAGAGCGAGAGCGCCAGTTGCGGAAGTCTTGCCTGAATGAAGTCTGCCGCCGCGCGTTCGTGGGACGGGTTGGCATACGCATGCAGAAATCCAATGGCCAGGGCTTCAATCGCCTGAGTTCTCAGCGTGTCAACAACGGACTCCAGGGCATGCAGGTCGAGCGGCGTGAGCTCGCGACCGTCAGCGGCCATGCGCCCCGGGACCGTCAGCCGCCAGGGGCGCGGGACCAGCGGTATGGGTTTTTCTAGGTCGAGGTCGTAGTGCTCAAAGCGTTTTTCGTCTCCGGTTGCTAAAACGTCACGAAAGCCGGCGTTGGTGAGGAAGGCCGTACGCGCGCCTTTGCGCTCTATCAGCGCATTAGTAGCCAGCGTAGTGCCGTGAATGATCATGCCTACGGCGGCCGGGTCCAGAGCGGCATCAGCCAGCACCTGCCGGATGCCCTCGAGCATGCCCTGCTCGGGGGCCTGGGGCGTTGTGAGCACTTTGCGTGAGTGCAGGCCGCCAGCGCTTGACAGCACCACGTCGGTGAAGGTTCCGCCGATATCGACTGAAATTCGGTTTAGGGCTGGCATCTGAAATGGCCGTTGCGCTTTCGGTGAAGTAGGACTTGTTCGGTGATTTGAGACTTTGTACATCGGTTAATTGTGTGGGCACACGCGGTAAACTGCAACGCAACTTTCAAGCATTTCAATGACGAAAAGTTATGATGAAAATTCAAAAGCCACACCGAGAGCAGACCCTCTCTGAATCGGCGTCGGCGATGCTTGCCCCTGCTCATACAAATCCGCTCAGGGTGCTGTTGGCCATTGAGCAAGCCGGCTCGTTTGCGCAGGCGGCGCAGCAGCTCAAGATCACGCAGCCGGGCGTGTCTAGGGCTTTGGCCCGGCTTGAGCAGCAGTATCAAGTGACTCTGGTCGATCGCAGTCAGCACGGGGCGCGTCTGACGCCAATTGGACAGCGGCTGCTAAGCCATGCACGGCAGGTTGATGCCGCACTCAGACGGGCTGCTGAGTCGGTCCGTCAGGCGCTTGGCGAGCGCGAGGGCTGTGTGTCGATGGCCCTTTCACACGCAGCTATTGCACGGCTGCTGCCGCGAATCATTCCCCGATTTCGGCGGCATTGGCCTCAGATCGAACTGCGAATCAGCACGGCGATTTACCCCACCGTGTTGGCGCAATTACGGGACGGCACGATTGACCTTGCAGTCCTGCCTTTGCCCGATCGTGAACTCCCAGAGGCCCTCGAGGTGACGCCACTAGGCCCTAGTCGTCTGCAGGTGATTGCCCGCGCGGGCCATCCTCTTGCCGCGAGCCGAAAGCTTGTAGACCTTAAACAGGCCCAGTGGGTTCTGCCAGGCGCTGACAGCAGCACTACGCGCGCGCTTGCCGACAGCTTTGCCGAGCAGGGTTTGGGACGACCGCGCTGCCATACCCATACACAGACCCTTAGCGCGCTTCAGGTCATGGTCGCTTGTACCGATGCGCTAGGCCTGGTGCCGTCGGAGGCGGGCGCTAGCAAAGATCGAATAGGCCATGGGCTGGTGCGGGTACCCATTCGAGACCTTCCCAGCGGTCCCCTGCTGTATCGCCTGCAAAGGCTCGATCATGAGCTCACCCCTGCGGCACGGGCTCTGTCAGAGCTGCTGGCGCGCTCGGCCCGGACACAACACGCCAAAACCTTTGGGCCAACTCAGAAATCGAATTCGCGCACCAGTACGGCGGCTGCCTGTCGAAGGTAACGGAAAGCGGGCGCCTGCGATGTAACCGATACGCTCACCGTTCCGCGCCATGCGTACGGTGCGAGCGCCCGCGCCTGGCCAGGATCGTCGACTTTCAGCACGACGCGGTAGATGGCACGTTCAGGCACCAGCTGGCCCGATTTCTCACGTACCAAAACCGAACCACCCGCGGGCGCGGCAAGTTCAGGCCTGGGAAGCGTTCGGGTCGCGTCTCGGTCAACGCTGGCAACCGTGAGCGCAAGCAGTGGTCCGGCTCCGCCGTCTGACATGAATCGTGCAGGGTCTCCTGGCTTGAGTCGTGCAACGTCATCTTCATCAAACCAAGCCTCGACCATCCAGGGCGTACCGTCGCGGACCAACTGTGCAATGGGTTCTTTCCGGCTTAGCCACTGGCCTTCGGCGAGGTCGGGATCAAGCTGCCTGAGCCGTCCGCCATAAGGGGCCACCGGATTGAAATTACGAATCTCTGCCTGCACGGCGGCCAATTCGGCGATCGCGGTGGCGAGGGTTTCCTGAGCCACGAGTAGACGCCCTTTGGATTGCTCATCAAGTCCCGCTGATTCAGCCTGCCAGCGTAGCTGTTCAACCCGCGCACGCAATGCGATCCGTTTCATCTCGAGGTCTGGCATATGTAGCTTGACCAGAGTGGCCCCTGCAGGAACGGCATCGCCCTCCCGAAAAGATAATGTCTCAATTCGCGCGCCGGCTGGGGCGTGTATGGGCCAGACCTCAGCAGGCCTGAGCATGGCGCTTGAACTGACCCTGCCGGGCCAGGGAACGAACAGCAGGGATATCAGCGCACAGACGACGATGAGCGAGATCCAGCTGCGGCCAGACTGGCGGATCAGCGCCGATCGGGCGCGCCAGGCCAGCAGTTCAGATCGGATGGGGCGCCAGATAAACCAGGCGATTTCAACAATGAACAAAAAGATGCCGAGCAGTTTGAAAAACAGGTGGTACACCAGTAACGCGATGCCTATGAACAAAACCAGCCGGTAAATCCAGGTGAACCAGGCAAATGCGATCATCCAGCGCTGCTGTCGCTCCGAGACGTACTCAGGTGCATCCTCGCGTATAGCGAACAGGTATTCGCGTAACTTCCAGCGCGCCAGTGCAAAACTTCGCTCGTGTAAATTGGGTTGATCGAGTGCGTCCGACAGAATGAAATAGCCATCAAAACGCATAAAGGGGCTGGCGTTGATGGCCAGGGTGGTGATCCAGCTGGTTGTTGCCAACACGAACATCGCTGATCGGGCTGGGCCATCGGGAAGAAGACCCCAGACAAGCGTCGCCCAGGCGGCAATCGCCAGTTCGGTCAAAATGCCCGCACTGGCCACCTGCAGACGGGCACGAGGATCTGTCAGGCGCCAGGCCTCATTGGTATCGGTGTAGGCCATGGGCCACAGCACCACAAAGGCGACGCCCATGGCGGGCACTCTGCAGCCGTGATGCTTAGCGGTAAAGGCGTGTCCAAGCTCGTGCAGGGTCTTGACCACAATGAGCGCAACGCCGTACGACAGCAAACCCTCCAGGCTGAATACATCGATGATCTGGGCCACAAAGCTGTCCCACTGCCGCATCACCTGCACGATACCCAGAGCCAGAGCGAGCACTGTCAATTTGACGAAACCCGGTCGGGCGAAGCCACGTACAACCGTTACCCAACGCGTGAGCCAGCGGTCGGGTCGAACCAATGGAATCCTGAAAAACAGATAGTGATGCAGCAGCCAGGTCCACACACTTCCCCGAATGCGCGCCAGCCGCTCGGCCATGACCGCAGGGCTTGCACGGGTGGGCTGCAGCAGTTGGTTATTCGCGAGAAACTGCAGCAGCGTGTCGAGGTCGTTGCGATCTAGAGTCAGCGTGGTGTTTGACTCGATGTCGTTCAGAATGAGTTCAGGCTGTCCCTTGTCCCAGCGCTGCAGCATCTCGAAGCTAGGCCAGTCGATTCGATAAAACTGACCCCTA
>JBDLQY010000140.1:0-2714 GCA_039800325.1 Pseudomonadota bacterium | reverse complement strand
GGCAGGCAAAGATCAACCGAATGCAGCAAGCGCTTGCCATCCCTGACCAGATTCACAGACTGAAGCACGAGCCGCCGCTGAATGTCCTTGTCGCGCAGACCGACGGGGTCGCGCCGATGCTGAGCATGCATGGCGAATAAGCCTTCAGTCATGAAGACGCCCTGCATAGCGGCGCATCAACTGAGCTGCCGCGTTGGCTAGCCAGATCACCACCACCAGAACCAGTCCCAGACCCAGGGCCAGCGGCAGATCGCCCTTGCTGGTTTCCAGGGCGATGGCAGTGGTCATGGTTCGGGTCACACCGTCAATGTTGCCACCCACGATCATGACAGCTCCCACTTCAGCCGCCGCGCGACCAAAGCCTGCCAGAACCACGGTGAGCAAGGGTACCCGCGCCTCAAACAAGATGGTCTGCACCGACTGCCGGGCACTTGCCTTCAATGAGCGCAGATACGGCCCCAGTTCCTCAAGTGCATCTTCGAGTGTTTGGCGAGCTAAGGCCGCCATCAGCGGCATGATCAGCAGGGTCTGCGCCACCACCATGGCCGAGGGCGTAAACAAAATCCCCATGGACCCCAGGGGGCCCGCACGGGACAGCAGCAGATAAACCAGAAGTCCCACCACCACTGAAGGCAATCCCATCAATCCGTTAAGCGTGGCAATCACCGCAGCGCGCCCGGGAAAGGGCGTCAGCGCAAGCAGGGCGGCGAGCGGGAACGCGATCAGTGCGGCGATAAGAGTTGCCAGTGCACTAACCTGCAGACTGAGACCCACAATGGGCCACAAGCCCGGGATATCACCGGTTAACAAGCCGCTGACCGACTGCAGACTTGCGGTTAGGTCACTCATGGCAGCCTGTGGGGGACGGACCGAAGCCTGTTAAAAGAGGCGCGCTCATGCCTGTGAGATTCAGAAAGCGATTAGAGCGCTAAATTAACAAGTTCTTCACGTCTTACGTTTTCTGCGTAAAATTTGTCAAAGTGTTGGATTCGTCTGTAACGCGTCTGGACAAAATAATGGTCACTCTCCCCAACGCCCAAGTCCGAATCGATGCCGCGAATACCGAGCGTTTAACCACGCCCGAAGTGGCTGCGCTTCTTCGAATCAGTCCAAGAACCGTTTACCACCTGGTTTCCCGGGGACGTATTCCGCACAGTCGCGCCCACGGCAAGCTCTTGTTTGAGCGGCATCGCCTTGAGGCATGGCTAGCCGCAGGTCAAACCACGCATGACGAAGAGGCAGCGCGGGCACTGCCAGACACACTGGCCGGGTCGCACGACCCTCTACTGGACTGGGCAGTCCGGCAAAGCCAGTGCGGACTGGCTCTGGCTGCCTACGGCAGCAGTGACGGCCTGGCTCGCGTCGCCAGCGGCCGCGCCTGCGCTGCACTGCTACACCTGCCCGACCGCCAGGGCGATGGCTTTAACCTTGAAAAAATTCGCGAAACCGTCGACAAGCTGCCCATGGTGGCGGTGCAATGGGCTCGGCGCGAGCAGGGTCTGATCGTTGCCCGCGGCAACCCGCTTAAAATCCAGGGCCTTGCCGATCTGGGTCGCAAGCGACATCGATTCGCCATGCGTCAGCCTGGGGCTGGCAGCAACCTTCTTTTTGCGAAGCTCATGCGCCGAGCCGGCATTCCGCTGGAAAGGCTGCGGCCTGTTGATCCACCGGCCAGCAGCGAAGACGACGTCGCCGACCTGGTTGCCGGAGCTTATGCCGATGCCGGTTTCGGTATTCGGGCGGCCGCTGCCCGCAATAAGCTGGCGTTCATTCCGCTTACCTGGGAAACCGTTGATCTGCTGGTTTGGCGTCGAGCCTGGTTCGAGCCAGCGCTACAAAGCCTGCTTGCATTCACCGCCACACGCCGCTTTAAAGCGCACGCCCGCCAGCTGGGCGGTTACGATCTGAGCGCAACAGGACAGGTGCGGTTTAACGCTTGATGCCTTCCTCATACCAGCGCTTGATCAATGCACGCTCGGCCTCAGTCATCTGGGTAGCGTTGCTCATCGGCATCTGACGGGTGATGACCACCTGTTGATACACCGACTGCGCATGCCGGGCCAACAGCTCAGGCGTGTGCAGCGCAACACCCTTTTGAGCAAGCACCTGATTGTGGCAGGCGAGGCAGCGACGCTCCATCACATCGGCCACCGCCTGAGGAGTGGGGGCCGCTGAGGGTGAAGTCGCGGTCGCACCCGGCGCTGAACCCACCGCACCCACTGAGCCTGGAGTTGCGCGCGGGGCCATGGCGACGATCACGCCCACGATGATCAGCGTTCCAAGCGCCGCATGCGCCCATGAAACCCGACGGTCTTCGACCAGCGCACGGTGACGCGCCACGAAACTATGGCGAATCAGAGCCCCAGCAAGCATCAGCAGAACCAGCCACACCCAGTTGTGATTGGCCTGATAAAGCATGCTGTAGTGATTGGACAGCATGGCGATGAGCACAGGAAGCGTGAAGTAGGTGTTGTGCACGCTTCGCTGTTTGCCACGCTTTCCGTGAATCGGGTCAACGGGCTGCCCAGCCTTCATCTGCGCGATGACCTTGCGCTGGCCGGGAATAATCCAGACGAGCACATTGGCGCTCATGGCCGTCGCGATCATGGCGCCCGTCAGCAGAAACGCTGCGCGCCCGGCAAATAACTGGCAGGCCGCCCAGGCGGCAAAGACGACAACCGACGCGACCGCCAGGCCCAGAAGTTCCTCGCCAC
>JBDLQY010000139.1:0-21064 GCA_039800325.1 Pseudomonadota bacterium | reverse complement strand
CCCTCAGGAGATTGGCTGCAGATGGATTCGTAAGCTTTGTGGCCAATCAGGGTGCAGCGGTTACTGAATGGACCGAGCGCTCGCTGGCGGACCTGATTGACGTCAGAAGCGAACTCGCAGCAATGGCGGCAAGGCTTGCCGCAGGCAGAATTCAGGTAAACGAGCTCGAAGCACTACGTCTTCTGAACGTGAGACTGTCTCAAGTAGCCCAGCGCCGCGCCTCGGACTATCTCAATGAAGCAGCCCGCCTGAATATCGAGTTTCATCAGATCATTTTTCGTGCTGCGGCAAACCCGTGGCTCAAGCAGTTGTTGGAGCAGACCTCGTACCTGCCCATGGTGCAACGAGCGTATTTCGAATTCGATGCGGTTGCCTGGCAGCATGCAAGCGCGCGGTACGACGACCTGATCGAGGCTTTATCGCTGGGGGATGGCGAATGGGCCGCCTCCGCAATCCGTTCGCATTTTCGGGCAGCTCGGCAGTCGATCGCGAGAACGAAACTATCGTCGCAACGCAGTCATCAGCCCTCAGCCGACGTTAGCAGTAAACCGACCTTAGGCGCCGATCAACATCCAGATCGTTCATTCACGAAGCGAAGATTGCGAAAACCTTAGCCGTTAACCGCTAGGGCGCAAGCCAGAGCGAAGGCTTAGCGCAGGCGCAATCCCCGATCACCGTCGAACCAAAATAATCGACTGCTCTCACATTTCAGACCGACCCGCTCGCCTGGCTTCAGACGCAGGGCCTTGTCGGCACGCGCCGCCAGCAGCCGGCCGTTAACCATCGCAGTCAACATCGTGCAGTCACCCAGCAATTCAAAGGTGTAGATCTCGCACTCCAGCATCGCGTCTGCAGTGCTGCACAGAGTGAGGTCTTCGCTGCGCACGCCCAGCACTAGGGACCCTGCCCTGGGCGCACACGCTTTGATGGATAGCGAACCGCTTACACAGTTGCCATGCTCATCGACATGAACGGGCAGCAAATTCATCGCAGGATTACCGATAAACCCGGCGACAAAGGTATCAGCTGGATCGTTGTAAATAGCCTCTGGTGAGCCGATCTGTCGAACAATACCGTCGTCCATGACCGCAACCCGGGTGGCCAGTGTCATGGCTTCGACCTGATCGTGAGTGACGTAGACCGTCGTGACTGCAAGCTCTTCAGTAAGATGCTTAATCTGAGCGCGGGCTAACACGCGCAGCTTGGCATCCAGATTGGATAGCGGTTCGTCCATCAGAAACACCTTGGGCGTCCGCACGATGCTGCGCGCCAGCGCCACCCGCTGTCGCTGACCACCCGAAAGTTCGCGTGGCATACGAGCGAGATAGGGTTCAAGTTGCACACGTGTTGCGGCCTGCCGAATCAGCCGGTCGCGCTGCTCGCGCGCCACGCCCCGCAACTTGAGCGGGTAACCGATATTGTCGGCCACCGACATATGCGGGTAGAGACCATAGTTCTGAAACACCATGGCCACGTCGCGCGACTGGGTCGGTACCTCATTGACGCGAGACCCATCGAATTCAATATCGCCTTCGGTGGGATTTTCAAGCCCTGCGATCATGCGCATGGTGGTGGTCTTGCCGCATCCCGAGGGCCCCAGCAGCACCAGAAACTCGCGATCAACAATCTGCAGATCGAGATTTTTCACAACAGACACAGGGCCAAAGCGCTTGCTGATACCTCGGAGCGTGATGGTGGTCATGGGCTTTCCTAGCGAACCGAGCCAGCAGTCAGGCTGCCAATAAACTGGCGGTGTACCAGCAAAGACAGAAGAAACATCGGCGCCGTGATAATCATTCCACCCGCGGCCATGAGTTCCCAGAGGTCCCCGCGCTCGGTGCGAAAGCCCACGATACCCAGCGGTAAGGTGAGCGCATGCTGCTTACTGAGAATCAGCGCAAATAGGAACTCATTCCAGGTTAGGGTAAAGCTGAACACCGCGGCCGTAATAATGCCTGGCAGAGCAGCAGGCACCACAATTTCCCAGAGCACCCTGCCCCGGCTGGCACCGTCCACCATGGCCGACTCTTCAATATCGATGGGCACCGCCTCGATGAAGCCCTTGATCATCCAGACTGCGTAGGGCAGCACGATGGACAGGTTGATCAACACGAGCGCGGCCCGACTGTCAAGCAGCCCCATCTCTCGAAACATGATGAAGTACGGCAACACCACGGCAGCCGCCGGTATGAACTGCGACGCGATCACCAGCAGAAACAGAGTTTGTCTGAAACGGAAGTCAAAGCGCGAAAAGGCGTAGGCGGCCAGAGTCGCCATGGGAATCGCCAGCAGCACGGTGCCAGCGGCAACCAGCACGCTGTTGACGATTTTATTACCGAGGTTCCAGGGATGGGCAAAGATCGTTCGGAAATTTTCCAACGTGGGCGAAAACACCAGCGCAGAGTCCAGCGAATAAACATCGCGGGGTAACTTGAACGCCGTCAGCGCCATCCAAAGAATCGGTAAAAGAATGCTGGCCAGACCCGCAAGTACGAGGGCTTGACGAAGCGCTGCGTGCGCACGCGCACGCAGGGTCAACCGGTAGCCTGGACTGGTCCCGTCTGTAGCGGCAACCATCATCGCCGAAACACCAGGCGAATATAGGCAAGCGCGCACGCCAGCAGCATCAGGGTCAGCAGCCACGCTGCCGCAGCCGCGTAGCCCATGTCGTAGTAGTTAAACCCTGTCTGATACACAAAGTACGCCAGCGTCTGCGTGGAGGTACCCGGCCCGCCGTTACTGAGCGCATAAATGGTGTCGAACGCCTTCAGTGCGAACACCGTTTTCAGGATGAGCACCACGCCCAAGGTCGGCAGCAGCTGTGGCAGGGTGATGTCGCGCAAGACAGCCCAGGAACTGGCACCGTCGACGCGAGCAGCCTCTTGAGTCTCTTTTGGAATACCGGCAAGACCGCCCAAAATAACCAGGGTCATGTAGGGTGCCCAGTGCCAGACATCTGAGGCGACCACTGCCAGCATGGTCAGTGTGCGGTCTGCCAGCCAGACTTTGTCCTGCATGGCCGGTATGAGCAGGCCAACCAGGTGCTGCACGATGCCGAATTCGGGATTAAGAAAAAAGCGGAAGGAAATACCAATAAGGGCGGGGCTCATCACAAAGGGTAGGATGAGCATGATGCGGGCAAACGCCACCAGCCGCCCCTCGCGCTGCAGCAGTAAAGCCGCCGCCAGCGCGAGCACCAGAGTGGCAACAACATCAGCCCCGACGAAGATTGCCGTGGCAACCAGCGCCTCCCAAAACTCAGGGTCATCCAGCAGCAGATCGCGATAATTGTCCAGCCCTATCCAGTCGCCCGGCGTATCGCGTCGCGCGAGCTTCCACTGGCGAAAGCTCAGCAGCAGCGAATAGCCCAGCGGAAACAGGGCCATCGCTGCAACAAACACCAGTGCTGGCGACAACAGCCAGACATGCGGCGGAATGCGACGCATCATCAGCGCCAGTCAGTCAGGGCTGACCGTCAGATCACCCCCTCATCACCCGTCTGACCCTAGCAGCGGCTGCATCAAGCCCTGGCTTGACCGCGACCTGCCCCGCCGCAATCTCGCTGATGGTGGCCTCCAGCACGTCACTGACCTGGGCCCATTGCGGAAAGAGCGGTGTCCCCTTGGCACCCTTAAGCGCCTGGGCGCCAAACAGATGCATTCCGCCGAAACGCACATTGACGTCGCCGTCAAGCAGGTTGGCGGTCTGCACTGCGACAACCTCATTAAGCTTGGTGTCAAGCAGCACAGAACGTTCAATCGCGGGATCAGATAGCCAGGTGAGAAATTCCATTGCCGCATCTTTCTGGCGGCTGCTACGATTGATGCCGTAAAACCAGGTGTTTGTGTAGGTCGTCGCATCACGGCCAGGCATAGCCGGCAGAGGCGCGAAACCAACCTGATCGCGCTTGAGAGTGGACGTTTTCGGATCAGTCAGCAGCGCATAACGCCACCACCATACCGGCACCATCGCAGTGCGGCCCTGCGCAACAGAGTTGACCGCATCGGTTTCATTGAAAGTGGCAGAACCTGCGGGCGCAACTTTGTGCTTAAGCAAAACATCGACATAGGCCTGCGTCGCCGAAACGCCTTTGTCATTGTTGAAGGCGGGCTGGCCACGCGCATCAAGAAGATCAGAGCCCATCCCCCACAGATAATTGAACCAGATCATCAGGTTCTGGCCACCGGTCTTGCCGTAGTACATGGCCACACCGGCCATATCGGTCTTGGTCTGTATCTGTCGACCCGCCTCGACCATCTGCTCCCAGGTCTCGGGCGGCTGCAGGTTCAAACGACTGAAGACATCCTTTCGGTAAAACAGCAGCTGTACATGGCCCCGAATCGGAAAACCGATAACGTTGCTGCCATTACCATTACCGTCCCGGGCCGCGCGCAGGTGTGCGTGCGGATATCGGGTTGCCATGTCGATACCCTTTTCGCTCAGACGTGCGTTAAGAGGATCAAACAGACCGTAAAGCGAAGGCCCCCAGACATCCATTGCACTCAGGACATCGTATTGATCGGTCTTGGCAACCAGCTCGGCAGTCAGCTTTTCGCGCATGCTTGGAAAAGGCACGTACTGGTATTTCACCTTGATGCCCGTCAGGGCTTCAAATTCGCTCAGCCGCGCCTCGTGCGCACTGAACTGGGGTGCAACCACCGACAGCACATTGACCGTCGTTCCGGCGTAGGGCTTACCGGGCTTGAGGGCCGCGCCCTTTGGTTGCGCTGAGGCTGCTGCAGGCAGCAGACCGCCGACCGCTGCCAGTTTCATCAGATCGCGTCGCTTCATACTTGTCTCCTTTTGATCTTCGTTATGAACTCAAACTCGCTATCTGGTGCGCAGCGGCGCTTGAGCCCCTGGTACGTAAAGACATCCTCAGGCTGAATCGGGCACGCGCGCCGCCTACCTGAGCGCCTGTGTAATGACCGAACTCAGCACCGAACAGAAATAGCGTGTGCCAAAGGCGGCGAGCCGATCTTCATCCGCCTGGCTGAAGGCGAGCGTGCCTGGACACTTACCAGCACGCGCCACCTCGCGCAGGGTGTGCTCGATCGCTTTCGCCACTGCGGGCTCCTGCCACCGATTTTCATAGCCCATGCTGTGGGCCAGATCGTTGGGGCCGACAAAAACTGCATCGACTCCGGGTACGGACGCGATGGCATGGGCATTGGCCACCCCTTCGGGGGTCTCAATCATCGCAATCAGTCCAATGCCGTCGTTGGATCGACTGGTATGACCTGGCCCACCGAATGCACCGTATCCGGCTGCACGGGTACTGAAGGCGCTTCCGCGCTGGCCACCTTTGCCATCGGGTAGCGGGTAGCGCACCATGCTGGCGAGTTCCTGCGCCTGCTCGACGGTGCTGACCATGGGCACCTGAACGCCACTGGCCCCCATGTCGAGCACCCTGGGAATATCAGCCTGCCGGCAACGCACAACGGGAACGATGCCGGTCGCTCGCGCCGCCCGCAGCATGTTCTCGGTGGTCTGCAGATCGGCGCTGCCGTGCTCGTTGTCGATGATGACAAAATCAAAGCCCGCAAAGGCACACATCTCGATCAAAGCCGGACTGGGAATACCGACAAAAATGCCTCTGAGTCGTTTGCCACCCGCCAGCATGGGTCGCAAACGACTATCGAGCGGAATCATGTTTGTGTTCAAGGCTGTGCTCCCGCTTGATCACGCGCCATGCGGGCGCCCTGCGCCATGCTGGCGAGTTTGGCCCAGGCAATAGGGGGATGTACCGCACCGTAGCCGGCGAAGGTGCCGAATCCGCAATCAGTGGCCGCCAGAACCCTATCGGCGCCCACGATGCGGCCGTAGGTTTCAAGTCTCTGTGCCACCAGCCGCGGATGCTCGATGAAGTTATTGGTCGAGTCGAGTACGCCGGGCGCGAGCTTGCGCTCATCGCCCAGTTGACCCCGACGCGCGCACTCGGCCCAGATTTCCCATTCGTGGGCGTGTCGGGGATTGGCTGATTCGAACACCAGCGTGCCCGTACGGGCGCGCAACACCACCGGAAGAATCTTGTCCAGCGCCACATCGTAATGATGGGGTCCCTCGTAATTACCCCAGCAGATATGCATGCGCACCCGCTCGGGCCCAATGTTGCGCAGCGCATGATTGAGCGCCTCAACCTGCAGATTGGCATTGCGCAGAAACTCTTCATCGCTGGCATCACGAAAGCGAATATGGCGGCCCATAGCGAGATCGGGTGCATCGACCTGCAGGTCAAGGCCTGCAGCCACGATGGCCTCATATTCCTGCTGCAGGGCCTCGGCCAGGGCCAGCAGATAGGCCTCCTGCGAGGCGTAATGCTGGTTGGGCTGAAACACCGCAACCACGCCCGGCGAAGCGCTATTCATGAAAGCTCGTTGAGCGCCATGTCGCGCACAGGCGGCCTTCAGATTGGCAATATCACGATGAAGACCGCTCAAATCTTTAACAGTAATCGCACCCGTGCAGATGGGCCTGTGATATTTCGGGGTGGCGCCCAGGCGGGCGAGACGGTCTTTGAACTCTGGAAAATCATCCAGGTCGCGGGGCACCGCACGGGGTAGTAATCCGATTTCGAAGCCCGTGAAGCGATGCCGAATGTAGGTGGCGTAGCTGATCTTGCTCATCTCGCCGTCGCTGACGATATCCACACCCGCCTGCACCTGCTGGCGCACGACGTCGTCAACCGCCTGTGCAATGGTCTTTTCGAAAAGAGAGACGTCGTAGTCGGGCCCGGAATCCTGAGCCAACAGACAGTCAACTACGGCCTGGGGTCTGGGCAGGCTGCCCACATGGGTTACGGCGTACGCTTGAGTCATTTGAGTTTCCTGAGATGTCAGCGTTGTGACCGGTCAACAAAGCGTTTTTCAGCGACGTAGCCATTGGCGTCGTGCGTCCAGCCTGCCTCGGCGGCCGCAGCCCGAACGGGCTGTGCCCACTCGATACGCTTACGATGGTCTCCTGAGGTCAGCAGTAGCGCGCGCATCTCACCTGCACCCGAATTGATAAAGCTGCGCCAGACTCCGGACGCTAACGAATAGCTGTCCCAAGAGCTGTCGTTTCCGCTCAGCTGCTGTCGATGCCGGGCACGGTCGCTTTCAAGCTCAAGCATGCAATCGCCTTCAACCGCGATGACCACCTGCTTGTCAGTCAGGCGATGGCGGCTGACGCGGCCACCCGGAGGCAGCTTCAGCCACTCAATCGACACACCGTGAGGATTGCTGACCGGTGCTGCGGCATCGCGATCTTCGCTGATACCCAGCCCGATCACGGGCGCCAGCTGCCCTCCGCAGCCGGGCAGATGACTGTCGATGAACCCACGCCGAGACCAACGCAGATCGGCTTGCCGCACCACGCGCTGACCCATTTCGGCGGGTGACCAGTCGCGTAGCTCGGCGATTTCCTGAGGGGTCATCGGCTGCAGCGCCCGCAGGGGTGGCTCAAGTCGCTGCCCCTGCTGGGTATCGATGATCTGATAATCCTCCGTGAGATAAACACCCTGAGCGGCGGCGGCTGCCAGCGTATCGGGCCCCCATAAGATGCCGCCGGTGTCGTCACCCCCCAGTGCCGTAAACATAAAACCGTCATCTATCCCGACATTGCGAAAACCCCGGTAAATCCAGGTGGGTACGCTGACGATGTCGCCTGCCACTATTCGCGCGCTGTGATGTCCGGGGTTAAACCCCCACAGCACATCCCACTGGCCGCGTACGCAGATGAAAACCTCGCAGGTGAAATGCATATGCGGTGGATTCATCTTTCCATGAGGCATAGACACCGCACCAACCTGAAAGCCATGACGCTCACGCAGGCTTACCGGCTGCTTGGGGTTCTGTGACACGCCCGGTCCAATCAGCGCATAGTTGAATTTAGGCGAACACTCAGGGATGCGATAGTCAATGAACGCTTCAGTGCTGTACCGCAGCGAATCGAATGGAATAAAACGCGCGGCCAGGCCGGCTTGATCGAGATCACTCATAGGCGGCACCTGTTCTTCGGCGGTTTGAAACAGCGCTAATTCGAGCTCTAGGCATGCTGCTGGAGCGCACGCACAGTCGCCCCTTGACGATGAGATTGCGCGGTTTCAGCAGGCCCTCGTGCAACTGACTTTCAATCAGATCGACAGTGGCATGCACCATGGGCGCCACTGGCTGCTGCCAGCTTGTCAGCTGGTAGGACAACCAGGAAGCCTGCGGCACATCATCAAAGCCAACGACAGAAACGTCTTCCGGAACACGCAGTCCCAGTTCGAACCGCAGCGTATCCATCACCGCAAGCGCCATCTGGTCACTTGCGGCAAAGACGGCATCTGGAAGGGGCGATCGACCGCTAAAAAGCGCCCGCGCGGCGCAAGCGGCCTGGGAAGGGTCGTAATTGCCGACCGCTCTCGCGAAAAGTCGCTGACCATGATGGCTGAGCCCATGAATAAAGCCACGCTCGCGCTCGAGATTGGTTGAAGAATCTTCGCGCCCGGCAATGAAGGCAATGCGGCAATGGCCGCCCTGCAGCAGATGCTCGGCCAGTGACCGCGCGCCTCTGGCGTTATCGCCGCGGACCGAGCAAACCCTTGAACCCAGGCGTGACCGCGCCATCACACGATTAAACAGCACCACCGGAATACCCGCGGACGTACATCGCTGCGCAAGCGCGGACGATAGGGTGGCAGCACCGAAAATAATGCCGTCCACCCGATACTGAAGCATGTGTGCGACTAGTTCATCGGCGTCTTCGCGGTCGCCCATAAACATCAGGACTCTATAGCCACGCTCTTGAAGCTCTCGGCACAGCTGGTCAACCACCGCCGGGTAAAACAGATTTTCAAGTTGCGATACCACCAGACCAATGATTCGCGAGCGACCGGTAATAAGGCCACGAGCTAGTGCATTGGGCGAATAGCCCAGCTGCTCGGCAGCCTTCAGAACCCGGGCCCGCGTGGCAGCGCCCACACTGGCGCCCGGCGTGAACGCCCGACTGACCGCTGACTGGGAGACCCCAGCGAGCTGCGCGACATCGTTCGCAGTGACACGGCTTCCAGACAAGAACCTTCCCCGCGGAGACAAGGCGCACGCCGGCGCCCGTTTGCATACGTATGCAAAACATTGTCGCCGCAAGAGACGTGGATGTGCAAGCTTTACGCGCCAGTCAACACGGGGTTGACGGTCTCCCAGCGTCAACCACCCATCAATGGCGCCTTGTTTGGGCTGTTTGATTATTCACGACCAATCACACACCTGTACCGCCGAGCCTCAGGGTGATACGTTGCGCAGCCTCAATAACCGTTTCGACCATGGCGCGCATGCGGCTGGGGCTCATACGGGCAACTGGTCCCGATACTGCAAGCGCTGCGCCAACAGCGCCCGTATGATCGCGGATAGGCGCCGCAACACCCGCGATACCCTCACGCCACTCCTCACTAGCGGTCGCATAACCTCGCCGGCGAATTCGCCGAAGTTCGAGGAGCAACTTGGCTGGATCGGTGATTGTGTAGCGCGTCACGGCGACCAAAGCGCCACTAACGCGCTCGATGCATGCTTCGTCCTGCCAGGCAAGCATCGCCTTGCTAGCCGAGCCACAGTGTAAGGGGATACGCGCGCCTAGCGGAGTGTGGATACGAACTGCGGCATCGCTGTCCGCCTTATCTAGAAATATGGACTCATCTCCGCTTCGGATGGCTAGATAGGCTGTTTCACCCGTCGCCAGGGCTAAGCCTCTGAGTTCAGGCGCGACCGCATCCACCAGACCCCGACCCTGGCCACTACGCATTCCCATGGCCCAGAGTCGAGCGCTCAACCGATAGCGCCCGGCCAAATCGTGTCGCTCGACGTAACCTGTCTGCTCAAGGGTCTTGAGGACCCGAAAGACGGTCGCTTTGTCCAGGCCCACGCCGCGCCCGATCTCGCTAACCCCGGCCCCGCTCGACGCACCGGATAGAAACTCGACTACATCGAGCGCCTTGACCAACACCTTGATCGTCACGGATTAAACCGCCTCGCGCAGGTCAGGTGACATGCCCGGCAAGAAAAAAATGGCTCAACCGATAACGGCGAATTCATCAAATCGGAATTAGTGCCATCGCGTTGACGCCGCTTAGCACCAGTGATAGTTTCCCCGTGGACAAATATAACACGCTGTTTCACATCATGTAACGACACATCATCGGAGACTCATCATGGCCATTGCCCATTACAAGTCCAGACTCACCATCGCCCTATCGGGCCTTGCGCTAGTGACGAGCACCGTGATACTCGCCGCCTCGCCTGCCAGGGCTCAAGACAACCGAAACAGTTACCCCAACCGGCCCGTCAAGCTGATCATTCCCTACACCCCAGGTGCGCATGCTGACCTGCTTGCGAGGGCGGTCGCTCAAAAGCTGTCCGAACAATGGAATCAATCGGTTGTCGTAGAAAATCGCGCCGGTGGCGGAGGCAGCATTGGCACGCTGGCCGGCGCCAAGGCGCCCAACGACGGCTACAACCTTCTCATGACATCGACGGGCGTACTCATCGTCAATCCCCTGCTACAGACCAAGCCGCCCTACGATCCTGTCAAAGATCTCGATGCTGTCGCTCCGTTGGTTGAGACGCCGTGGGCTCTCTATGTGCATCCCTCTGTTCCCGCCAATAACATTCGTGAACTGGTCGAACTCGCTCGCCGAGACCCTGGCAAGTTAAATGGCGCTACTCCGGGAATCGGCACCACCAATCACTTAGCGATCGAGCTGCTCGGTCTGTCTACGGAGACCCGCTTCAACATCGTGCACTACAAGGGTAGCGCGCAGGCCATGATCGATCTTATGAGCGGGCTTAATCAGTTGATGTTCGACTCATTACTGCAGATGCAGCACGTCAAGACAGGTAAGCTAAAGGCGCTTGCAGTCACTAGTTCAAAGCGATCTGAATTTGCCCCCGATGTACCTAGCGTGGTCGAAGCAGGCTTCCCAGGGCTTGAATTAAGCACCTGGTTTGGTCTGTTTGTTCCACCCGGTGTTCCACCCGAAATCATTAGTAAGATCAATGCTGACGTCGATCGGGCCATGGAAAGCACCGAGGTCAAAGAACGCCTCAACCTCGCTGGCTTCGCACGTCTAAAGGGGTCTGCCGACTCTTTCCGAACCATGGTTCGAAAGGATCACGAAACGCTCAAGCAGGTTGTCGGTAAAGCCAATATTCCCCAGCAATGAGTTTGCTCCATGACTCACATCATTGATATTCACTCTCACTGGGGTACCGAGGCCTTTTACCCCTTGCGAGGCGCTGCCGCACAGGCACGTCAGGTACAGATCTGGAAGACTGAATGTAATTTCGTTTCCAAGGATGAGATGGCCGCTTACCTGCGCAGTAGCGGCGTGCAGACCATGTTGGACATCGGTTTCACTCGCGAGCTGCCGCTCGAGCAGGTGCGGACCATGCATGACGAAATGATCGCCTTCCAGAAGACACATGCAGACGTTGTCCTGGGCAATTGGATACAACTATCGCCTCATACTGGGCAGGCCGGTATCGAGGAGCTTGATCGTTGCCGTCAGGCCGGTGCAGGCGTTGTTGGTCTCGCCGTATCGGCCATCGGCAATCGACTATCCATCATCGATGATGCTTACTCGCCCTTTTATCGACATTGCGCAGCACATGGCATTCCCGTGATGTTTTTCGTGGGATATACGGGCATCGGCGCAGGCACGCCAGGTGGCCTGGGTATCGAACTTGATTTGGGCCACCCACGCTACATCGATGCTATCGCCGCCCGCTATCCCAAGCTCCAAATCGTGGCGGGTCGAAATCCGTGGCCCTGGACGGCCGAGATGATCGCAGTGTTACTTCACAAGGCGAATGTCTGGATTGAATTTCACGGTATGTCGCCCAGACGACTACCGGCAGAGCTGAAAGAAGAAATCGGCAGCCGCCTTCGAAAGCGGGTGATGTTTGGCTGCGACTATCCCCTTCTTCGATACGAAAAAATCGTGGGGGACTGGCGTAGCGAGGGCTATGACGAAGCAGTGTTGACCGATGTTTTCCATAACAACGCGCAGCGTCTATTGGCGCAACTTCAGGCGAACTGATCGATGAACAACACTGCTAGCGAACGGTCTCCGTTCAGATCTGATTTACTAGCTGGAAAGCGAATCCTCATCACGGGTGGCGGCACCGGCCTTGGCAAGGCCATGGCGCACCGAATGGCCGCTCTGGGTGCCCTGCCCGTTATCTGTGGGCGCCGGTCTGAGGTGCTGACCGCCACCGCCCAGGAGATCTACGCCGAGACCGGTACCACGGTGCAAACTGTTAGCTGCGACATTCGCGACAGCGCGGCGGTGCAGAACATGATCGACACCGTCTGGCAGACCAGCCCACTCGATGTGCTCATCAATAATGCCGCGGGAAACTTTCTTGCGCGAACGGAAACCCTTTCAGCTCGGGCGTTCGATGCAGTGACAAGCATCGCCATGAACGGCAATGCATACTGCAGTATCGGCGTTGGGCGTCGCTGGATTGATTCTGGTCGTTCGGGCGTTATCCTCAATGTACTGACCGCCGGTGCCGCAGGTGGCCGGGCCTTTACTGTGCCCCTCACGATGGCAAAAGCAGCCATGCTCGCGATGACGAAGAGTCTGGCGGTCGAATGGGGTCCGAAAGGGGTACGCTCGATCGCGGTTGCACCCGGGTTATTTCCCACACCTGGGGCATGGCAACAACTTTATCCAGAAGATCGTGACAAGCAGGCGACGATGATGCGGGCGATTCCGGTGGGCCGCTACGGCAAACATCATGAATTCGCTGATCTATGCGCCTTCCTGGTGTCAGACGCTGCGTCCTATTTGAACGGCGACATGATCACCATCGACGGGGGCCGAGCACTCAAAGGCATGGATGTGGACGACCTGCTGTCGTGGCCTGCCGAGAAATGGGACGCCATCAAGCAAGCCCGCAAGCGCTGACCGCGCGATCTCGCTTTAAGTGGCCCAGATGCCTGTCGATCGGATCAAAGGTCTTGACGCACTGTTCGAGCCGTCCTCGATCGCCGTGGTCGGCGCGTCCGATGACGCGACTAAATTCGGGGGGCGGGTACTTAGCTATCTGCTGGCGCGTAAGTCCGGACCAGAACTGAAGCCGCTTAGCGTCTACGCCATTAACCCCAGACGTCCTCAGGTGCTGGGGTTGACTACTTATCCGAGCATCCGGGCGATCGGAGCCCCTATCGATCTTGCCGTACTATCGGTGCCCGCCGAGGCCGTGCAATCCGCCGTCGACGACTGTATCGCCGCTGGCACCCGAGCAGCGATCGTTTTTAGTTCGGGTTTCGCCGAGTCCGGCGAGCAGGGGCGGTTAGCACAGAAAGCTCTGCTTGATCGCGCCAGTGAGGCAGGCCTTCGATTATTGGGCCCAAACTGTATCGGACTGGTCAATGAGCATGCACAGGTCGCTGCAAGCTTCGCGACCCTCTGGATGTCGGGGTTCGCGCAGTCCGGGCCTGTCGCAATTCTCAGTCAGAGTGGCGCGACCGCATCCTATCTTCATGTCATGCTGCAGGCTCAGGGTATTGGTGTTTCTCTATGGGCGAGCACGGGTAATGAGGTCGACGTTGATGTCGCTGACTGTATCGCCTACGCAGCCCGACATACGCCTACGCGAATTATCTTGGCAGCGCTCGAGGGCCTGCGGGACGGCGTGCGACTGATGCAGGCGATCTCCGATGCCAGGGCAGCAGGCAAGATTGTGATTGTGATGAAAGTCGGTCGGTCAGCGCTGGGAGGGGAGGCGGCTCGATCGCACACGGGAGCACTTACCGGCGAAGATCGGGTCTTCGATGTTGCACTACGCCGCTGCGGAGCACTACGCGCAAAAAGCTTCGAAGAATTTATCGACCTGGCGGCTGTTTTTGCGATTGGAAAGCAAGCACGGGGGCGTCGGATTGCCGTAGTCAGTGCATCGGGTGGCGCCGGCATTCTGTTGGCCGATAGAGCCGAGGACTTAGTCCTTGAAATGCCTGAACTTTCTCAAGGTTTACGATCGAAGATCGATAGTCGAATTCAACACGGCAGCAGCCGTAATCCCGTTGATGTTACAGCCGCAGTGCTGAGTGACTTTTCCCTGATGGTCGACCCCTTGGTTGCAGTCGCGCGCAGTGACGAGGTCGATGCGGTCATCGGATTCTTAACCTCAGCCTTTCGCTCCGACGAATCAGTCAGTCGAGTTATTGAAGCGCTTCAGGCCGCAAAGCTGCATACCCTTGACACACCGGTGCTGCTGTCTCTCACGACGAGCAGTCAGAATCTGGCTCGCCTGCAACGGGCTGGGTTTCCGTCGTTCACAGATCCGATTCGCGCGATAAACGCGTTGGCTTGCAGTCTACCCAGTGTGGCTCCGTCTAACCCCGATTGCACGAGATCTGAGCCTTCTAAGCTCTCTCAAAGTGACACGTTATCGATCGAACCACCCCAAGATGCCGATGAGGCCTCGTTGCTGCTTTGGCTTACTTCGTATGGAGTCCGGGGCGCACCTACGCTCAAAGTTGCAAGCGAGGCCCAGGCCATTGAAGCAGCCCAACGACTTGGCTTGCCAGTGGCTATGAAGTTATCGGTCGCAGGACTGGCACACAAAAGCGAAAGCGGTGGCGTGGTGCTAAATCTTCACGATTCAGCGTCGGTTGTTTCCGCCTATCGTCAGCTCACCCAGATCGGTCTGAGGCTGGGCGCGGCGGGATCATCTGATGGAGTCATCGTTCAAGCCATGCGTGCTGGCCTCGTCGAAACCCTCATTGGTTATCGAACTGATCCGCAGTTTGGTCCAATCGTCATATTTGGACTTGGCGGCATGTGGGTCGAAATGCTGGATGACATCGCCATACAAATCGCTCCGTTCGATGAGGCTACCGCATTACAGATGATCTACTCGCTCAGAGCACGTCATATCCTGCTTGGCGCAAGGGGTCGTCCGCGCGTGGATATCGTTTCGCTGGCTCAAACCTTGGCGGCGTTTTCGCATCTGGTCGCTCGCCTACCCTCGCATCTATCAATTGAAATCAACCCCTTTCTGATCGGACCAGAAGGTCAGGGTGGCTGGGCCGTCGACGCAAAACTAAGCGACAGCCTACGCTCGCACAATGCGGAGTCAAACTAATGCTGTTTGCCAAGGACTCCGAACAAGATCAGCATTTTCGCGAAACGGTTAGAGGCTGGTTGGCAGAGGCTCTGCCTCGTGCATGGCGACACCACACGCAAATGCTCGATCCCGATATTCTGCGCGCATGGCACCGCCGCCTATTTGAACGTGGATGGGTTGCACCTCACTGGCCGCGAGAGTTCGGCGGCATGGGAGCAAGCCTCGATGAGCAACTCATTCTGCTCGAAGAACTGACGCAGGCAGGTGCCCCCTACCTTCTGCCGACCGGACTGAATTTTCTGGGCCAAGCCATTATGAGCTTTGGATCAGAGAAACAGCGCCTCCGATACCTACCCGATATCCTCTCGGGAACAACGTTTTGGGCGCAAGGCTACTCTGAACCCAACGCCGGTTCCGATCTCGCCAGCCTGGCCACGCGCGCCACCCAGCAAGACGATCACTTCGTCGTCACCGGCGAAAAAATATGGTCAAGCTATGCGCATTTTTGCGACTGGATTTTTGCTCTAGTCAGAACCGATATACGGGTGCACCCGCCACACGCTGGCATCAGCATGCTGTTGATCGATCTGCGTTCACCTGGCATTGAGATTCGTCCCATCCGCACCATCGTCGGTCAACTCGAGTTTTGCTCAGTTCATTTCGACCAGGTTCAGGTGCCGACAAGCAACCTGCTCGGCCCCCTACACGGCGGCTGGAAAGTCGCTAATCACGTTCTGGGTTTTGAGCGCCTGTCTAACGGTAGTCCGCGCAACGCGCTGATCGCCCTGCGCAAACTGTACTCGGTCGCGCAAACCAATGGACTGATGAACGATGCTGTTTTCAGAGATCAACTCACAGAGGTCGAGATCGATCTAGCGGCTCATCTTGCCGCCTACCGTCAGGCTGTCTCCCGACTCAAAACGGATCAGCTTGAAGTCGCTGATGCACCGGTACTGAAGCTATCCAGCACAGAAATACTGCAGAGCATTAACGATTTGCTCCTGCAGGCATGTGGTGAACATGGAGGCACACCGGGCTACAACACCCACGAAGGTTGGATCGACACAGCCGGCTCCTTCCTGCTGAGTCGAAGATCTACCATCTATGGCGGTTCTAGCGAAATTCAACGCAACATCATTGCTCAGCGTGTTCTCAATATGCCCAGGCAAGGCTGATAAGGCATGAGCAGTTCCCCGACAGAGTCATCCTCGGATCCCTTTGATTCCGCCGTCAACGATGCAGCGCGCCGTTTTTTTTCGACGCGGCCCGAGACCCGCGCAGCCGATGCACTCGGATTGACGGACGTTCTTGTTGAATGCGCCACCGATGGAGAGCGGGCGCTTCACCTGGCTGCAGTCGGCATCGAGGCAGGGTCAGCGCAGTACACGGGCTCGCTGGCTGAGGACTGCCTTGTTGCACTTTCGGGGGTAAAACTGGTCGGTCACCCAGTGGCAGACTACAAAGTAGCCACGCTGCGCACAAACCGTCTACCTGTGACATCGCCGAATTCTGTAATCCAGTCACCTGGCGTCACCCTGCAGGCTGGTGCTCCGCTCAAGCTTAGTGGCCACCTATGTTCGCTGCCCTATCTCAGCGATGCTAAAACCTTGCTGTTGTTAACCTCCGACCGAGACGTTCCGTCGCTAGTGCAGATCGACCTGCGAGGAGCGTATCGCCGGGCCGACGCGGAACGCGCACTTGAGCCGGAGTACAGCCAGGAGTTGACGGCAGACTCCCATCAACATCCACTTGCCCTTTTCACGCGGATGCAGCTCGATGGCTCCGACCTGAGCGATGTCTGGTTTCAAAAGCACCCCGTGCAGGAAAGCGAGGTGCTAGCTCGCGGTGAAAGCGCTGAACGGTTAGTCCTCAAGCTATCGCAATTCGCCTGTCTAACGACAGCGGCTCGTTTGGTGGGCTGTGCTTTTCGGGCACTGTCCCTAACCCGCGAGCATTTAACGCTCAGAGAGCAGTTCGGTCGCCCTCTGGCGAGCTTTCAAGCCCTGCAGCACAGTCTGGCTTCGCTTTTCGTCGATATTCGAGTCTGTCGTTCCTTTCTGGCGCAACTCGCCCTGAGCTGGGATGATGAAGAAGATCGTCGCGGTATGCTGTTGAACGCGCTTAAGTCGAAGGCGTCGCAGGTCGCCATGGCAGCCGCCAAGACTGCCGTACAAATGCACGGCGCGACGGGCTATTGCGACGAACACAAAGTTGGCTCCCTGCTCAAGCATGTCATGGTCTTAAGTGCTCGTGATGGGACATCCGCAGAACACCGCCGCGCCTTCAGTCAGACCAACCCACCTCTGTTTCAAATATCCGGCTGAATCCATCGCGGGCATCGGTGCTGTCCGACAAGGCGCAAAGTTTCCGCCCCCTCACCGCGCGCCCCTGCCGCCAGCGCCCACCGAGGCCAAAACATCCATAAAGTGCTGAGCCAGCGGCGACACTGGAGCTCCCGCCCGCGTCAGGGCACCCACTGTTCGGCGCCAGCGCAACTCCTCCATCGGTAGGGCCGCCAGTCCGGCGCGCGCAAGCTGCGCTACCGGTAATTCCGAGGTGACCGCCAGCATGCTGGAGGCGGCCGCCATGGGCACCAAGGGATCCGCTTGAATATCCAATTCGAAGCGCACCTGAGGCAGCGGCAGGCCGTGGCGAGCGAAGATACCGTCGATCCAGTCTCGGGCGAGTACACCGCGCCTGGGAAGGATCCAGGGCTGATCAACCAGGTGGCTCAGTTCAAGCCGCTTGCGCTTAAGCAGCACATGGCCGCGACCCGCCACCACTACCAGAGTACTGACGCCCACCGGGCGAGTTTCAAAAGCCACATCCATTCGATCAGGCACCGTGCAAATGACAAGGTCAAGCTCGCCGCGGCGCAGCTTTGCAAAGAGTAAATCGGAGAGCGCCACAAACAGCTGAAAACGCGAGGCGGGACGGTGCTCTGCCACCACCGCTCCGGTGCCGACAAAAAACTGTGTGACCAAAGAGGGAGCACATCCGACCCTCAGTAGCCCCTGGCTGCGGGTGCGCAGGTCGGCTGCTTCCCGCAACGCATCCTGAAGGTCCTGACGCAGACGAGTGGCTCTGGTGAGGAAGGCTGCGCCCGCCTCGGTCAGCTCGGCGCCAACGCTGGATCGGGCTACCAGGCCCAGTCCAAGCTCAGCCTCCAGTCGGCGAATTGCCTTGGTAATGGCCGGCTGCGATACATCCATACGCGTCGCTGCTCGGCGAAAGCTGCCCGCCTCAGCCAAGGCGATGAAATAGTCGAGATCTCTGAGCAGCATCAGCGTGTCCCCGGGATTGCCGCAAGCAGACGACTTGCGCCTGCGATCAAGTAGCCATTCCCGAAAGTTATCACTCCAACGACGATCATGCATTCCGATACGTGCACCGACCCGCCTATAGTGACCGTCTTTGCACGCTTTGAACGTCAGCATGTCGGCTAACGATGAAAACACTTGTCAGCAAGCCCGCCGGGTGCCATCGTTGAGTTTGGACCAAAACAAGGAGACAACCATGAAGCGTTCCCATGACCCGAATCGCCGCTCTGCGCTGACCAAGTCAGCCGCCATCGGCGCATCGATCGCTGGCGCCCCCTGGGTCACGCGATTTGCACACGCTCAGAGCTTCGATCTGGGGCCTTATCAAAATGCCAAGATCAACTGGCGCCAGGCCGAGGGGCAGAACCTCAACGTCGCCGTCATTCCCGCGGTTTATTTTGACAACCTCATCGCGCTCACGCCTGAGTTTGAAGCGCTCACCGGCATCAAAGTTCGATTCGACAAGGTGCCACCCGGTCAGATTCGTCAGAAATGCGTGCTAGATCTGTCTTCTAAGGCGGGCAACATCAGCACCCACGCCGCTGACCCTATGTATCTGTCGCTGTACGCGGCCAATAAGTGGACAGAAACTCTCGAGCGTTACCTCGAGGACTCAAAGCTCACGGACAAAGCCTGGTTTAATTTCGAAGATATTCTGCCCGCCTGGCGCAAGGCCGATATGGTGGGCAACAGTACCTATGGCATTCCCTTTGATGGCGAGGCCACGGTACAGACCTACCGCAAAGATCTGTACGACGCCAAGGGTCTGCGCCCTGCCGACACGCTTGACGACGTGCTCAAGAACGCCAAAGCGCTGCATGACCCCGATAATCGGATGTGGGGCTTTTGCCTGCGCGGCATGGCCGGCGCAGGCCAGAACATGTACATCTACCCCTCCATCCTGGGTGCATTCGGCGGCAAGTGGTTCGACAGCAGCGGCAAGATGGTTGTCAACAGCCCTGAGGCCGTCGCCGCGCTTGAGTGGTATGTGAATTCGCAGAATAACTTTGCACCCAAGGCCGCGCAAAACTGGAACTGGCCTGACATTGCCGATGCCTTCGCGCAGGGCACCATCGGCAGCTATATCGATGGCCACTCAGCAGCATCTGTTCTGGTCAATCCCCAGCGTTCAAAAGTCATCGGCAAGATCGGCTTTGCGCGCTGGCCCAAGGGTCCGTCGGGTCGCCGCGTCAGTTCGATCTGGAACTGGGCCATGCCCATCAACTCGGCGCTACCCGAAAAAGCGCGCAACGCAACCTGGCTATTCATTCAGTGGGCTACCTCCAAAGAGACCCAGACACGCTCGTCCACCCGTTTCCCCGGCGTACGCTTTGGCGTGAATCGCCTGTCGATGTGGCAGTCGCCCGAGTTCACCAAGACCATGAATGACTCCGGCGATAACTTCCTCAAATCGGTGCTGGATACCTTCGCTCAGGACACCGACCCCGACTGGCGTCCGCGCGTTCCGCAATGGCCCGCCATCGGTGAGACCATGGCCAAGATCGTGCAGTCGGCTCTGGTCGGACAGGTAAAGGCTAAGGCCGCACTGGACGACGCCCAGTCGCAGGTTGAACGCATTCTGGCGGGCCGTTAACGGGACACGCCTGCATGGTTCTGTCGCCCGCCCAACGGCTGGCGATCGTGGAGCGCCGCGAGCGGCGCTTCGCGATCAGCCTGGCCGCCCCAGCCTTGCTGGTGCTCGCTTTAACGACCACGTTTCCTCTGCTGTATCTGATCTGGCAAAGTCTGCAAAGCATCAACTTATCCATGCCAGGCATGGAGCGCTTTGTGGGCATGGGCAACTATGCGCGCATGCTCGACGATGCGCGCTTTTGGGCGGCGCTTGCCTTCAGCGGCATTTACACCGGCATTACCGTCAGCCTGCAGCTGATCATTGGGCTGGGGATGGCGCTTCTGGTGCTGCAGATTCCGCGGGCCCAGTGGGCCTTTCGGGTGGCAGCCATTTTGCCAATTGTGCTGGCGCCGGTGGTGGCGGGTCTGTTCTGGCGCACCCTGCTGCTGACCCAAGACTTTGGCCTTATCGACTTTGCCACGCGCTGGATGGGTCTGGGCTCGTTCAACTGGCTGGGTGATCCTTTTCTGGCCCGCGTATCTGTCATCACCATACACACCTGGCAGTGGACGCCTTTTGTCTTTCTCTACCTGCTTGCCGCACTGGCCGCCCTACCCTCAGATCTGTATGAGGCCGCACGCATCGACCGCGCCAGCGCCTGGCAACGCTTTACGCACATCACGCTGCCGCTGATACGTCCGGCCATCGTGATCGTGGTCATCTTGCGCATTACCACTGCGCTGTCTGCCTTCGCGGCCATCTATGCGGCCACGGGCGGTGGCCCGGGCACTGTCACCGAAATTCTCAATCTCTACGCATACCGGGTGTCGTTCGCCGAGCTTTCGCTGGGCTACGGGGCTGCCTCAGCGGTGGTGCTGCTACTGATCACCGTGGCCGTGTCGGCGCTGCTGTTTCACATTCGGCGAGCCAAATGAAGCGTAACCCCATCCGCACCGCCGTACTGATGACGCTGGCCACTTTTCTGCTGGCGGTGTGGGTCATTCCGGTGTTAATGGCCGTCATAACCTCCTTCAAAAACGAAAAAGAAGTGCTGGCCTTCCCGCCCTCGATCTTCTTTG
>JBDLQY010000138.1:0-5715 GCA_039800325.1 Pseudomonadota bacterium | reverse complement strand
AGATCGCAAGCTCAAGGCTCGCATCAAAGATGCTCTGCGTGAGCCCACCCAGGAGTAACCCATGTCCGCCCTCAGCATCCAGCCGCCGTTCCCCATCTTCACGGACACGGACGGCTCGCCTTTGGAGAACGGCTACGTCTGGCTGGGCACGGCCAATCAAGACCCCCAGGCGAACCCCATCGCGGCGTACTGGGACGCAGCGCTGACGATCACCGCCCCGCAGCCCATCCGCACGTCTGGCGGCTACCCGGCTCGCAGCGGCGCGCCTGCGCGGCTGTATGTGAACAGCGACTACTCGATCCGGGTGCAGAACAAGAACGGCTCGCAGGTGTACTCGGCGCCCGAGGCGACTGAGGCCTACGGTGGCGGCATCATCAACGCCAGCGTCGTTGTGTACGACCCCGCAGGCCTCGGCGCAGTCACCACCACCGTGCAGGCCAAGCTGCGGGAGACGGTGAGTGTGAAGGACTTTGGGGCTGTGGGTGATGGTTTGACGGATGACACGGCTGAAATTCAACTCGCCGTTACTTATGGTCTTGCCAACAACGTCGCCGTGTACTGGCCAACCGGCACCTACATTTGCGGAGCGCTGACGGCTTCCAGTGGCGGCGACTTGATCTGGTTTGGCGAAAACAGCGCCGAGATCAAGCGCACCGGGACTGATATCACACTGATTTCGCCAACCGGCAACGTGCGTTGCACCGGGCTGAAGTTCACCGACTACATGATCGGTTTCAACTTTACTGGCATTGCGGCCGCCAAGACTGTCGTGTTTGATTCCTGCACGATCCAGAACTGCGGGACGACAGCGACAGCCGGTGGCCGAGTTGATTTTCAGGGCTTCGTCACCAACAAGAATGCAACGTCCAACAAGATCGCAAAGCTGGAGGTTGTCAACTCCGCCTTCACTGGGGATGACTTTGGCATCGTTTGGCAGGGCAAACTGGATTCAGCATTGATCACTGGTTGCTCTTTCAGCACCATGCGCCGAATGGCAGTGCTGATTGGTTTACAGGCCAGCGGCAGAACATCCAAGGACTGCGAGAACATCGTCATCACTGGAAACACTTTCCAAGACATCATTTCCAACGACGCCAGTGAAGTTGAAATTCACGCGGTTCTGATCTACGGCTATCGCGTCGTCGTTTCAAACAACACCGTGGACAAGTGCGCGGACATTCACGCATCTACGCATGACAGCGAGGCGATTTACCTCAAGGCTGTGCTGGCGACTGTAGAAGGCAACATCGTTCAAGACGGTGGGCGTGGTGATGGAACGATCACCATCAAGGGTGACCCATTTACAGCAGAGCCCGAAGATGTGCCTGATGCTAACAGAGCAAAATACGTCATTGTGTCTGGGAATGTAGTCACAACCAGCGATGATTTTGTTGCAACTTACAACAGACCGTTTGCCGGGATATACTCAGAGGGATCTAGGGTTGATATTAAAAACAATTCTATCTCTGGTAAGTATGACAGAGGTATTGCATCGGGCGCGTCTGGGCATATAACTGGCAACATCATCAGCGCAGAAATTAGTTACGGCATTTTGTATGCTCCTCTTGACGCAACAGATCAAACGTTCATCAAAATTACTGATAACTTTGTTGAGGCGCTTGGTGTTACATCGGCAGGTATTTCTGCGCGGCTTGCTACAACAACGGCAATGGCTTTGCCAGTTACACAAATCGACAACAACTTGGTGCGGCTTGGCTCTGCTGCAACCACAACTGGTGAAGAGACTGGTATTTCCGTGCGTGCTGATCGTGTTGCCTCTGGTAACAATACGTTCAATTTCGTGCAGGTCAGCAACAACAGTGTGCAAGGCCGATCGGGCATTAACTTTAACGGGATAAATTTAACGACAAACATCGGAACTGGGAATAACGGAATTATTACAACAGCGCATTTGATAGGTAACAGCGCCCGTCTCCCGCTGTATGGTGTATCTATTTCTGGAAGTGCCGGGGACATTGTTTATATGCACGTTGCTGATTCAACCTTTAACGGCACTGGGGCAGCGTTCAACAACCCGAATCTTCCAACCACCGCAAAGATCCGCAACATTCGTGGCAATCGAGTGCTGACAAGTTCTGGCACTGCAACCATTACCGCTGCCAACACTGAAGTGACAGTGACGATGGGCATCAACGACCCGGACATGCGACCCACGACGCTTGATCTAATCAGCGTGCGCCCGACCAACAATATCGGCACGGCTACGAAGTGGTGGATTGATACGCTTTCGGGAGACACTTTCAAGATCAAAGTGGACGCAGCGCCGGGTGCATCGACGGCAACCTTCGCGTGGGAAGCGAAGAACCAGTATTACTACTGAGGTCAAGACATGGCTATCACCAATCTTTTTCCCAGAGTAGCGCTTGACTTTACAACTGCGACGATTGACCCACGCATCACATTTGCAAGAACTGGTGCGACGGCCACACGCGTCAACAGCGGCGGCCTGATCGAAGCCGTTGCAGCGGATGCGCCAAGGTTTGACTTTGACCCGGTGACTTTGGCTTGCAAAGGGCTTCTCATCGAAGAATCAAGAGCCAATTCGTTTCTGAGAAGTCAGGAAATGGACGTAAGCCCGTGGGCGTCTGGCGCTCATAACACAGGTATTGATACCAATCAGACAACTGCGCCAGACAATACGCTGACCGCAGAGAGGCTGTACGAGAACACAAGTACGTCCAATCACTTCATCGCACAGTCCGTCTCTTTCACCTCTGGAGTGACTTACACGATCTCAGTTTTTCTGAAAAAGGGAACGCGAGCCACAGCGCCGGATATTTTGCAGATGACGTTACCTGCGCTGGCGTTTGGGACGCAGTATGCCAACTACAACATCTCAACTGGACAAGTAGTAACTGAATCCGGTGGCACCGGAACCATCACGGTATACAGGAATGGATGGTACAGAGCCACCTATACGGCAACGGCCACATCGACGCAAACCACCATTTCTGTGGCGGTGGGATTCACAAACAATAACGCATCGCTCGGGCGACTGCCAAGCTATACCGGCAGCACAAACTCCGATGTGTTCGTTTGGGGGGCGCAGCTAGAAGTTGGTGCTTTTGCCACCAGCTACATCCCCACAACCACCGCGGCCGTCACCCGCAACGCCGACGTAGCCACCATCACCGGCACCGCGTTCAGCGGCCTGTGGCGCTCAGGCCCGGGCAGCATCCTCGTGCGCGCACTGCCCAGCAGCGTCAGCGGCACGCGCCCGCTGGTGCAGGTGGACGACGCCACGGCGGACAACATCATCGCCCTGCGCGGCAACACCACCAACCCGGAGCTGTACATCCGCGCTGGTGGGTCTGATCAGGCCACCATCGACGCAGGCACCATCAGCGCAGCGGCCTACCGGCTGGCAGGCGCATGGCAAGCCGGCAACGCAGCGGCCAGCCTCAACAGCGGCCTTGCAGTCAACGGCGCACCTGCCAGCATCCCAGCCCCAACGCAGATGCGCCTGGGCTCTGACGGCACCAACTACCTCAACGGCCACCTCCAGGCCGTGCAGTACTGGCCGCTGCGGCTGTCCAACGCCAGCCTCCAGAACGCTTCCAGCACGGCCGGCTATCAGTCGATAATCCACCCGGTGTCACGCGACACCATCATCACGGAGCCCGTATGACCACCGCAGCTTCCAAGGCCATCAGCGCGCAGAACACCTTCACCGACGCGGTTCGGTTCCAGGGTGACTTCAATATTTCGATCAGCGGCACGTTCGCCGCCTCGGTCACCGTGCAGCGCAGCCCCGACGGCACCAACTGGTTCGACGTCAACACCTACACGGCGCCCATCGAGGGCACGGGGTTCGACCCCGAGTTCATCTACTACCGCATCGGCGTGAAGACGGGCGACTACACCTCTGGCACCGTCAACGTGCGCCTGGGCGTGCCGTTCCCGACCAGCACCCGCCTGAACCCGTGACCCCCAAGCCCGCTCGCGGCCCGGTGCGCTGGTGGCTCCGCACCTTCGGCTTCGGAGGCATCACGCTGCCGCCTGCCGGCATCTTCATCCTGGCCGAGCGGCTGGGCAACGAGCGGCTTGTGCGGCATGAGCAGGCGCACTGGGCGCAGTACCAGCGCATGGGGTTTCTGGGGTTCTACTTGACGTACCTGTACCAAGTGCTGCGCTATTCATACTACAATGCCCCAATGGAAATTGAAGCAAGGGCAGCAGAGCATGACTGAGTACATCGGCAAGACTTTTGGCAAGCGCCTTGTTCTGCGCGAGGCCGGACGAGACAAGTCCCGAGACAGGCTTTATCTATGCCAATGTGAGTGCGGGCGTCAAGACGTTGTGCGCCAATCTTCGCTTCGAGTTGGCAGAAGCATTATGTGCCATTCATGTGCGGCAAAGTTGACGCGCAATGGACGTACGCATGAATTGTCCGGGACTAGGCTATACGGAATTTGGAAAAGCATGGTACGTCGGTGTACCGACACGTCTGTGAAAGGGTACGCGGGCAGAGGTATTGTGGTGTGTGATGACTGGTTAGACACTCGCGTGTTCCATGAGTGGGCGTTTGCGAATGGATACAACGATAGCCTGACTATTGACAGGATTGATGTCAATAAGGGCTACTCACCGGAAAACTGTAGGTGGGTGCCAAAAGTTGAGCAGAGAGAAAACGTCCGCACATTAAGCGCCACCAATAAATCCGGATACCGTGGCGTGAGCAGGAAGCATGGCCGAAACGTATGGCTAGCTCGCGTGACTGTTGACGGAAGCATTGTGCATCTTGGGCACCATGAAGATGCTATGACCGCAGCCAAGGCTAGAGACGCTTACGTCATAGCCAATGGATTGCGGTTGCCGCTAAACTTTAAGTTTGAAGCAAGGGCAGCAGAATGACCGACGACGACTTCAAGCGCCTGGAGGCGAAAGTGGACAAGCTGACCGATGCCGTTACGCGCTTGGTGCTTGTCGAAGAACGGATCTCGAACCAGGGTGAGCGCATCGGCAAGGTCGAGCAGCGCATCACGGCCAACGAGACGTCGCACACGAAGCTAGACCGCAAGGTCGAGATGTGGATCAACCGAGGCATCGGCGTCTGGGGCCTAGCCGTCACCCTGTTCGCTCTCGTCCAGTACGGCACGAAGTTCGTGAAATGATCCAAGCCCTCATCCCCGCGCTGCTGCCGATCCTGTCCAAGGTGGCAGGAAACCTGTTCCCCGACTCCGAGGCCAAGGCCAAGGCCGAGTCGGAGATGGCGCTGGCGCTGCTGGCGTCTCAGAAGGAACTGGAGAACGCCGCTGCGGGGATCGTGCGCGCCGAGGCGTCGTCGGCCAACTGGCTGGCGTCTAGCTGGCGTCCGGTGGTGATGCTGACCTTCGCCGGCTTGATCGTCGCTCGGTGGTTCGGCTGGGCCGCGCCAAACCTCAGCGAAGCCGAGTACCTCAAGCTCTGGTCAATCGTCGAGCTCGGCCTGGGCGGCTACGTCATCGGCCGCAGCGCCGAGAAGATCATCCCCGGCGTGGCGGAGGCGCTGAAGAAATGATCGTCGAGGACTGGTCGGTCTACAAGCACTTCACCCGAGGCGAGTTCGCCTGCAAGTGCGGCTGCGGTCGCACCGAGATGCAAAGCGAGTTCCTGAACCGGCTCCAGTCGCTGCGCATGATCTGGGGCAAGCCCATGATCATCACCAGCGGCTACCGCTGCGCCAACCACCCGGCCGAGCGCACCAAGGCGCAG
>JBDLQY010000137.1:0-40481 GCA_039800325.1 Pseudomonadota bacterium | reverse complement strand
CCGTGCAGGCGTTGTTTGACGACATGGCTCGTCATTGCCCCAAGCCCTGGGTATTGCTGAGCGCAGGTGCAAGCGCCGCCGACTTTAACAATTCGCTGGTCTATGCCTACCGGGCAGGCGCCAGCGGATATTTGTGCGGACGTGCCATCTGGCAGTCAGCGTTTGAATGTTTTCCCGATTTTGAGGCCATGGATCGGGGACTGGCCACCGACTCCGTACGTTTTGTACATGCCATTAACGAACTGACAGATCGTCTGGCCACGCCCTGGACTCGCCACGCCGCGTATGCGGATGGCCCCGCGCTTGCGCAGCCGGCGGAAAATTTCGCCAGCCAGTACCAACCCGGCTGAAAGTTGCCATGAGCGTTTCGACGCGCCGTGCCCGAATCGTGTCGCTATTGCGCGAATCGGGCTACGCGCCCATCGAAACGCTCTCGACCTATTTCAGTGTTACGCCACAGACCATTCGCGCAGACCTCAATGCGCTGGCTGATGAGGGGCTGCTGGTTCGACACCATGGCGGTGCAGCCGCACCGTCGAGCATTAGTAACACTGACTATGCTGCCCGTCGACACGAGTTTGCGCGCGAGAAGGCTCGGATTGCGCAGGCCGTTGCCGAGGAGCTGACCGATCGATCGTCTGTGTTTCTCACCCCGGGGACCACCATGCTGGCAGTCGCTGAGGCTTTACGAGTCAGGCGTGAACTAAAGGTGATTACCCATAGCCTCGAGGCCGCGCAGATTCTGCTGAGCGAACCCGACTTTGAGGTGGTGGTGTTGGGCGGCCGGCTTGAGCGGCGAAATTTGGCCACCAGTGACTCGACTACCTTGCAGACCCTGTCGCAGTATCGCGCCGATGTCTGCGTGTGCAGCGCGGGCGGCGTTGATAATCAGGGCAATCTGCTGGAGTATCACGAAGGTGAAGCCGCGATTGTTCGGGGTATGTTTAACAACTCGCGTCGCGCCATTTTGGCGCTTGACCATAGTAAATTCCGCCGCACAGCCGCTGTTCGAGTAGCCGGTCTGGATGCGATTTCGATGCTGGTCACCGATAAGCAACCGCCGCCTTTACTGCGTTCGCGATTGCGCTCGGCTAAGGTGGCGGTGAAGATTGCGCGCTGAGCTTGAAGGCGCAGAATAGCTGCGCCCGCAGCGTTGAGACGCTGGGATTGGGTGGCGACAGAGCGATACGTATCGGTGGGTTACAGCAGTGGCTCGAGCAGCGTCGCGACACCCAACAGGTAATCATCGGCATACCAGCGCCCCGCCAGTTGCAGGCCTATGGGCAAGCCCTCGGGTGAAAGACCGCAGGGCATCGACAGAGCCGGATGTCCGGTCAGATTCATGGGGTAGGTGTAGGGATACCAGGCTGCCCGAATACGCCCAGCGGGCTGTCCGGCTATGGTCATCGGTCCCTCGGGTTCGACGCTGATGGGCAAGGGCGGGGCCGAGACGGTGGGTGAGGCCAGAACATCAAAACGCTCAAAGACCGCCTGCAGCTGCTGAAAGCAGCGGGTCTTGGCCTGGTTGGCTTCATGCAGTTCGAGTGCGCCGTGCTCAAAGCCCCTTAAGGCCACCTTGACGATGGCCGGGTCGATGCGGTCTTGAAAGCGTGCCAGGTGCGGCTTGAGCCGCAATGCGGTGAGTGACTCGAGGATGACGAGAAAGTGGCGTTCAAGTGAAACAAAGTCGAGATCTATGGGTTCGACCACGGCGCCCTCGGCCTGGGCCAGACGCATGGCGCGCTCACCTGCCTTAAGGACGGCCTCATCGACCGGATTGCCGGCGCTGGCGAGCCACGCAATCCGCACACCTCGAAGTGATTCGGGACGCGGCCTGAATGACTGCGAACTTTGTCCGTAGGGGTCACGTTGATCAGCGCCGCGAATGGCATCGAACAGCAGGGCGCAGTCGCCCACGTCGCGCGCCATCGGGCCCACATAAGAGTTGGCGCTGAACAGATCGCCGGGCTGAAGATTGGCGATGACACCCAGCGTAGCCTTCAGGCCGACGATACCGCAACAAGAGGCGGGAATGCGAATCGAGCCGCCGCCGTCGCTGCCGAGGGCGAGTGAGCCCATGTCACACGCGACGGCCACTGCCGCGCCGCAACTGGAGGCGCCTGGTGTGTGCTTGGCGCTGTAAGGATTCAAGGTACGGCCGAAGATGGGCGCGCTGGCCGACTGGCGTGCACCGAATTCGGGCGTGGTGGTCTTACCGATGAGGATGGCGCCAGCAGCCTTGGCTCGTGCGACCGCCAACGCGTCCTGGTCGGGTACGTGGTGCTCGTAAATAAAAGAACCCAGGGTGGTGCGCACGCCCGCCGTGGGCGTGAGGTCTTTGACCGAGTATGGCAGACCATGCAAAGGGCCCAACGGTCGCCCATCCATCACTGCCTGCTCGGCACTTTGTGCAGCCTTCAAGGCCTGCTCGGCGGTGACAGTGATGAAAGCGTTAAGCCTTGAATGCTGATTAATGCGGTCGAGTGTTGCCTGAACAAGTTCGCGCGGCGATAGATCGCGTTGGCGAATTCGTCGGGCCAGCTCGCGGGCTGAATCGGGAACCTGGGGTAGGGGAGTAGGGCTGGTCATGGTTCAGTTCATCCAACGGCCGCCATCAATGAGCAGCGCCTGTCCGGTGATGAAGCGGGCCTCGTCGCTGGCCAAAAAGGCTACCGCCGCTGCGACATCATCGGGGTCGCCGACAAAGCCTGCGGGCGTGCCCGCGCGTACCCGATCAAGGACCTCGGGTGACAGCCGATCATGCGCACGCGTGCGTATTGCGCCGGGCACTACCGCGTTGACGGTCACGCCGTGCGGGGCGAGTTCACGCGCCAGTGAGCGGGTGAAACCGATAACCCCCATTTTGGCCGCCGCATAGTCGGCCAGCCCCGCATCGCCCACAAAGGCGGCGTCGCTGCTCATGTTGATGATGCGACCATAGCCTCGCGCCTGCATCTCGGGTGCGACCTGTCGGCTGGCCCGCATGGCTGTGAAGAGCGAGACTTCGAGCACGAAGCGCCAGGTACTTTCCTCGGATTGAACGAATGGGCCCGCCCGCTCACGCGCGCTGCGTCCAACATTGTTGAACAGGATATCGACGGGGCCGAGCGTACTTTGTGCATCGCGCAGAAATTCCTCAATAGCGCCTGCACGCGTACAGTCGCCGTCAATCATGAGAACCGGATCGTTCGCGCCGAGGCTAGCGCGCAGCGGCGTGCAGTCCAGATCGAGGACGGCAACCCTGGCACCGGCGCCGACAAGACGCCTGACCGTGGCGGCGCCTATGCCGTCACCTCCGCCCGTTACGACGGCGAATCGATCCTGTAGTCCTGTCGTCATGGTGGCCCTCAGTGAAAAGTTCGACCGCCATCGACGGCGAGCGCGGTACCGGTGATGTAACTGGCCGCTGGGCTGCACAGAAAGAGCACGGCGGCCGCGATTTCATCGGGCTCGGCAACCCGCTTCTGGGCATAGCGGCTGCGAATCGCAGCCAGGGCCGCTGCAGGGTCAGCAGACTGCTCATAGCTCGTGCGAAAGAGCGGCGTGTCGACCGCGCCGGGGCAAACGGTGTTCACGCGGATGCCGCAGTCGGCCAGTTCGAGCGCCAGGGATTTGCCGAACATGATCAGCCCGGCTTTGCTGGCGCAGTAGGCGCTGCGATGCATCAGCGGCACCAGACCAGCACCTGAGGCGAGGTTGACAATGGCACCCGCACCCGACTGCTCAAGCCAGGGCAGAGCCGCCCGGCAGACACGCATGGCACCGCTCAGATTGATATCGATGAGGCGCGACCAGGCCAGATCATCAATGGCGTTCAGGGCTGCAACCTGATCGATGCCGGCGCTGTTGACTACCGCATCGAGACCGCCCAGGGCAGCGGCACTGTGCCGCACAGCGTCGTCGACGTTCTGGCGGTCGGTCACGTCGCACACCACGCTTATGCAGCGTGCACCCAGCGATGATTGGGCCTGGGTCAGTTGCGCTGCATTGATATCGAGCAGACTCACGGATGCGCCGTCGGCAATCGCCTGACGGGCGACCGCGAGACCGATGCCGCTGGCACCGCCCGTGATAAGAAGCCGCTGCGGCCGAATTGACGGGGTCGTCATGGGGTCTGTCCTTGATCAGCGCTGGGCTGCCGCTGCCTTGAGGATGGGCCGCATGTCGTCGGTGATGTGGTCACAGCGTCCGATCCAGACCCGTGGATGCTTGAGCGCATGTTGAATAAGACCCTCGAGAACGCCGATGCGAGAAGGCTGACCGATGATTTCCGGGTGCATGCCCACCATCATCATTCGGTCCTCGGCATACAGAACATCGAACTCGGCTTTCCAGGCCTCAAGTACCGCGGATGGCGCCTGCAGCGTACGGCCTGGCAACACGATGGAGTACTGAAAAAACGGCGCATCGTCGAGCACCCAGCGGAAAGGCAACTCGACGATGTCGGTGCGCTTGCCGTTGATCTCCAGCAGGTAGGGCGAGTCATCATCAAAAAAGTTGGATGAGTAGTCAAAGCCATAGTGCTCGATCATGCCCAGGGTGTGTTCGCTGAATTCGGCCGCCGGCGAGCGCCAGCCCCTTGGCCGGTAGCCCGTCATGCGGGTGAGCACCTCGAGACCCTTTTGAAATTCTTCGTGCTCTTCTTCGGGGCTGAGGCTGACGATCCAGCGATGGCTGTAGCTGTGGTGGGCAATTTCGTGGCCGGCCGCGAGAATAAGATCGATGACCTGGGGTTGGCGTTCGGCCACAACGCCCGGCACAAAGAAGGTGACTTTGATGTCGTAACGCTCAAGCAGCTTCAGCACGCGCTGGGTGCCCACCTTCCAGCCATAGGCGCCCTGCGACATGAGAATGGGCCGCTTGGCGTAAGCCGGGTCGCGCGCGGTCCACATGGTCTCGCAATCAAGGTCAAAGCTCAGCATGAGCGGAAAGCCGCGCGTCGTCGTGGCCATGGGGTTTCCTTTCGGGTCAGAGATTCTTGTGAAAGCCGGTCCAGCGTTCGGCGATGATCATGGCAATAGCCGTGATCACGATCAGCAGGGTTGATACGGCAGCTACCCGGGGGTCTACGCCATGTTCGACCGAGGTGAAGATCTTGACTGGCAGGGTGGTCTGGCTGGCCGACAGCAGAAAGATGGTCACCGGTACATTGTCCAGTGAGGTGACAAAGGCAAAGAGCCCGCCAGCCACCAGACCGGGCTTCATGAGGGGCAGGGTAATCAGACGAAAGCTCTGCCAGCCTGAGGCGCCGAGTACGCGGGCAGCGCTCTCAAGCGATGGGTCAAGTGCAGTCAGACTCGAGAGGCTGGCCCGCACGATGTAGGGTACGGTGATGACCACATGCGCAAGCCACAGCCCCAGACTGCCACCGCGCAGCCCAACCACTGTGTAGTACTGCAGCAGCGCAACCCCAAGCACCACCGAAGGTAGAACCAGCGGGGCCATCATGAACGCACTCAGCCAGGAGGCGCCCGGAACCCAGCGGTGATGGATGGCGTAGGAAGCCGCGACGCCCAACACCAGGGCCACCAGCGTAGAGCCCGTGGCCAACCACAGGCTGTTCCAGCTTGCGGACAGGTATTCTGGGTCAGCCAACACCTGCGTAAACCACTGCAGCGTGAGGCCCTGTGGCGGAATGGTGAGATAGGCGGTTTTGCTGAACGCGGCCAGCACTACGACCAGCACCGGAATCTGCAGAAACACCACGACCAGTAGCGCGGTGATACTGAGCCACGGGCCTGGTCGCGCGCTCATCGCTCGCCTCCCCACCGTCCCAGCCAGTGATTCGAGAGAGCAATAATGGCGAGCGTCAGGGCGGTGAGCGCAAACGACATGGCCGCGCCCGCAGGCCAGTCAAGGGTCTGCAGAAAGTCATCGTAAATGAGCGTGGCCATCACCTTGTAGGTGGGGCCGCCCAGCATTCGGGGGGTCACCAGGGCACTGATGGCCAGCGTGAAGACCAGGATGGATCCCGCCAGTATGCCGGGCGCGCTCAGTGGCAAAGTCACGCTGACAAAAGTGCGCAGCCGGCTGGCGTTGAGGGTGTAGGCGGCTGCAGCCAGATCTTTCGGAATGGCCTGTATGACCGGCACCAGCATCAGTACCATGAAGGGCAGAAAAATATGCGCCATGCCGATGCTCAGGCCAAACAGATTGAACATCATCTTTATCGGTCGCTCGATGAGGCCGATGTCGATCAGCAGGTTGTTGATCAGTCCGCGATTGGCCAGCAGGGCAATCCAGCCAAAGGAGCGTACGACCAGATTCAGCAGCATGGGAAAAATCACCAGCAGCGTGACCAGCATGCGCATGCGGGGAGAGGCGTGCGCAATGTAATAAGCCAGCGGATAGCCCAAGACCAGACAGATCAGGGTAACGCCAAAGCCCATGACCAGGGTGCGACCAATCACCTCGCGATAAAAATCGTCAGTGGCCAGTCGGGTGAAATTTTCAAGCGTCCAGTTACTGCTGATGCCTTTGCCTGGAACGTACTCGTGCAGGCTGAGTGGCAGCATGAGTATGAGGGGCGCTACGAAGATTAAAAGCAGCACCAACAGCAGGGGTGAACTCAGCAGCAGCCCCTTGCGGCGCGACGGGTTCACGGACCGGCTCCCCGATCGTTGATGAAGATCAGGCCGGGGTCTATGCTGACCGAGAGGCGCTCGCCGACTGCGTAGCCACCGTGGAGTCCGTTGGTGGGCACCAGTGCAATCAGCTCTGGGCCGCCTGGCACGGCCAGCACATACTGTACGCGCGAGCCGGTGAAAGCCCGCAGCGTAATGCTGGCCTCAAACTGATTAGGGCCCTGGGTGGGGCTGCCCGGTGTACCGAGTTGCAGGTCTTCCTGGCGGATGACCACATCAACGGTTTGACCGCTGGCCATCGGGCCAGATTGCTGCGCTTGGCACTGCACCTCAAACCGCAGCGATGGGCCCAGATGCACGCGGAACGTGTCGGTGACCCCGGTGGCGTTGGTGCCCTGAATCAGCTGACCGACCAGACGATTGGGCCGACCGATGAAACCCGCCACGAAACCGTTAGCTGGGCGGTGATAAATCGCCTCGGGTGTATCGAATTGCTGCAGCGAGCCGCCCGCCAGCACACAGACCCGGTCGGACATGGCCATGGCTTCGGTCTGATCGTGCGTAACAAACACGGTCGTGATGCCAACCTCGCGCTGCAGCCTGCGCAGTTCGATCTGCATGTCATCGCGCAGGGTGGCATCGAGATTCGAGAGCGGCTCATCAAGCAGCAGAATGCTGGGGCGTGGTGCAATCGAGCGGGCCAGTGCGACCCGCTGTTGCTGGCCGCCCGACAGCTGCCGCGGCATGCGTTGAGCGTAGGCCTGCAGCTGAACACTGGCCAAGGCCTCGGTAACACGCTGCTCGAGCGCCGAGCTGCTGATACCCTGCCGACGCAGACCAAAAGCCACGTTTTCGAAGACCGTCATATGCGGAAACAGGGCATATGACTGGAAAACCAGACCGACGCGGCGCTGATTGGCCGCCAGCCGGGTTACGTCGCGATCATCGATCAGGATGCGGCCTGAGCTGGGCTCGATCAGACCGGCGATCATCCGCAAAATGGTGCTCTTGCCGCAGCCCGAGGGGCCCAGCAGAGACACGAACTCGCCGTCGTGAATGCTCAGGCTGACCGCGTTAACCGCGACCTGCTCGTCATAACGCTTGACGAGACGATCCAGGCTTAGCGAAGGCATCGATGAGGCTAATGGGTTTGTGCGCAGGGGCAGGCTCTGAGCCGATTGGATCAGAAGCTGCCCCTGTTGTGGCCTAGCGTGTGACTTCGCGCTGCCAGCGGCGGTTCCATTCGGCGACGCTCTTGGCGACTACTTCGGGGTCGGGCGCCCACAAGGCCTCAAACGATGGGCCGAAGGGGACGATCTTGGCAGCCTTGTCCGACAAGGTGACCTTGCTGTTGACCGGACCCGCATATTTCTTTTCGGCGAAGCAGGCCTGGCCCTTTGCTGAGAGCACTTCCTCGATGTAGCGCAGCGCGAGCGCTGGGTTTTTTCCGCCCTTGGGCATGACCAGTGCCGGCAAAATCGCGACTGCGCCCTCTTTGGGATAAACAACGGCCATGGACAGACCCTTGTCGATGGCCGAGCCCGCGCGGTCGGGATACCAGGTGGCGATGGCGATTTCTTTGCGCTCAAACAGGGACACGATCTGATCAGCCTGGGTGTATAGCGTGACCGAGTTCTTGGCCAGGGGCTTGATCGCCGCGAAGCCAGCGTCAAGATTGCTGAGATCGCCGCCCTTCATGCGATTAAGCGCCAGCAACAGGTGCAGACCTGAGGTACCTGTAATGTCGCCGATGGCGACTTTGCCAGCGTATTCAGGCTTGAACAAGTCGTTCCAGGAGGTGGGTGGCGTAGCGATCTGCTTGGGGTCGTAGACGATGACGGTGGCGCCGGTCATGAAGACAACAAACTGGTTGTCTTTGTCGAACATGCGCGGCGATACATCGGCCGCACTGGGCAGTTTGCTGCGATCGATGGTATCGAGCAGTTTTTCGTTCTTGAGCTGGACGGCCAGCGAGTTGTCGATGTACACCACGTCAAACTCGGACTTACCGCCCGTGGCGCGAATGGCGGCGGCAAACTGGCTCGAGTTGCCGGTTTTCATCGCAACTTTGGCGCCGGTTTTCTTTTCGAACTCGCTGACATGGCAGGTTTTGGAGTCATCCTGAAAGGAACCCCCGAAAATGCCTACGACCAATTCCTGGGCTTGGACGGGGCCGGTAACCATGGCGGCTGCAGCGAAGGCTGCGCCCATAAGATATCGATTGACAGACGGCTTCATGCGAGACTCTCCCTTGTTGACGGTTTCAGGCAGCTTTGTAGTGTTCGGACCCGAAGCCTGATCGGGCCATCGTTTTCCACAAGGTATCTTTATTGAAAGATAAAATCAATCAGCCAGGGGCTAAATCTGAGCAGAGGGTCGATGAAGATCTGGTCGCGCGTGGCATGCGCTGGTGGCGAGAGCAGCGTCCCGATATCGACAGTTCGGGTAAGGCCATTGTCGGTCGAATTTCGTTGTTGCAGGATCTTGCGCTGCGGCGTATCAACGAGGGGCTTGCGAGGCATGGTGTGCGCTACCAGGAGTACGGAGTGCTTGCCACGCTTCGTTCAAAGGGGCCGCCGTTTCAGATGTCGCCGTCAGAACTACAGGCAAGCCTCATTTACAGCTCCGGCGGCTTGTCAAATCTGCTCAAACGGCTCGAGCGCGGTGGCTATATCAGTCGCAGTGAGGACCCCTCAGATGGTCGGGCTGTGCGGGTCAAGTTGACGGCAAAGGGCAAGCGGCTGGCCGATCAGGCCATGCCTGATCATGCGCAGGTTGAGCTTGGGTTCATTCAAGCGCTGACGGCCAGGCAGCGTGAGCAACTTGCGGCGCTGCTGGCACAGTTAATGAAAGCCCAGGATACTGCCGCAGTTGAGCAACTCGCGCGCGAGCCGAGTACGGTAGACGGCTTTGCGGCTGAGGGTTCGACGGTGATCAAGTCATCCGCAAGGCGCCCGCCTCGTAAAGCCTGAGCGAGCGGGGCGGTGCGGCGCGTGATGCCTGCATCACCTGGTCATGCGTGCGACGCCAGCATCACCCGGGCAAGCTCGTTAATACGCCACACGCTAATGCCTTGCTCCCGTGCCTGGCGCACGGCCGCCTCGCTGAGTTCGCCCAGGGTGATTACGATGGCGCCGGTCGCCTGTCGTGCGTCCCGCGCGCGACCCAGTGCCGCGAGGGTGTCAGCGCCAACCGAGGCTGATTTCCAGCGTCGCGCATGAACCAGAATATGTTCGCCCTGGCGGCGTAGCTCGAAATCGACCGGATCTTCCTGGCCGCGCACCAGCTCATAACCCTCTTGACTCAGTGCGTTCTGCAGGCGCTGACTGAAGCTATTCCACGTGCAGGCAGTCAATTCGCTGGCCAGCGCCTGAACCATGGACGGCGAGGGCAGCTTTGACTGGCGCCAGGCGGCAATGCAGCCGATCACCACAAAGGGAAGGCCAGAGACTACGCCCACGATCTTGAATCGATCGGGAAGAAGCGCTGCTGCCACCAGGGCGATGGCTGCCGCGATGACGAAGCTGATCCACCAGCGCGAGCGCAGTAAGACCGCGAACAGCGAGTTTTCAGCCATCCGTAATTTCATGGTCTGCCTTGCTTATCGGCGCCAGGCCAGCGAGCCCAGGGCGCGCAGTGGGTCGAGGATGCGCCCATGATGCTCAAGCTCATAGTGCAGGTGGGCCCCGCTGGAGCGACCGGTGTTCCCCAGATGTCCGATCACCTCGCCCCGCTCGACTCGCTCTCCCTCTGCCACCAGTCGCCGACTGAGGTGCGCATAGCGTGTCACCCAGCCTTCTGCATGGCGAATCTCAATCATCTGACCGTGCGCACCCGCCCGGCCCGAGCGGGTCACTACACCACCGGCGGTTGCCAGGACGGGGCTGCCGTGACGTGCGATCAGGTCCACGCCTTCATGCATGGCCTGCAGGCCATTGAAGGGGTCGCTACGTACGCCAAACCCGCTGGATATTTTGAAATCCACTCGCAGGGGCAAGGCAACCGGTAGTTGCTCGATGCGCGTGAAATCCTTGCGCCACTGGGCTTGAATGGATGCCAGGGCCAGATCCATCTCGCTGAGACGATGAGCCGCGTCGTCGAGCTGCTCTGCCAGGCTGGTTTCATGAGGCTGAAAGAGCGGTGGCCATTTCATGGGGCCACCCTGCCCACCTACGACGGGCCACGGAGTTGTTGCCTGCACGCGGTTATTGGGCGTGGCGGGGCCTGAGGGGGGCGGTGCCGGCGCTTTGCCGGCGGCTGGGACGGCGCCGGACGGCGCGCCTGAGTTCGCCTTACCCGCTGCCGGGGCAGTGCCTGGCGGTGCGCTTGAGGGCGCTTTGCTCGCGGCTGGGGTGTTTCTGGACAGTGCGTTTGGGGGTGCTTTGCCGCTGGCCGGGTTTGAGTTGGGTGTTGCCGCGGTGGGCGACCGGCTCGTGGTGGTTGTCGGAGCTTGCGGTTTTGCCCCGCTCGCACCGGTTGCGGTGGATGTGGAAGCGGGGCCAGCAGGGGCGCTTGCCTGGATGTTTGTCGCCGCTGCGGAGGGTGTTTTAACAGTCGTGACGGGCGCTGAGGGCGCCTTTACGCTTGGCACTGATGCAGGAGGCGCCTTGGCATTCGCAGGCGCTGGCGCTGGAGCCGGTGCTGGAGGTTTGGCACTGGCCAGCACGGCTGGCGGAGGTTTGACACCGAGGGAGTGCACCAGGGCCTGCTTGGACGTCTCGAGCTCAGAGAGGCGGTCGAGCATGCCGGTGACCCGGGTACTCATATCCACCAACTGGCCGCGGTAGCTGGCTTCAAGTCGCTGCTGGGCGTGAAGGTGCTCGGTTCGAAGTCTTTCGGCGAAAGTTTGCTGCTCGGCGAGTTGCTGTATCAGCCGAGCCTGCCAGGCGGCATCCAGACGCTCGGTGTGTTCCCGCCAATGACTCTCGAGACGAAGATAATCGGCGCGACTGCTAGCCTGCAAACGGGCGGCGTCTTGTCGATGTTGTAGCGTTAAGCGTTCTGTTTCGGCTGCCTGAGCCTGCTGCAGACGTTCGATTTCGTGTCGATGACTGAGGCTTAGGCGTTCGAGTTCGCGGCGCCAGGCTTCTTCAGCCCGGTTGTGTTCGTGCGCGAGAGAGTCAGATTGAGTCGATAAGCGGCGGTAATCGACTGACCCCATGATCCAGCGCGCCGATACCGTGATCGCGGCTAGCGCGAGCAGAATGAACGCCGCAGCAACAGCCGTTCTCGTCGAACCTTGCGGTCCGCGATACAACAACGATCTTCGTTCAATCCTGGAATCGGATCGTGCCCCGTTAGTCATACAAATTTCTCCCGGGCCGGATTCTGCACCGACTTACTCGGGAAAAGAAGCAGTTTTTTCAGTGACTTGGGGCTATTTGCTGCGACTTTCGAAAGTGTTGCTTTAAGTATTTTTTCGGTTCGGGCATTTACGGGCTAAAGTTAAAGTCGAATATATTGTTTATTCGTATATAACTTTAATAAAAACGTATAAATAACTGAATTAATTGAAGTTATATCGATTTTCTGCTGAGTCGATGCAATAAATCGAGTTGAACGCTAAATCCTCGACCGCGTCCCGCTCGTCGGTAGTCTCCCTGGCCATCCATCAGCCAGGCACCCCGTTTGTCGCGCAGGTAGAGGTCAATGCCTTCGCGCATAACGCGCGCCCGGACGGCAGGGTCGCGGACTGGAAATGCAATTTCAACACGCCGAAGAAGGTTGCGGTCCATCCAGTCAGCCGATGACAGCCAGACCTTTGGTTCGCCCTCGTTACCGAACGCGTAAACGCGGCTATGCTCCAAAAATCGACCCACCACCGAGCGCACTCGGATGTTGTCCGAGAGTCCCGGTACCGCAGGGCGCAGTGCACACACACCCCGCACGATGAGGTCGATCTGCACCCCGGCTGCGCTGGCCTCATACAAAGCATCGATCACGGCGGGCGACAGCAGGGCGTTGACCTTGGCCTTGATCCAGGCGGGTTTTCCCGCTCGCGCAAGCTGAATTTCGCGCTGTATCGACGCGATGATCAGCTCGCTCAAGTTGAATGGAGCCTGCGTTATGGCTCGCAAGGGTGCTTCGGTGGTCATGCCCGTCAGTCGGCTGAAAATCTGATGCACGTCCGCGCACAGATCGGGCGCTGCGGTGAACAGTCCGAAATCTTCATACAGAAGAGCGGTCCTGGGGTGGTAATTACCTGTGCCCAGGTGTACGTAGCGGCGCAGCACCTCGCCCGAATCAGTGCGCTCGCGCCTGACCACCATGGCCATCTTGGCGTGGGTTTTGTGCCCAACGACCCCGTAGACCACATGCGCGCCCACCTCTTCAAGACGCTCGGCCCAGTTGATGTTGGTCTGTTCGTCGAAACGCGCCATCAGTTCGACCACCACAGTGACTGCCTTGCCTTGACGGGCTGCATCAATCAGCGCCTGCATCAAAGCCGAGTCGGCGCCCGTGCGGTAGACGGTCTGTTTGATGGCCACCACATTGGGATCGCGGACAGCACTTGCCAGAAACAGCATGACCGGATCGAAGGATTCGTAGGGGTGGTGCAGCAGGATGTCGCGACGACGGATCGCGGCGAACAGGTCGCGGTCGGCTAGAGAAGCGGGCACTCTGGGCGTAAAGGCCGGGAACTTCAGATCAGCGCGATCGACCAGTTCGATCAGCTGCTGCAGTCGCACCAGGTTAACCGGACCGTTGACCCGGTAGCAATCATCAGCGTCGAGCTCGAACTCGCGCAGCAGGCGCGCAACCAGGTGATCGGGTGTCGCTGCAGAGACTTCCAGCCGCACCTCATCGCCAAACTGTCGCTGTGACAGCTCGCCCTGCAGTGCTTCGCGCAGATCGGTGACGGCCTCATCATCGACGAAGAGGTCACTGTTGCGTGTAAGCCTGAACTGGTGCGACTCGCGAATCTTCAGGCCCGGAAACAGGGTGTCGATGAAGCCCTGTACGATGGAGCTCAGTAGCATGACCCCATGCGGGGCGCCTGCGATGGCTGCCGGTACCGGTAACACCCGGGGCAGCGCCCTTGGAGCCTGCACAATCACGATACCTGCTTCGCGACCGAATCCGTCTCGCCCTTCCAGTTCAACAATGAAATTCAGGCTCTTGTTGAGGATTCTCGGAAACGGATGCGCCGGATCAAGCGCGATAGGGGTCAGCACTGGTTCAATCGTGCGCATGAACACCTCGCCTGCCCATTGGCGCTGCGCATCCGTCCATTGGCTGCTTAAAAGGACGCAGACGCCTTCCTCGGCCAGTCGAGGCAGCACCTGTTCGTTAAGCATGCGGTACTGCTCGGCCACCAGTCTGCGTACCTCAACGGAGATGGCCTTGAGCTGTTCCGCGATCTGAGTTGCATCAGACCGACCCAGGCGCCGCAGCTGTTGCAGCTCGGCCACCCGGATTTCGAAGAGCTCGTCGAGGTTATTGCTGACAATGGTGATGTAGCGCAGGCGTTCGAGCAGAGGTACGGCCGGATCGTCCGCCATGGCTAGCACGCGCTGGTTGAATTTAATGACGCCCTGCTCGCGGTTAAGCAGACGCCCAAGTGAGGTTGTCGAGCCTGTCATGCTTTGATGGTGGCGTACTCGTGTGACAATTCCGTGTCGATTCACTAAAATTTATAGCGCGTAACTGCTATGGCCAATCAAACCCTGCTGGCTGCCATCGATCTGGGCTCGAACAGTTTCAGGCTTCTGATCGGGCGGGTGGTCGGTGAAGATGAGGGCGGGTTCATGCTGGCGCCGGTTGATTCGCTCAAGCGTACCGTGCGGCTCGCGGCAGGGTTGGATATGGGCCGGCGGCTTGACCACGCATCGCAGCAGCGTGCTCTAGAGGCCCTGGGCAGTTTTGCCGATCGGCTGCGATCGTTTGGCCCAGAGCGCGTACGTGCCGTTGCCACCAACACCCTACGGGTAGCCAGTAATGCGCGCGAATTTTTGCGGACCGCTGAGGCGGTGCTGGGCTTTCCGATCGAGGTGATCGCAGGCCGAGAAGAGGCCCGTCTCATTTATGTGGGCGCATCCCGTGAACTGCCCTCGGATGGGCATGATCGCCTGGTGATTGACATCGGTGGCGGCTCAACCGAGTGCATTATCGGCTGCAATCGCGAGGCCAGTCTTCTCGAATCCATCCCAACTGGCTGCGTGTCACTGACGCAGACGTTTTTTGCCGACGGTCAGGTTTCGGAAGCTGCTTTTTCAGAAGCCCACCACCAGTCGCGTACGCAGTTTCAGGTTGCGGCGCGTCAATTTCGTGATCATGGGTGGCGATACGCGGTAGGTACTTCGGGAACCGCCAAGGCGCTTCACCAGATCGCGCAGCAGGCATTTGCAGGCGCGCCGCTCGGTTATGCAGTGCTGACCGAATTGCGCGATCGACTCATTGCGGCGGGCTCGGTGTCCAGGCTCGAGCTGGCAGGCCTGAAGGCTGATCGAATGCCTGTCCTTGCCGGGGGCGTGGCGGTCATGTTGGCTGCCTTTGATGAGTTCTCGCTGACAGAAATGGGCTACTGTCGCGGCGCGCTTGGGCAGGGCGTGTTGCTAGACATGCTGGGACGGCAGGTGGGGCTTGACCCGCGCGAGCGCACGGTTGTTACGCTCATGCGCCGCTATCAGGTCGATAGCGTGCAGGCTGACCAGGTATCCCGTACCGCCCAGGCCCTTTACGACCAGGCTGCACGCGGCGCTCAGGAGTTGGTCCGACGCCAGCGGCAGCTGCTTGATTGGGCTGCACGCCTATCCGAAATCGGTTTGGCCGTCTCACACGACAGCTACCACAAACATAGCGCCTACCTGCTGCAGCACTCTGACATGCCCGGCTTTACGGCTGATGAACAGGCGCAGATCGCCTGGCTCGCTCTGGGTCAGACCGGTGGTTTGCGTAAGTTGCGCGGAGGTCTGGGCGATGAGTTATTGCGCTTGGCTGTGCTGGCGCTGCGTCTGTCGGTGATCGTGCACCGTGCACGCTCGCAGCAAGCCGTACCGCTTCCCGCGCTGTTTTTAAAGCGGGGAAAGCTCAGCCTTGAGATTGAACGGGGATGGGGGCTAGCAAATCCGCTGACTGTTGAAAGTCTGAGGGCCGAGGGCGTGGCCTGGGTTCAGACCCAGCTGCTTGAGAGCGTAGAGGTTCGTATCCTCTGACCCCCGGTTAATGAGCCCAGCCGGAGTTTTTTAACGCCTTTATAACTGTGTCGATTCAGACTCCGTCCGCAGGGTAGACAGTCCAACCCCAGTGGCATCGAAACCACCATCAACGGCCAGAGTATGGCCGTTGATGTAGCTGGCTGCGTCGCTACAAAGAAAGCCGATGGCTTCAGCCATTTCGCGTTCAGTTCCATACCGTCCCAGCGGAATCGCATCGTGGTAGTCACGTCGAATGGCGGCACTGTGCACCTCGCGCGCCATCGCGGTTTCTACCGGGCCAGGCGCGACGGCATTGATCCGCAATCCTTGCGCACCCCATTCGGCCGCTTGCTGCCGAGTCAGGTGAATGACCGCGGCTTTGCTGGTGCCGTAGGCAACGCGCAGGGTACTTCCGCGTAAGCCTGAGATCGAGGCTATGTTGACAATGCTGCCGCCTCCGTTGCGCAGCATCACCGACGCGCAGGCCTGGCTACACAGGAAAACACCGTCGAGGTTGGTCGCCATAACGTAGCGCCATTCCTCGAAGCGGGTCTGCAGGAGCGGCTTGAACACCGCTACCCCGGCATTGTTAACCAGTGCATCGATACGCTGCCAGCGGGCGACAATGGCTGCGACCGCTTCGTCGACGGATGCAGGTTTTGAAACGTCGCAGGCAAGTGGCAGAACGCGATGGCCAGCGTGAGCACTTGTAAGTTCATGCGCCGCCCGGGCCAGCGAGGCGGCGTCAATTTCCAGCAGCGCAACGCGATAGCCGTGCTCGAGAAACCAATGCGCAGTGGCAAGTCCAATACCACGACCAGAACCGGTGATGACGGCAACTTTTTCGACGGCTTGCATGGGGGATTCCTGAGGTAAGCCAGGCATGTGCACGCTCAGGAGCCTAGGCAAGCGTGCGAGCCTGTTCAGGCGAGATCATGCCCGATCACGGCTCGCAGCAGGGGTGCTGCCGGGTTCCCCGTCGGGTCTGTGCGGGCGCACAGCCAGGCGATTGCGCCTTTTCGAAACGGCCAGGCGGTGGGCTGCCCCGTCAGCGCGAGGCTGAAAGCCTGACCGATTTCGGGCTGGTGTCCGACGACAATGACGTGTCGATAGCGGCTATCCCGGCCTTCGGGCCAGTCAGCCACCTGAAGGTAGGCTTGTGGCCCGCAGCCTGGCGCCAGTCGCTCATCAATCAGGATTTTTTGGCCCAGCGAGTCAGCGGTCTGGCGGGCCCGCAGCGCGGGGCTGCTGATGACCATCAGGCGGTCCGGCATGCGGCCATGCAGCCAGCGCGCGATGCGGTCGGCATGCCGACGACCGCGTGCGCTCAATGGGCGCCCCAGATCCGTCTGAGGGTCGTCGAGCGCATCACCCGCATCGGCATGACGCCAAAAAATGAGTTCCATGTACGCTTGAGTCGGTTTGCTGAGGTGGGCCGGCCAAAGTCAGTGCTTGGGGGCGAATGTTCGCTGCTGAATCTTACAAATCCGTGACATAGGGTCGCATTGCTCTACGGCGACATGCGCGTTCACGCAGGGAGTTCCAATGACACTAAAGCCAACAGACCCTACGGGGGATGTAAACGAGCACGGTTTATTCAGACCAGGACCTGACGAACCAGCTCTGTCGCCGTTTCTATCCATGACCGAGGCAGCACAGGGTCTGCGCCTGGGCGCGTTCAGTTCAGAGGCCTTGACGCAGCTTGCCCTGGACCGTGTTCGGCAGTTTGATGCGTCGTTGCATGCGTTCATCACGGTGACGGCTGAACTCGCTTTGGCGCAGGCACGTCTTGCCGACCAGGAGCGCGGCCGCGGACTTGACCGAGGCCCGCTGCATGGCGTGCCCATTGCGATCAAGGACAATGTCTTCACCCAGGGTATTCGAACCACCTGTCACTCTCGGGTCATGCGCGACCACATCCCCGACGGGGACGCTTACGTGGTCGAGCGTCTGCGAGAGGCTGGTGCTGTCGTCCTTGGTAAAACCGGGCTGTGGGAGTTTGCGTACGGTGTGCCTGCATCCGATGATGAAATTCCGGCACCGCGAAACCCCTGGTCGCTTGAGCATTCTCCAGGGGGGTCTTCAAGCGGCTCTGGCGCGGCGGTGGCTGCTGGACTCGTGTTTGGGGCCGTTGGAACTGATACCGGCGGATCGATCCGCCATCCCAGTGCCGTGTGCGGCCTCGTGGGTATGAAGCCCAGCTTTGGACTGGTGTCGCAACGGGGCGTGGTCGCACTGAGCCCCAGTCTGGACCACGTTGGTCCTATGACCCGAACCGTGCACGACAATGCTCTGATGCTTCAGGCCATGGCTGGCTTTGATGATCGCGACCCGAACAGTCGGGCATCCCCGGCGGGTCCCGGGCCGGCGGCGTTCATCGGTCAGCCCCTGGGGGGACTGAGCGCTGGCGTGCCTGTGAATTTGCTTGAGGCGGCTGATCTCGATGCCCGAGTTTCAGCCGCGTTCGAAGAAGCATTGCGGACACTGCGTGATCTGGGCATCACCATCGAATACTTTCAGCTTGAAGGCTTTGACGCGGTGCATGCCGACAGCACCATCATTCTTGAATTCGAGGCCTGGCGCGAGCATGAGGCGCGATTGCAGCTTTACTCGTCACTGTACGGTGAGGCCTTGAAAAAGCGGCTGACCCGCGCGCCGCGGCATGCTGAAGAGTCGTACCGGCAGGCACGACTCAGAGCCGCAAGTCAGTCTGAAAGCCTGCGTGCTTTATTAAGCTCGCGCTTTTCGGTGCTGCTGATGCCCGGACGTGAAGCGCCAGCCATGTCTATGGCTGAACTGTATTCGGAGACGCCGACGCGACGCGGTCGCATCACGCGTCTGGGTAATCTGACCGGTGCGCCGGCGCTGGTCTTGCCGATGGGCTTTAGCGAACAGCCGCTCCTGCCCCTGTCGTTGCAGATCATCGGTGCGCACTTTGCCGAGGCCCGGGTGTATCAGGTAGCGGCCGCCTACGAGGCGTCTCAGCGCTGGGTTGATTCACACCCTGTCTGGCTGGATAAAAAAGGCTCTACTTTGGCCAACAGTGCGTCGGGGGCTTCCTCGGCCATATAGTGACCGCAGGGCAGGGCTTCACCCTCAACGCTTGACGAGCTCACAGCGCGCCATTCCGCCAGCGGATCAAAACACCGGGCCACGACACCTCGCGCACCCCATAAAACCTGGATGGGCATGGTCAGTCGCTGGTTGCGTGCGAGGCTCTCCTGATCATGCTGCAGATCGATGCTGGCGGCTGCCCGGTAGTCTTCGCACATGGCATGAGCTGAGCCTGGCAGACTGGCACAACGCACATATTCTTCGAGTGCGCGCGGATCAAAATGCGACAGACCGCCGTAGCGGCTTCCCATCATGTCCAGAACATAGGCGCCCGGATCGGCCTCAATCAGGCGTTCGGGTAGCGGCGCAGGCTGAATCAGAAAGAACCAATGCCAGTAGGCGCGCGCGAATGCCTCAGAGGTTTGCTGATACATAGCCAGGGTGGGTGCGATATCCAGCAAGACCATGCGGCTGACGCAGCTTGGATGGTCGAGTGCGAGGCGGTGAGCCACGCGGGCGCCACGATCATGGGCCAGCACTGCAAAATGTTCATGGCCCAGAGACCGCATCAACGTCACCATATCGGCAGCCATGGTGCGCTTGCTGTACGCGAAATGGTCAGCATCAGCCGTCGGGCGGGACGAATCACCGTAGCCTCGCAGGTCGGCCATCACCAGACGGTAATGACTCGCCAGCGAGGGAGCAATCCTATGCCAGATGGCGTGAGTCTGCGGATGCCCGTGCAACAGCAGCAGCGCAGGCCCGCTACCGCCCACCCGAGCGTGAATGCGGACCCCCGCAGCGATCTCGACGGTGACCGGCTCAAAGCCGGATAAAAGCGAGCCCAAGGCCGAGGGTGCTCAACAGCGCGGGTGTTCCGGGACCTGGGCGTTCAGCGGCGATTGATGCGCGCGAGGCGAGCTTTATTCATCATGTTGGCGATGACAAATACGCAGCCTACGACGAACATCAGAAGAAGTATGTGGTGGGTTTCCAAGGTTGGCCTCATGTGAAGGAAGTTGCGATGGATGAATTGTGCATCGGCCTGCCTTCGGCAAGCCGATTAACCCGTGGTGTCGCTGCGACCTTTTGCGGTCTTGCGAAACAGCGGGCCCATGGCCAATAACGTGGCCACCAGCAGGGCGAGCTCAAGTGCGTAGACTGAGATATACGCTTGCGCGGGCTGCTGTGGATTGACAAGCAGGTCGCGCAGCAGGCCTCCGGCGGCCATCGCCAGACCGGCGGCCGTGGCCTGTACGGCGCCCCAGGCGCCCATGGCTAAGCCAATCTGATCAGCGGGTGCTCGGTTCATCGTGGCGGTCAAAGTGCCGTGTCCGAAGAGACCGCCACCAATACCAATCATGAGTACGCCGAGGGTAAACAGACTGGCCGATTGCAGCGGAGAGGCCAGGATGACTGCCAGGAAGGCAGGAATTCCGACCCAGGCGCCGTAGGCGGCCATGCGAAAGGGATCTGCGCCGCGGCTGAGCACCCGCGAGGCCCAGCCAAAGCCGATAAGACCGCCCACGGCCAGCGCGGCGGTCAGGCTGGTGGTGGCCGAGACGCTGAGCGACAGCACCTCTCCGCCATAGGGCTCGAGCAGTACGTCTTCCATGGTGAAGGCCATAGTGCCCAGGCCTACGACCCATAGGCGTCGCAGCGCGTATTCGCCCTGGCAGAAGCAGGCCCAAGCCTCTCGAAAGCTGGGGTCAGGAGCGATGCGCGCGGCGCCAGGTTTGCGCGATGCACTGCGGGGTTCTTGCTTCCAGAGGGCAATGCTGTTGAGAATCAGAGTGACGACGGCCGCACCCTGAATGACCTGAATTAGGGCGCCGGGCGAGTAGGGCGAGAGCAATTCGCCGAAGACCAGGGCGCTGAGCACCATGCCAACCAGCAACATGACGTACATCAGGCCCACCACCTTTGGACGACTGTCGGCGCTGGCTAAATCGGTGGCCAGCGCCAGCCCCACGGTTTGAGTGGTGTGGACTCCGGCGCCGACCATGAGAAAGGCCAGCCCTGCCGCAAAATGGCCGACCCAGGCTGGCGCGCTGGCGGATTGACCAGCGCCCGCCAGCACCAGCAGCGCAAAGGGCATGATGGCGAAGCCACCAAACTGTATGAGGGTACCCATCCAGAGGAAGGGCACCCGACGCCAACCCAGCTCAGATCGATGATTGTCGGATCGAAAGCCGATGAGCGCCCGAAAGGGCGCAGCCAGTAGAGGCAGCGCCACCATGACCGCGACCAGCCCTGCCGGCACGCCGAGCTCGACGATCATGACGCGGTTGAGGGTGCCGACCAGCAGCACCAGCGAAAGGCCGACCGAAACTTGGAATAGCGACAGGCGTAACAGGCGTGACAGAGGAAGGTCGGGCGAAGCGGCATCTGCAAACGGCAGAAAACGGGTGCCTAGCTCAGACCAGGAGGGCAGGCGGCGACGTTCGCTTCGGTTGGACATCGATCGTGCAGATTTAGGGCGGATACAAGATTGATGCGGGTGCGAAATAGAAAAAAGTGGACCGGAGCGCAAGCCCCGGTCCGGTCGAACAGACCGCTAGCCCGATTTGGCAGGTGCCGTCACAGCAGCCTTGGGCTTGCCGTTCAGGAAGTCCTTGACCCAGGTGGTGTTGTTCGTAAGCATCACATGGACGCTGAACGAACCCACCGCCACTGCGGCCAGGAACAGCGGGATGCCCACGGAGGGCTTCACCACGCACCAGATTTTTCCGTAAATCATCGCCTGCTCCTTACTTCAACCACGGGGAGTAGATGTAGGCCAGAAGGTGAGCCAGCGCAGCAATCATCCCGAAGATTTGTGTCCCCTGGATGAGATGCCGGTGGATCTCCTCTGACTCCGCGACGGTCAGGCCCGTCGGCCAGACCTTGTCTTTGTCATCAGACATGGAGTGCTCCTTGCATGACATTGCCGTGCTGTTCCCGCACGAGGGCCCTTCCCAACTGCCAATCAAGGACGGATTCCTCACGGAACGCCCTGGGTGTAATTGTAAATTGACATAGACAAATGTCAACTTAAATGGTTAGACAGGTATTGGTCGAAGCTGGACGAAGCCAGATTGGTTTCCGGGATTTCTCACGACAGGCTAAGGTAGCGCTTGCGCTTAACAGGAGCTCTCGTTGATCAGTCCACATTCGATTGAGGACACAGCGGCCTCGCCCCTGCTCTCGGGGCCCAGCTGCTCCCTGCTCTCGGTGATACTGACGTGTGTTCTCTTGCCTTTGGGGTTACCAGCCAACGCCGCATCCACGCCCTCAGTCGATGCGCCGGCGGCTGCACTGGTTAAGGCCGCGTCTGGCGACGCGGTGCGCACGGGCGGAATCGTGCCGCCGCGGGCGCCCACAGAGAGCGGTTCGGACGGAGCGCCAGCAAAATCCAAGGTTGAGGGGGCGGTCGGACTTGTGTTGCGTCTGCGGCCAGATTTCATCGGAGCCAGCAACACCAGCACCCACTTGAGTCCGGCAGGCTATTTACGGTACGGGCGCGTTTCGGTGTCTGGTTCGGGCGGCTTTGCCTCGACGGGCAATCGCAATGCCGAACGCGGCGTGGCCACTGAGTTTTTTGAACGTGGCGCCTTCCGCACCAGTCTGGGACTGCGCTACGACCCGGGGCGTAAGGCCAGTGAAATTCCCGAACTGCAGGGACTGGGCGATGTTCGGCATACGGTTCGTGTGAAGCTGTCGGCTGGCTGGGAACCCCGCCGTAACTGGCATGCGGGCATGGGTTTGTCCGTCGACGCGTTGGGTCGCGGCGGCGGGGTCCCGGTCGATATGTCTCTGGTGCGTAACTGGGTCATCCGTCAGGATGAACAGCTTGCGCTTCGGCTTGGGGTATCTGGAGCTGATCAGCGCTTCATGCGTACCTGGCACGGTATTGCTGAACGCCTGCGAGACGGTTGGGTCCTGCCGGCCTACACACCGTCGGGCGGGCTGCGTGATGTGAGTCTTTCACTGGGCTGGCGGCGCGAGATCCGGATTTCAGGTGAGCCCTTCGGCATCTTCTGCGATGTGGGTGTGCAGCATCTTCTCGGGCCTGCGGCTGACAGTCCGCTAACACTCAGGGTAACCGCGCCAGTGGCCGCAGCAGGGCTGGCCTGGCGTTTCTAACGAGGCCCGATCTCCTGGCTTCGTCACGGCAGCGGTGATAGCATCCGCGCCAGTTCGTTTGTCAAAACCAAATACCAGGAGACACCGCAATGAGATCGTTCAAATTTCGCTCTCATCGTCCGATGGGTCCTGGGCTGGGGGTTCGCTACGACTGGGACTTCATTCGCCGTCATGCAGTGGCCAGCCGGGTGTATGAATAAGCGCTTGATTGAATCACTATTCCACGGAGGAGACCTATGAATGCACTGAAAAGAACGGTTTTACGAGCAGGTGCCGCTCTGGCAATGTCGGCGGCGCTGCTGCCTATGACCGCCCAGGCCCAGCAGCCGCTGGTGCTGAAGATGGCGCACATCTACAACCCCGGCAATATCTGGTTTGAAACCGCCGAGGCCTATGCCAAGGCGGTTGAGACCAAGTCGGGTGGCAAGGTCAAGATTCAGATTGCCGCATCGGGCTCAACGGGTGACTGGCCTGCTTCGATCGAGGGCCTGAAAATCGGCACCAACGACATCGTGCTGCAGTCCATCGGTACGCTCGATCGTTACAACATTCTGCCGGGTCTTGAGGCCTATCCCTACCTTATTCGCGACATCGACCACTTCAAAAAGGTTTACTACGGGCCTGTGGGTGCCGAGTTTATGGAAGCGGTCGCAGCCAAAACTCAGTTCCGCATCATCGGTGCGGGCTATCGCGGCGCGCGTTGGCTCAGCTCGAACAAGCTGGTGCGCAACGTGGACGAGCTCAAGGGCGTCAAGCTGCGCGTTCCGCCTCTGAAGATGTATCGCATGACCTGGGAACTGCTGGGCGCAAGCCCGGTACCCATGGGTGTAGCCGAGCTCTTCACCTCTATGCAGCAGGGCGTGGTCGATGGTCAGGAGAACCCGCTTGAAATCATCGAGTCGATGAAGTTCAACGAGGTGCAGAAGTACGCCATCGACACCCGCCATGTCATCGGCGCCATGACCTGGATCTTCTCAGACGCCCGCTTTAAGCGGCTGCCCGCCGATGTGCAGAAGCTGCTCAAGGAAGAGGGTGATGCCGTCATGCTGGCAGCCACCGAGCGCATGGTGGCCACGGAGGCAGATCTGCGCCGCAAGCTTGAGGCCAAGGGCATGCAGTTCATCTCGGTTGATCTGGCACCCTTCCGGGCGCGGGTGGCTGCGATTGGCAAAGAGTTTCCCGACCTGCAGCCCTGGGCCGAGAAGTTCTCCGCAGTTCGTTGATCGCTCTTTAACGCTGCTTGCGGGGGGCGTCTGGCCCCCCCCAACCGACACTGAACATGGCGTTTGCGAAACAACCGGGTAGTCGTGCGCTGGCTTTGGCCCAGCGCATTGAATCGGTCCTCGATACGGTTCTGGCGCTGTTGTTGGCGTTGGTGGTGGCGTCGCTGATCTGGCAGGTATTTGCCCGCTATGCGCTGGGACGCGCTCCAGGCTGGACCGAAGAGGTCGCGCGCATGACGGTGGCCTGGATGGCCATGCTGGGGGCGGCTGCCTGCCTCAGGCGCGGTGAGCACATCGCGGTTCGCGTGCTGGTTATGGCAGCGCCCGAGGGGCTTCGCCGTATTCTGTTTCTGATCCGTGATGCGCTGGTACTGGCCACCGCGGCGGTTCTGGGCTGGGCGGGTGCCCGCTTTGCCCTGCTTAACTTCGATCAGGAATCGCCTGCACTTGAGATCCCCATGGCGATTCCCTACTCAGCTATGGCCGTGGGTGCGGTGCTTTTGGCCCTGATGCTGATGCTGGCCCGTCTGGGCGGCGAGACGCCACCGGTAGATGCCATCGGAGATGAGTCGCCATGACCATGCTGGGCGTTCTGGTGTTGGCCCTGGCGGTGTTGCTGCTGCTGGGGGTACCCGTTGCTTTCGCGCTGGTGCTGGCGGCCACCGTCTCGGTGGTCTTCGTGGGTGGCATCGACCTGATGATCGTTCCGCAGCAGGTCTACCAGGGACTTGACAGCTTTCTGCTGCTGGCCATCCCCTTGTTTTTGTTGGCCGGTGAACTCATGACCCAGGGTGGCATGACCGAACGGCTGCTGGCCTTCTGTAACGCGCTTTTTGGACGTTTCCGGGGCGGACTGGCCATGAGTAATGTGGCCGCGGCAACCCTGATGTCCGGTATTTCGGGCTCAGCCGTGGCCGATACCTCGGCCCTGGGCAAAGTGCTGATTCCCGCCATGATCAAGGCGGGCTATGGCCGTGGGTTTTCGGCCGCGCTGACCGCGGCGGCCAATGTGGTGGGGCCCATCATCCCGCCCTCCATCACCTTCCTGATGATTAGTGTGCTGACGAATTTATCGCCGCTCAAGCTATTTATGGCGGCGGTGATCCCGGGTCTGCTTTATGCCAGCGCGATGATGCTGGTGGCAGTTCTCATTAGTCATCGGCGCCAGTATCCGATCAGCGACCCCGTCCCCCCTGGCGGCACGCGTCGTGCATTTCGTGGCGCAATCTGGGCCCTGGCTATGCCGGTGCTGCTGGTCGGAGGCATTCGCGCGGGCGTGTTCAACGTGACCGAGTCGTCAGCGGTGGCCGTGGCCTACGCCTTGTTTGTAGGTTTTGTCGTACATCGTGAACTGTCGCTGGCCAAGGTCTGGCGCGCTCTGGTGGGCTCGGCGCGCGCGACCGCGGTCATCATGATCATTCTGGGTGGCGCGCAACTGGTGTCCTGGTTTCTCGCCTATGAGCAGGCACCGCAGCGAATTGCCGATGCCATGCTGGGCTCCATCGGGTCGCCCCTGCTATTCCTGCTGGTGGTGAATCTGCTGCTGCTGGTGGTGGGTACCTTCATGGAGAACGGCCCCTCGCTGGTGCTGCTGTGTCCCGTGTTGTATCCAGTGGCGGCCAAGTTCGGCATTGACCCCTACCATTTTTCAATGATCATGGGCATCAATCTGCTCATTGGTCTGATCACGCCACCGGTGGCCATCTGCCTGTCCATTGGTTCGCTCATTGCCGGGGCGCGACCCGACGAAGTCAATCGCGAAGTACTGCCCTTTCTGGCTGCGGCTATTGCCGTGGTCATGCTGGTCACCTTTGTTCCGGCTGTTTCGCTATGGCTGCCGGCAGTGGTGGGTGGACGCTGACAGGAGAGACTAAAGATGGCGCGACGATTTGAGGGCCGAGTGGCCATGGTCTGCGGTGCGGGCAGCATTGGGCCCGGCTGGGGTAATGGCAAGGCAAGCGCGGTGCAATACGCCCGCGACGGTGCCGCTGTGGCCGCCCTCGACATTCGTCTGGCGGCCGCGCAGGAGACCGTAGACCTGATTCGTGCAGAAGGTGGTGTTGCCGAAGCCTTTCAGTGCGACGTTACCGATACGGTCCAGGTGCAGGTGGCGGTTGATGCGGTCATGGCTCGTTTTGGTCGTATCGATGTGCTGCACAACAACGTGGGTCTGCCTGAAATGGGGCAGACCGACTCCATCACCGACGAGGCCTGGCAGCGGGTCATGGCGGCCAACCTCGACAGTGTGATGAAAACCTGCAGAGCCGTTCTGCCCATCATGGTGCGGCAGGGCAAGGGTGCCATCGTCAACACCTCGTCCATCGCAGCGGTCCGTTACACGGGCTATCCGTATCCGGCTTATTACGCCGGTAAGGCTGCGGTCAATCACCTGACAGCGTCGATCGCGCTTGAGTACGCCCGTCGCGGTATTCGTGCCAATACCATCATGCCGGGCATGATGAATACACCGCATATTCGGCAGAACATCGTCGGTCAATACGCGTCAGAAGCTGAGATGGTGGCCAAGCGCGATGCAATGTGCCCCATGGGCCGCATGGGTACGGGCTGGGATGTTGCTCGGGCAGCGGCCTTTCTGGCCTCCGATGAAGCCGACTACATCACGGGTCAGTGTCTGGCAGTCGATGGCGGCATTTCGATTCGTACCTGATTCATTACGCCTTGCGTGTCTTTCATCGCTATAGCCCAAGTCCACAGTGATGCGGCGTGGGTCGCTGCAACGCTCGCTCAGGAGACAGTTAGTGTTCTCAATCGTTCGATCTGATGTTTGGCACGACCCGGCATATGCCGAGCTTATTTCCGCTGATCCCTTGTTTTCGCTGACTACGTTTGCGCGTCAGGGGGTCGAGCAGTCGGCCTGGTCGACGCTTGAGTCGGCCGACATCTATCAGGTTTCGTCCACCCGCGACGAATTACCCGCGCCGTTTCATGTACGTGCGCCGCTGCTTCATCGCTGTCCGCGCCTGCTCTGCGTTTCAGCGAACGGAGCCGGCTTTGATACGGTCGATGTGCCAGCCTGCACGCAGGCGGGGGTGCTGGTGCTCAATCAGGCGGGCGCCAATGCGCAGTCCGTTGCTGAAGCGGCGCTGGGCTTCATGATTGACCTGACCCATCGGGTGGTTGAAAGCGATCGGCTGCTGCGCCGAGAGCGCGGTTTTACCCGTGAACAGCTGATGGGCCATGAGCTCGCAGGCAAGCGGGTGGGTATTGTGGGCATCGGCCATGTGGGACGACGCGTGGCACGACTTGCAGCCGCCTTTGAGCTTGAGGTGTGGGCGCATGACCCCCTGCTGTCGGCCGACGAGATTAAAGCTCGCGGGGCGCACCCGGTATCGTTTGATGAATTGATTGAAGGCTGCGATATCGTGACCGTGCACTGCCCCCGCGACCCGGTCACGCTGGGCCTGTTTAATGCAGATGTCTTCGCGCGAATGCGAAAGGGCGGCATCTTCATCAATGCAGCCCGAGGCGGCATTCACGACGAGGCAGCCCTGCTGGCTGCCTTACGCAGCGGCCATCTCAGCGGCGCAGGGCTTGATGTGTGGGACGTTGAGCCGCCGCCGCTGGACAGCGAACTGCTGCATCATGAAAAAGTGATCGCGACCTATCACTCGGCTGGGGTCACCCATGAGGCCCGGCGTCGGATGGCATCGTGGGCCGCTGATCAGTTGTCTGGGCTGGTTCGCGGGCAAACGCCGCCGCGCATGGTCAACCCGGAAGTCTGGCCGCGCTTTCAGCAGCGGCTGGCGCAGCTCTTATAACCAGCGCTGCGGCTCAAGCGTAACTGAGCGTTCGTTATTTCCCAGCGTGAGAGCACCGTCTTGAACGGTGGCCTGCAGCATCATGCTGCGGTCGGCCAGGGCCTCCAGATCGCTGAGCGCGTCGGCGGGCACTCGCCACACCTGAAGGCGCTCTAGGCGAGTGATTTTTGAAGCGATTGAACGCCACCAGACCTCGGCGGCATGCGAGTACGCGTATACGATGACCTGATCGGCCTTAGAGCAGGCGCGCACCAGGGGTTTTTCTTCTGGCTGACCGACTTCAATCCAGAGTCGTCTGCGACCGGTGAAGTCGTTGATCCAGACGTCGGGATCGTCCGGGTCAGACAGGCCCGCGCCAAAGCCCATGGTGGCATCGCCCTGACACAGTCCCTGAATCTGCCAGGCGTTGAGCGCCAGGGCCAGCAGCCGCATCATCATGCGTTCGCTGGTCTCGCTGGGGTGGCGGGCAAGGGTGAGCGCGTGATCCGCGTAGTAGCCGTGATCGATGTCGGCGATCTGGACGTTCGCCTTGAAGATGGTTGACTTCAGCGCCATCGATTAAGCCTCATCGGCTGAACAAACGCAGCGCACCGCACGGTGTGTATGTCGTGTGACTACTCATAGCGCCGGCCCTGGGCCAGTAGTTCGGGTGTTCCGATCAGGGCATTGAGCTGATCGAAATCGAACATAGCCTGGCGCATGGGCACGGTGCTTTGATGCTCGCGCAAGCTCTGGAAGTAGTGTTGCAGGGCGAAGGCCAGTGCGCGCGTGGTTCCGCCCGGAAAGATCACGATTCGAAAGCCCAGGGCCGACAGCTCGGGCACGGGCAGCATGGGCGTTTTTCCGCCCTCGACCATATTGGCCAGCAGGGGTAAGCGGCCGGCCAGGCGATCGCAGGCGACACGCATCTGCTCGGGACTGCGCAGTGCTTCGACAAACAAAGCATCCACGCCGCAATCGGCATAGGCCTGGGCGCGCTCGAGCGCGGCTTCAAACCCCTCAATGGCCAGCGAGTCGGTACGCGCCATGATCAGGGTGTTCTCAGAGCGGCGTGCATCGAGTGCAGCGCGCAGCTTGCCGCACATTTCGGCGACCGGTACGACTTGTTTTCCCTCGAGGTGGCCACAGCGCTTGGGGAAGCTCTGGTCTTCGAGTTGGATCATGGCAGCGCCCGCGCTTTCAAAGCTGCGGACGGTGCGCATGGTGTTCAAGGCATTGCCGAACCCGGTATCAGCATCGACGATAACCGGCAGGCTCACGCGCTCGGTGATTCGGGCAAGTGTGTCGGCGACCTCGGTAGCAGTAGTCAGCCCGATGTCAGAGCGACCCAGTCGGTTATAGGCGATGGAGGCGCCAGACAGATACAGCGCTTCAAAGCCGGACTGTTCGGCAAGCAGGGCCGTCATCGCGTCGTGCACACCGGGTGCAAGCACTGCATCAGGTTGCTGCAGGCGTTTTTTCAGTGGAATCTTCATGTCTCGAATTATCCCATGCAGTGCGGCAGGCGGATGTCAGCAGGGCAGGGCTCGCGTAAACTTACCAGCATGAGTGTGTCCCAAGCGCCGGCCCTCGGAGCCTCCGTTCGTGCCCATGATAATCGGCGAGGCATTCGCCTGATGGTTGGCGCCATGACCCTTTTTGTTCTCAATGACGCGCTGGTCAAGCGGGTCAGTGAAGACCTGCCGGCCGGTCAGTTGATCTGCATTCGCGGCGTCATGGCATCGCTGCTGGTATGGCTGGTGGTAAGCCTCGGCCGCCACCCCGTTTCAGTCAGACAGCTGACCAGTCCCTGGGTCGTGGGCAGGGCTGTGGTCGATGCCACCGCATCTCTGCTTTATCTCATCGCGCTCTTTAATATGCCGCTGGGCAACGCGATGGCCATCGGCATGGCTTCGCCCCTGTTTATTACGCTCTTGGCGGTCTGGCTGTTGGGCGAGCGGGTCGATCGCTTGCGCTGGATAGCCATTGCAGTGGGCTTTGGCGGCGTGCTGTTGGTGGTCAAACCCAGCGCTGATGGCTTTAACGCCTGGTCGCTACTGGCCCTGCTTGCAACGTTTCTGCATGGTGTGCGCGATCTTGCCACGCGGCGAATCCCAGCCCAGGTTCCGTCCATGCTTATTACGCTGTCCACTGCGCTAACGGTGTGCGTATTCGCGGGCGTGCTGAGCCTATTCCAGGGTTGGCACGTGCCATCGCCACAAAGCCTGCTTTTGCTGGCCGCTGCTTCGGTACTTCTAGCTTCGGGTTACCTTCTGGTCATCGCCAGCGTCCGTACGGGCGAGCTCTCTGCGGTGGCACCTTTTCGTTATACCGGCCTGCTGGTGGGGCTGATTGTGGGCTATCTGGTCTGGGACGAGATCCCTCCGCTATCCAGCTGGATGGGCATCGCTCTGCTGATCGTGGCAGGGCTTTATTTATTGCGCCGCGAGCGCGTCGAGCGCGCGGCCGAATCATCATGAGCACACCCGAATCGTATATTTCCTCTGCCTATAAAAATATCGGCGAGTCGCTGGTTCGCGAGCTGGCCAAGCTGATGTCGGTGCCCGGCATGATTTCCCTGGCCGGAGGTTACCCGGGGCCTGAACTTTTTGATCGTGAGGGCATTCGCGCTGCGGTTGATGAAGCCCTCACGCACTCGCCGGTGGCGGCGTTGCAGTACGGTCCCACGGACGGACTGCTTGCGCTTCGCGAGCGGGTCGCCGCGTGGATGGCTGAGTGCGGCACGTCATGCTCACCCGATGATCTGATCATCACCGGGGGTTCGCAGCAGGGCTTTGATCTTCTGGTTCGCACGCTTTTGCGGGCAGGCGACAGGGCCCTGGTTGAGCGACCCACCTACACAGGCCCTTTGCGCGTGCTCAAAGTCGCCGGGGTTCAGCCCATTACCATCGGTGTAGACGCTGAAGGCCTCATGGTCGATGAGCTGGCCGCACGTCTGCATGAGCTCAAGCGACGCGGCGAGCCTGGTCCGCGTGCGATATATGTGGTGCCCACCTTTGCTAATCCCAGTGGTGCCACCATGCCGGTGCAGCGGCGACTTAAGCTGCTTCAACTGGCGGTTGAGCATCAGTTCGTTATCATCGAAGACGACCCCTATGGGCAGCTGCGTTTTTCCGGGACGCCGGTACCGCATGTCATATCGTTGGTTGATCAGGTGCCCGGGTCGCGTGACTGGGTCGTCCATCTGGGCAGCTTTTCCAAGGTCATCGCGCCCGGACTGCGTATTGGCTGGCTGATCGCGCCGCCACCGATTCGACGCGCCTGTGCCCTGGCCAAGCAACTGGACGATATCTCCAATCCTGGCTTCACCCAGGCCGCTGTCGAGCGCTATCTGGCTGCCGGTCGTCTGCGACAGCATCTGCCCAGTATTCTGGCGGCCTACCGCGAGCGGGCGGGTGCCATGCGTGATGCCATTGCGCAGCATCTGGCCGGACGTGTTGAGTTCAACATCCCCGAGGGCGGTATGTTTATGTGGGGCCGCCTGACCCAGGCCGATTCGGCTCGCGCGTTGTTGCCTCTGGCCATCGAACAGAAGGTCAGCTTTGTGCCAGGCGACATCTACTACGGCGACCAGGCTGATGCGCGCACGCTGCGTTTGTCCTTTGCCACGCCCTCGCCCGAGCAGATCCATGAGGGTATTGCCCGCATTGGACGGGCCCTGTCGCAATTGTCGGTCTGAGCGGCGACGCAGCCGTGGGCTTTTTCAGCAACCGGTTTTACGGCTGGCGGGTTGTGGCTGCGGGTGGCGTGCTGCAGTTTTTGCAGGCCGGTATGTTGGTGCAGTCTTTTGGTGCTTATGTCGCAGTGCTGTCGGCCGAGCGTGGCTGGAGCAAGACTGCGTTATCGGGCGCTGCTGCGCTGCAGTCGGTTGAGACAGCCCTGATTGGCCCGGTGTTGGGTTGGCTCATCGACCGATTCGGCGAGGCAAGGCTTATTCGGCTGGGGGTCATCATCTTTGCACTGGGCCTGATGGTGCTGGGCAATGTCGATTCGCTGGCTGGCTTTTATGGCGCCATCGTCATGATCGCGCTGGGCACCAGCCTCAGTGGTTACTTTCCCATCAACGTGGCCATCATTCACTGGTTTGAGCGTAAGCGCGCTCGGGCTTTGTCGGCCTGCGGGCTGGGCCTGGCCCTGGGCGGTTTGGCTGTGCCTGTGATCGCGGCCTCGATGTCCTACTTTGGCTGGCGCATGACAGCCATGGGTTCCGGAGTGCTGGTGCTGCTGGTGGGCCTGCCGCTGGTGTCAGTGTTTCGATACCGACCGCGAGACCTGGGCCTGCACCCCGATGGCGAAGCGCCGCCTGCGCCATTGAGCGCGCAGGCTGCATTGCCGCCATTGAGCCCGCAGACTTCGTCGCCAGCTCCGGTTCTGTCGCCCGGGTCTGCTGCGCTGGCGACCCCTGCTTCACAGGCGACGTCTTCTGCTCAGGCGACGCCCGTTGCTCAGGCGGCTTCAGCTGCACAGTGGCCTCCCGCTAAACAGGCGGCTTCCGCGACACCCGGTGCACGGCCTGAGGCCGCGATATCAGCCCCTTTGAGCAGCCCTGATGAGCATCCCGGCTTCACAGCGCGACAGGCGCTGCGCACCGGTGCCTTCTGGCTGCTGGCCATTGGGCACGGGGTGGCCCTGCTGGTCGTCACCGGCGTGAACGTACACGCCATCACTCACATGAAGGAAGGCTTGGGCTACACCGTAGCCCAAGCTTCGCTTGTGATCTCATTGATGACGCTGGCGCAGATTGGCGGCGTGCTGATGGGTGTGGTGATCGGTGATCGCTTTGACAAGCGTCGCGTGGCGGCCGCCTGCATGCTGGGGCATGGCTTTGGACTGCTCATGCTGACCTATGCGACGGGCCCGCTGATGCTTCTGGCATTTGCGATTTTGCACGGCGTTGCCTGGGGCTTGCGCGGCCCGTTTATGCAGGCCATACGGGCTGATTACTTTGGCCGTCGCTCGATCGGCATGATCATGGGCTTATCGTCGGTGATCATCGCGGTGGGCCAGGTCGCCGGGCCCATGGTGGCGGGTGGTATGGCCGATCTTACGGGTGACTATCGGCTGGGCTACACCGTGTTGGCACTGATTGCAGTGGCTGGCGCCTTTGCGTTTTTAAAGGCTAAAGCGCCGCAACCGCCTCAGGGCGTGCGTACACAGCGAAACCCGATGTAGACCACGGTGGTGTCGCCCGGCTTACTCTGCAGGTGTGAGGCGCGCATCTGTGCTGTGCCATACCACCACGATCCGCCGCGGGTCAGACGCTCAGCGTTGCCGCTGGCGCCCGCGGGTTCATCGACCCATTCCCAAAGATTGGCTCCCATGTCATGCAGACCGTTGACGCCCGCTGGGGTGGCGCTGGTTCGGGCATGACCGCGCCCTCGGCTAAGGGTAGCGCCATGCGTAACCGCTCGCGCCGCAGAGGCCGAGCCGCATTCATCCAGACACTGAGCGCCTGCAGGCGAATCGCCGGTAGGAAACTCATAGGTTCGTCCGCGCTGAAAGGGCGCCGGTGGATTAGCGCGCTGCTCGGTGTACGCGGCCGCCCGCCACTGAGCGTCGGTTGGCAGTTGACCGCCGGCCCAACGACAAAAGGCCTGCGCCTCATCGTAGGTGACGTGTGCCGCAGGTTCGTCATCGGCCGGCTGATATTGACGGCCGAATGGGTGGGCCCAGGTCCAGCCAGTCTTCTGCACCCAGCCGGCTTCAAAGACAGCTCCGCCGCCGGCGCGTTCTGCCCGGGTTTGCAGACCCGTGGCCTGTACAAAACGCCTGAATTGGCCAACGGTGGTTTCGGTGCGTGCAATCGAAAAGCCGTCCAAAGCCACCCAGTCAATCTGGGCGGGATTCGCGGCGGGGGTGGCTGCGACCGATAAGGGCAGGGCGGCCAGCGCAGCGATCATGAGACAACCGGGCAACTGCTTCATACGGCCGGGGAACTCTTTGGTACGACTGGACAAGTGCTTCATGCGGCTTAGTGTCCGCTTCGTACCGGAGGCATGATCGTGTGAAAGTGCGTTCGCGCGAATTTCTCGTGGGCTTGGAATTGGCACAGCGAAGACCTCAGAAATAGACAAACGCGGTGGATCTTAGCGGCGACTGGCCATCGCCCCCGCAGAGTGCCTCAGCGCGACGGGGATTTTTCGTAGGTGACGATATGGTCGGCATCAAATCGGATGCCGATCCGCTCGCCGATCGCATGGTCATGATGGCTAGGTACCAGAGCCATCAGCGTCGTACCGCTGGGCAGCTCCAGGGTGTACAGAAACTGCGCGCCGCGAAAGGCTTTGCGCACCACCTGAGCCTGCACCGGACTGGCGTCATCATGGATGACGTCGTCGGGTCGCAGCAGCACGGTGATCTCACCCGACAGATGATCAGCCTGTGCTTCAGCCATAGCCTGGTCGGTACGCTCTCGAATAGGAAGACTGCCCAATTCGATGTGGACCGTCGATAAGCCGTCTTTGTGTTCAATGCGGCCCGGCAGAAACGCGCCCAGGCCTACGAAATCAGCGACGACCCGAGTGGCTGGTCGGTGATACAGCCGATAGGGCGTGTCCCATTGTTCGATGCGACCGGCATTCATGACGCCCACCCGGTCAGCCAGTGCGAAGGCCTCGTATTGGTCGTGGGTGACCAGCAGCGTGGTGGTACCCGCCCGCTTGAGCAGGTCGCGCAGCTCAAGCGCCAGCCGTTCTCTGAGGTCTGGATCAAGGCTGGAGAAGGGTTCATCAAGCAGCAGCACGGCCGGCGAGGGGGCCAACGCGCGGGCGAGCGCCACCCGCTGCTGCTGCCCACCCGACAGTTCGTGGGGAAAGCGTTGCGAAAGTTCAGGCAGACCCACCAGGGACAGCATCTCGGCCACCCTCGCGGCTCGATCGCGCGTCGAATGGCCGCGCAGACCGAATCCAACGTTACCGGTCACGTCCAGGTGCGGGAACAGGGCGTAATCCTGAAACACCACACCGATGCCGCGTGACTCGGGCGCAACCCAGTCGGCCGGTGATGCAACGGTACGGCCGTCAATACGCACCCTACCGGACTCGGGACGAACAAAGCCCGCAATGGCGCGCAACGCCGTCGATTTGCCACAGCCCGACTCGCCCAGCAGGCAGCCGATCTCGCCGCGACGCAGGCGAAAGTCCAATCTATCGAGCACGCGGCGGGTCTGCCCGTCGCGGGCGTAAGTGACCCGCAGCTGCTCGACGGTAAGCGCCTCGGGTGCCACAGCTTCAGCGGGAGATCCTGCATGTACAGGCGACGCTGCCGGCGGCGGAACGGTATCGGTTTGCGAATACATATAATTCTCAATATGAATTCTAACGGCATCGGCCGGATCGGGGCAGTGTTGGCGTTGGCGCTGGTCGCGGCGCCAGCCCTGTGTCTGCTGCTGCTGGCGGCCGGGCTGGGCACGGACGGCTCCAGCCTGGGTAAGGCCATTCCGCACCTGCTTGAGACGGTGTTGCCGCGCTATGCGCTCACGACGCTGATGCTGGCCCTGGCGGTGCTGGTTATCGTGCTGGCGACTGGGGTTGGAGCTGCCTGGCTGGTCGCGGCGTATGAATTTCCGGGGCGTCATCTGTTGGCCTGGCTGCTGGTTCTCCCCATGGCCATGCCGGCTTTTGTCATGGCCTACGCCTACACCGACTTTCTGTCACCCGCCGGGCCCTTGCAAAGCCTGCTGCGCGATCTGACCGGTTGGCAGGTGGGCGATTACTGGTTTCCCGACGTGCATGCCTGGCCTGCGGCTGCCGTGTGTCTGGGTCTCAGCCTGTATCCCTACGTCTACCTGCTGGCGCGTGCCGCCTTTGCCGAGCGTAGCGAGTCGCTGATGGAGGCCGCGCGCTCATTAGGACTGGGGCCACGGGCAGTGTGGTGGCGGGTGGTGTGGCCAGTGGCACGGCCCGCGATTGCGGCTGGAGCCGTGCTTGCCATGATGGAAACGCTGGCCGACTTTGGCACCGTTAGTTACTTTGCTGTCGACAGTTTCACAGCGGGCATCTACCGCGCCTGGCAGGGCATGGGGGATAGAGCGGGTGCCGCGCGTCTGGCTGTGGTGCTGCTTGTACTGGTCATGACGCTGGTATGGCTTGAACGGCGCAGTCGAGGACGCATGCAATTTCATGCGCGCGGCAGCCGACCCGCAAGCCGTCGCAGCCTTAAAGGCGGGACCGCCTGGCGGGCCACGTTGGCCTGTGCAGTGCCGAGTCTGCTGGGCTTTGTCATTCCGTCGCTGTTGCTTGTTCGCAGTGGTCTCAGTAGCGAGGTCGAACATGGCGCGCGGCTTTGGCACTGGGTGATGAATACGGCTTTGCTGGGTTGCGCGGGTGCCGCGTTGGTCGTGCCGTGTGCGCTGGTGGCCGCGTATGCCCTGCGCCTTTCATCGATGCCGCTGCTGCGGCTTGCGGTGGGGTTTGCTAACACGGGCTATGCCATTCCCGGAGTCGTGCTGGGGGTCAGTCTGCTGGCCCTTCTGGGTGCGTTGGGCCGAGGTCTGGATAGTATCGCCGCGACGGTGGGGCTATCGCTTAATCTGACATCCTTGGGGCTGGTGGCGGTTCTCTATGCCTATCTGGTGCGGTTTTTTCCGGTGGGTTTCCAGGGTATTGATGCGGGCCTGCGTCGCATCAGCCCCTCGATGGATCAGAGTGCCCGCAGCCTGGGACGTGGCCCCTGGCAGGTGCTGTTTGAGGTGCACTGGCCTTTGATGAGACGCAGTATGGGCGTTGCCGCGTTGCTGGTGTTTATCGATTGCGTTAAAGAGCTTCCAGCAACGCTGGTACTCAGGCCTTTTGATTTCGATACCCTGGCGGTGGTCGCCCATCACTTTGCGGCCGATGAACGCCTGGGCGAGGCGGCTCTGCCAGCGCTCTTGATTGTTCTGGTCGGCGCGGTTCCGGTGGCGTGGCTGACGCGTATCGCGCTGGCGGATCGCACATCGGCGCCATAGCGCACATTGTGTCTGCTATAGTTTAGGGCTACGCAGGCGCGTAGCTCAGCTGGTTAGAGCACCACCTTGACATGGTGGGGGTCGTTGGTTCGAGTCCAATCGCGCCTACCAATTCAAAGCCCAGGCAGGTCGTTGACTTGTCTGGGCTTTTTCGTTTCTGATCACGCGTTGAAACGTCGAGTCCGACTGCTCTGTACCCTGACATTCTGACGCTTACATTCTCATAAGGTTAAAACATGAAAACCCGCGCTGCTGTGGCCTGGAAGGCTGGCCAGCCCCTGACCATCGAAACGGTTGACCTGCAGGGCCCGAAATTGGGTGAAGTGCTGGTCGAGGTAAAGGCCACCGGTATTTGTCATACCGACTACTACACCCTGAGCGGCGCAGATCCCGAAGGTATTTTTCCAGCCATTCTCGGCCATGAAGGGGCCGGGGTTGTGGTGGATGTGGGCCCGGGCGTAAGCACCCTTAAAAAGGGTGATCATGTCATTCCGCTTTATACGCCTGAGTGCCGGCAATGCAAGTTTTGCCTCAGTCGCAAAACCAATCTTTGCCAGCTGATTCGCGGCACGCAGGGCAAGGGGCTGATGCCCGATGCCACCAGCCGCTTCAGTCTTAACGGCGAGCCCATTTTTCATTACATGGGCACCAGCACCTTCAGCAACCACACCGTGGTACCCGAAATTGCGCTGGCCAAGATTCGTTCTGACGCACCGTTTGACAAGGTCTGCTACATCGGTTGCGGCGTGACCACCGGCATTGGCGCCGTCATCTTTACCGCCAAGGTAGAGGCGGGCGCCAACGTCGTCGTGTTCGGCCTGGGGGGTATAGGCCTGAACGTCATTCAGGGCGCGAAGATGGTGGGCGCCGACAAGATCATCGGTGTCGACATCAACCCGGCCCGAGAGGCTATGGCGCGTCAGTTCGGCATGACCCACTTTCTGAATCCCAAAGACATTGAGGCAGCCGGCGGCAACATCGTGGATGCCATCGTGCAGCTGACGGATGGCGGCGCTGATTACAGTTTCGAGTGCATCGGCAACACCCGTGTGATGCGGCAGGCGCTTGAGTGTACGCACAAGGGCTGGGGGCAGAGCATCATCATCGGCGTGGCTGAAGCCGGCGCAGAAATTTCAACCCGCCCTTTCCAACTGGTGACGGGCCGGCAATGGAAAGGCTCAGCCTTCGGTGGCGCGCGCGGTCGCACGGACGTGCCCAAGATTGTTGACTGGTACATGGACGGCAAGATCAATATCGACAGCCTTATCACGCATAAGCTCAGGCTGGAAGACATCAATGAGGGCTTCAGTCTGATGAAGCGCGGCGAGTCCATTCGTGCCGTGGTTGAGTTCTGAGCATGGCGGGCACAGAAGCACCGCAGATACTGAGCGAGCACGCCTGTTTTGGCGGTGTGCAGCGTTTTTACCAGCATCAGTCTGAAGTCATCGGTTTGCCGATGCGGTTTGCGGTGTATCTGCCTCCGCAGGCCCGTCAGGGCCCGGTGCCTGCAGTGGTTTATCTGGCTGGGCTTACCTGCACTGAAGAAACCTTCACCATCAAGGCAGGTGCCCAACGTGTGGCGGCCGAGCTGGGTCTTGCGCTGCTCATGCCCGATACCAGCCCGCGCGGCGCTAAGGTACCCGGAGAGGCCGACGCCTGGGACTTTGGCGTGGGTGCGGGCTTTTACCTGGATGCCACACAGGCACCCTGGGCCCGCTACTGGCGCATGGAAAGTTATCTGATGCACGAGTGGCTGCCCATGCTGGTGGCGCAGTTGCCGATCGCAGCCTCGCGCATCGGACTGATGGGCCACTCTATGGGCGGGCATGGCGCGCTCACCTTGGCCTTGCGCCATCCCGATCGTTTTCGAAGCCTGAGTGCTTTTGCGCCCATCTGTGCGCCCATGCAATGTCCCTGGGGCATTAAGGCCTTCACGGGCTATCTGGGCCCCGATACCGCCGCCTGGCGGCAGCATGATGCGACCGAGTTGATTCGTCAGCGACACCACGACGGACGGCCACCGCTGTTTTCCAGGGGCATTCTCGTCGATCAGGGGCTTGCCGATAAGTTTCTGGCTGAACAGTTACATCCTCACCTGCTTGAGCAGGCCTGTGCTGAGGCCGGGCAGTCGCTGACCTTGCGTCGCCATGAGGGATACGATCATGGCTACTATTTCATTGCCACCTTCATGGAGGACCACCTGCGTCACCATGCGGCGGGCCTTCAAGTTTGACTGTGTCGACCACCGCTACACCGTCATCGGCTTCTGAATGGATTCGCGCTGACTGGCGCGAACGCTGTGTGCTGCGCATCGATGAACAGCCCTGGGTTGATTCACCTGCGGCGGGCGTACAGCGCAAGCTGCTCGAGCGCAAAGGCGGTGAAGTGGCTCGGGCCACCTCTATCGTTCGCTACGCCGCCGGCTCTCAATTTGCTTCGCATGCGCATGATGAGGGCGAAGAAATCTGGGTTCTTGAGGGTGTCTTCTCAGATGAGCATGGCGACTACGGCCCGGGCACCTACCTGCGTAATCCCCCCGGCTCATCGCATGCGCCGTTTTCGCGCGAGGGCTGTGTCTTGTTCGTGAAGCTGCGCTATCACGACAGCCGCGATACCGAGCGCGTGGTCATCCAGACACCCAGTGCTCAATGGCGGCCGGGCCTGGTGCCAGGGCTGCAGGTGATGCCCTTGCACCAGTTTGAAGGGCAGCACACGGCGCTGGTGCGCTGGGCACCGCAAACCTTTTTCAGCCCGCATTGCCATTTCGGTGGCGAAGAAATTCTGGTGCTGGAAGGCACCTTCTCAGACGAGTACGGCGACTATCCGGCGCTCAGCTGGCTGCGCAGCCCGCACCTGAGCCAGCACCAGCCTTTCAGCCGCGAGGGGTGTCTTATTCTGGTCAAGGTGGGGCACCTGCACACGCCGACGCCGACGACGTAGTCCTGCGCCTAAAACGACGGGGGGCGCCTTCCGGCGCCCCCCGATGATCAACTCAGATGGCAGGCTTAGATAATGACCGTGAAATTGGTGACGGTCAGTATCGGAATATTCGTGAAGCTTGCCAACTGGACCGCTGCACCTAAACCCGAACCGTCTGCGTCATAGTAGAGCGAACCGTCGGTCGTGTTGTAAACGATGCGATCGCTGGCGTCCTGCCCAGCGGTAAGCCCCGCACCCGAGACGAACTCGGCGGCCGTGAGGGCCCCCGCGGCCCCAAGTGCTGCCATCGCCGTCTTGGACAGGCGAATCGCGTCTTCACCCGCGTTGAAATCCGTGACTGAATCAACACCAACCAGACTGTTTAGGATCAGGATATCCGCCCCCGCGCCGAGCGCGATCTGGTCGTTGCCAGCCCCGCCCGTGATGGTGTCATTACCTGCGGCACCGCTGAGTGTGTCGTTACCCAGACCGCCCACCAGCTTGTCGCCCAGAGAACCACCGGTGAAACTGCTGCCGGCATCCCCGGTTTTCCAGTAGTACTGAACCACGATGTCGTTCGCAGCCGTGCTCAGGCGATCGTCAGCGTCGGTGCGCGCTACCCCGGCCAGGAAGTCCATGGTGTCGGCCGTCGCCCCGGCGAAATTTGCTGTGCTCTCGAGATCGATCTGCTCCTGGCCACCGTTGCCGGGGTT
>JBDLQY010000136.1:0-6440 GCA_039800325.1 Pseudomonadota bacterium | reverse complement strand
TAGGGCGTGGGGCGGGAAGCGCTCTGCGCGATTTTGGCAAGCCGAGCGAGGGACAGCTTCGCCGGGGGCTGTAGCGCCCCGCATGTTTGAGGCCGCCGCCTCGGCGGCCGAGTTCGGGGCGCCCCGGCGAAAGGCCCGAGCGAAGGGAAGCCTGTCCGCAGGACAGGCCGCAGCCTATGAGCGCATGGGCGCTTAACGCCACGCGCCCGACACTGGTCAAAGCGCACGAGCGCTTACCGCCACGCGCCCGAACCCCGCTACATCGAACGAGGCGCTTACCGCCACGCGCCCGATTGGCGCTCGTACAAGGCATAAAGTCGCTGGCAATGATGGGCTATCCCGATTCATAATGCAGGCCGACTTTTAGGGGTCCCGATGTCCATCTCATCCAGCAGCCCTATTCTTGGCGGTGCAGTGTCCGCGACTCAGCAGCCAACTGCGGCATCTGGTCAACGCGACAGCGTTGTGCTGCTCGAGGCCCCTATCGCACGTGCCCGCTTCGTCGACAACCCGGTTGATCATGGAGCTGACGCACCTACGGCTCTTATTCCGGGTCGGGTTTCGCTGTTGGCTCAGCCAGAACCCAGGGGTAGGGGCGATAGTTCGGTTCCTGGTCGGGGGCAGGCGGCCGCCGCCGACGTGGGTATGCATGCTGCCGAGCTGATCGGCCGGCTTGATCAGGGTGCATCTGCTCGTCTTGAATTACAGGCGGCGGCAAATCGCTCGGTGGATGTGAGCAAGGGTGGGCGGGGCGGCGCTACGCTGGCTTTAACCAATGAGCTTGCAGGCCTGCAGGCGCTGCGTAAACGCAATAAGCCTATCGTCGCTATGCCGCGGCCGGCTGATTTGGCTGCGCCAGACTTTGAACCGCAGGCGGGTGCCGTTGATGCCAGGCGAGCTGATGCGGCTGCCAATCCCATTGCCGGGCATGCGCCACAGGACTCGACCGAAGACCATGTTGAGCTCAAACTCATCAAGGCTGAAACACTAGCCGTTCTTGCTGAGATCTCGGCTGATCTCACTGTGATGGGAACGGGCGATCCAGTGGGACTCGCATCGCTGGCTATGGAGACCGGTGCGTCTGGTGTCGGTCTGATTCCTGAGGCCATCGTCGTCATTCTGAGGGCCGTCGAATACGCCGGTGGCAAGCGTTTGCAGCAACAGGCGGGGGAGCATGTTACCGCGCTGGGCGAGCTCGAGTCGCGCCTGAATGACCGAATGGATACGTTGGCTGCGCGGGCGGGGCCCGATCAAGCCGCAAGACCCGATTCGCCTGCAGAGCAGGCTGAGCTGCAGCACCTTAAGAGCCTGAGTCAGCAAATCGGGGCGCTCAAGGCAGGCTTCGAGGTCAGTCGCGCGAGGGGTGAGCAGGTCCGCCAGCATGCGGGCCACGAGTTGGTGGGCCCATCAGTGGCTCTCACGGGTGGAGCGGCCAAGGTGGCTGGAACCGCGGTGCTAGCGGTTGCCGAGCATGGCGGGTCGCATGCGCTGGCCGCCGCTGGCGCCGCAACCGCAGGTGCAGCTGCTGTGCTGATGCTTCCCTTTGCTGTCATCCTCACCCGCGACAACTACCGTCAAATAGCAGCCGATAAAAACAATCTGCACAACGCGCAAAGTACGCTGGCGGTCAGTCCGGCGCGCCACGATCGTGATCGCACCGATGAGGTTAGCGGCCTGCAGCGGGGGCTCGCCAAGATGGCACAGGCGCGTAGTTCGCCTAATGAAAGTCGTGTCAAGGCCTGGTTGTTCGGCCTGGGAATTGGTTCTGGCGTTCTGGGCCTTGCGTCGAGCGCACTGATTCTCGCCGAGGCTCTGGGAGCTGCTGTCGCGTCGGCGGTGAGCGTCGTCGGCCTGATTGGTAGTGGGGTGGGCATCGGCATGGGGCTTCTGTTTGTGGGCTATCTCGTCTACAAACGACTCAGCCGTGATACCACCTACTCCGTCAAAGATCTTCACGGGGTTCTGACGGACCCTGGCAGCCGGCTGGGGCTCGAACTACAGCATCGCCAAACCGTTAAAGCTGGTAACCAGTTGTTGGGGCACGTGATGAAGACGGCGGTTTTGCAAGACCCTGGCGTCCGCTCAGCCGTGCTCGCAATGGCCAGGGGTGAAACACCGCAGCCCAGCTTGCGCTCATCGATCGAGTCAGCGCTCCTCGCTGTCGGTCAGTTCGGTCGAGAGCGGGATATTGAGTCTGGGTATCAGGCCCACGCGAAAGAAACTGCAGAACTCATCGAGAAGCGTTTAGGTGATGCGCAGTCGATCACTATCGGGTTCGAGATGACCCAGCCAGGGGGCTCCGTCGAAGACTATGCAATGGGTCGTCTTGGCTCTGTCGTCAGACAGTCGCTTGATGAGCGGGTCCAAAGGCTTGACAGCCTGCACACGCCTTTCTTGAGCCAGGCAGGACTGCATGGGGCCCTCGAAAAGGCCTTGCGACCGGGCGCTGTCGGACGCGATGAATTACTTGCCCGCCTGAAGTCAGAACTGCCTTTGACGGACACGCATATTGACGAAGTGCTTGCCGAGGCGGATTCCGTCACGGTTTCCAGCGAGCTGCCCAAGTGGGCGCAAGAGCTTGAGCGTGAAGCTACCCCGAATTCCGAGTCACCGTCAGCAGTGCGGTCACGCCGCGAATTGTGGGCAGGCCTTTTTGCTGAGGCCGCCCCTGAAATGGCTCGCCTTGCGGCTATGCGCAAGCTGCTGCGGCGGGATAAGGAAGCTTTGCTTTATGCCAGTATCGGCACCCTGCAGCGGCTCGGTGCTGAGGTAAATAGCCTCGATGTAGAGGGGGCCACGGATGAGCAGCGTGCGCGGGCTGCTCAGCTGAGTGCGCAGGCTGATCGGCTTCGAAACGACTTCAGCCTTTACGGTGTCAAGCGCGAAACCCTTGATAAGGCTGTCGGCGCTCGTTCACTTGAGCAGATGGTTCATGCCACAGGCCTTATCGCCAAAGAGCTGCAATTTGAGTAGGCTCTCGCCTGAGCGTGACGTGTATCCCGCAGACTTGTTGAAGGTCATCGAAATCCTATGAAACCTACCCGTCCCGAATTGGTTCTGTTGGCAGAGCAGTTCGAGGCATTGCGTCTTCTTTGGCGCTATACGCCTATTGAGGCTCAGGCCGTCACGTTTGAAGCACTGACGGTCACCCTCGAAAATGTATTTGATGAGACCGATATTGAAGTCCGCCTGATGCCAGTCGACCAGGTAGATGTTGAGTCGGACAATGCCTTGCTGGATGAAGATGAGTCACCGCTGATATTGCTGAGGCTGGACGCTACTGTGCCACTGCTGTTTTCAGCTGAGCGCTTGGGTGCTTTGCTGACCTGCCTCGATATCATCAATGAGGCGATGCCTTTTGGTGCGTTCTGCCTGCACGCTGAGCACCGGGTCGGTTTTCATTACACCTATGCCGCTCGAATAACGGTCTTCGACACCAGTCTGGTCTTGCATCTTCTGCGATCGCTCGAGTACTACCTGGCGTTGGCCGCGCAGCCACTCAAACTAGCGCTACGGTCTCAGCAGTCTCCTGACCAGATCCGGGCAGAAGTCGTCGCTTTTTTAGAGCAACTACATGCCGCGACGGAGCGTTAAGTGATCTCATTCGACGAAGCACTCCAGAGACTGGGAACCGTGCTGTCGCTGCCCATTGAGCCCAGCGCCGAGGGTACGGTGCAGCTGCTGTTTGATGGCGAATTGCCGGTGGTTCTCGAGGCGCAAGGCGAGTACGGTGTTTACCTATACTCTGTGTTGGGGCAGGTGCCGCCTGGCGATGTTGAGGCTATGTTTGCAAATCTGCTGTCGGCACAGTACTTCGGGCGTGAAACCGGTGAGGCCTGCTTTGGCCTCGACACTCGGCGCCGCGAACTACTTCTGCATCGACAGCTCAATCTTCGTAAGCACGACTTCGATGAGTTTCGGGCCGCTGTCGAACGCTTTGTTGCAGCCGCTCGCGTGTGGTCGCGGCGCCTCTCGGGCACAGCTCAGTCACCTGAGGCGCAATCGGCCTCCACGAATTCATCCACGTCGGTTTCGGGTCTTGATCAGGCCCTCTTGAATGTCAGCCTGCGAGCCTGAAGAACCGCTTTAGCCCAGGTAATCCATCTTGCCCACCGGCACGCCGTTATGCCTTAAGAGTCCGTAGGCGGTGGCGATGTGGAAGTAGAAGTTGGGCAGTGCCCAGGTGCGCAGAAAGTCAGCAGCAGTGAACTCGCGTCGCCAATCGCCGAACTGCAGCACGATCTGTCGCTGATGACTACCCTCAAATGCGGTGCGCGGCACGCTGGCAATGAAGGCTAGCGTGCGATCAACGCGTGCAATGAGTTCGTCAAAACTCGCCTCAACATCGGGATGCTTGGGAATCTCGACACCTGCCAGACGTGCCACAGCCCCCTTGGCTGAGTCGCAGGCGATCTGCACCTGTCGGGTCATGGTGAACATGTCCGGGAACAAACGGTCGAGCAGAAGCGCTGCCTCATCAATACGGTGTTCAGTCGCGTGGGTTTTCGCCTTAACAAGAATGCTCTTGAGATTACCTAGAAACTGATTGAACACCGGTACTGATTCGTCGTAGAGATTGCTTGTCATTTGCGCCCCTCACTGGCAGTTTCGACAGATTGCGCTCAGGCTCGGAAGAGCTTTGTGCGTCAGTCGCTCTTCTTGTTTTCAAGTCGAGACATGCTCCACCGTATCACGACGATGGAGGCTGCCAGCAGCAATACCGCGCCACCCTCGTGAATCAGGTTGATCGAACTAATTTCCTTACCCTGAAGAATAATCAGTCGGCAAAGCGCAGTGATTGCAATAAAAATAGGGATGGTGATCGGAATTTCATTGCTTTTGTAGAAAGCCGCCACCATGCCGAGTACCTCGGCGTAAATGAACAGCAGCAGTAAGTCGGTCAGCTTTACAGCACCTGAGCTGATGACCTTGTACATCTCTTGCCCAACACCAAAGACTGTAAATCCGGCAATCAGGATAAGGATTGCCTTCTCGCAAACAATGATGACCTTATACATGGTCAGGCACCTCGATCAGTGACGAGATGTCAGCCCGCCTAGGTTCATACGGAAACCGGGGGCTGACACAGCTTCAGTACTCGACAGCGTGGCCTTTGATGTAGGTCTCGAGGTACTTAATGTGCATGCCCTGCTGCTGAATGATGTCCTTGACGATGTCTCCGATGGAGATCATGCCAACGACCTTAGAAGCCTCCAGGACGGGCAGGTGTCGAATACTGCGTTCCATCATGATCTTCATGCACTGATCAAGATTCATGGAGAGATCTACGCTAAGCGGGTTGCGCGTCATGATGTCGGCCAGCGACGTGCTGTGTGGGTCACGGCCTGCCAGCAGAACGCGAATAGCGCAATCGCCCTGAGATACGATGCCATTGAGTGTTTCGCCGTCGATAACCAGCACTGCGCGAACTCTGCGGTCTTTCATCAATTGCAGGGCCTGCTGCACGCTAGCGGTGGACGGGAGCGAGATAACGAGACCTGATTTCTGGGCGATACAAGACTTGACGGTCGACATGAAAACCTCATAGGAAGGCACGGTGCCGCGGCGGTGTCATACCGCGGCCAGACATTTCCCCATCCTCAGGATTGCTTGTGCGGCTCAGAGGCTCACCGAAATTAAACCCGGGCCTTCTCTGTCCGTCTGTCGCGAAGAGTACGGCAAAGGAGTCAGTGCGCTGTGAATACCCGATGGACGCACTCCAGCGCTATGCTCGACAAGCCCTGACTACCGTCAGGTGTATTGCCGAAGGCGAGGTTTAGCGAGTCTGTTTTAAGCCCGCTGCGGTCAGGGGTCTACAGCTTGAGTGAGTTGGCGCTGCTACCATCTGGCAAATTAGTTCGCGCTTTAGCAACGGAGATTGGCAGGCATGGCGATACCCTGGCTGACCGCCCTTCAAGTGATTCCCTGGGGGCAGGTGCTCCAGCATGCGCCCTGGGTGCTCGATCAAGCTCGTGATCTGCTGCGACGTCGCTCCCAGACCGACGAGTCGCCTGTCACCAGGCCCTCCTCGAATGACGCGAGCGCTGCGATGGATCCGTCGGTGATGGCCCGACGGATAGAAGACCTCGAACGGTTGACCCGTCAGCAGCGGGACATGTTGGAGGAGCAGGCCCGTATGATTGCAGCCTTGGCTGAGCAGGCCTCGACGCTAATCTCAGCAGTAGACCGGTTGCGTTCGAGGCTGCGGCTGCTGATTGCGACAGCAGGCGTGCTGGGTCTCGTCATGTTGGTTAGTTCGATCGTCGGTCGATGAACGGCGTGCGGTAAGCCACCGCTCGCTCTTTTTGTGCCTGGGTCTTCGTTGGGGTGGGGTGGTGGCGAGCGGTAAGCCACCGCTCGCTCTTTTTGTGCCTGGGTCTTCGTTGGGGTGGGGTGGTGGCGAGCGGTAAGCCACCGCTCGCTCTTTTTGTGCCTGGATC
>JBDLQY010000135.1:0-2708 GCA_039800325.1 Pseudomonadota bacterium | reverse complement strand
ATGGCGATAACCACCGGACGATGACGCACGCGCTCAAGCTCGGTATCCAGCCACGATAGACGCGCATCGCAAAGCGTGCCGTGACTTTGCATGGGTACGGTGGTGTCCAGTGCGATCAGCTGGATATCGCCAACCGGCACGCTGTATTGAACATGCCCCTCTTTGCCCAGGTACTCATGCTCTGGAAACGAAGCGCGCATGCCGGCCGCGTCGTCATGATTGCCTGGAAGCATATAGATCGGGCAGTCAAGCGGCGCGAGCAGTTCACGCAAATGCGCATACTCTGCAGGTCTGCCGAAATCGGTGAGGTCGCCCGTGAGCACGACGGCACTGGGCTGCTGCGGACACGCCTTGACAGTCTCAATGGCCTGACGCAAGTACGGGGCGGTATCGAGTCGACCATAGGCAAGTCGACCAGGTTCGCGAATATGCAGGTCGGTGATCTGAAAGAGCAGGGTGCTCATTCGTCTTCTCCGAAAATCATGAGACGTTCGACATCAATCGTGAGGGTGACGGCATCACCGACTGAAAGCGCGCAATCTCGTGGCGCATCAACCTGTAGTGTCAGGCCGTGGCGATCTTGTACCAGCAGCTGGGTTCGGTCGCCCAAAAAGGTCCGTGAGCTGACCCGCGCATGATGTGTTTGAGCATTAGCGGCGCTGATTCCGACATCTTCGGGGCGTATGAAGGCGGATTTCGGCGTTGCAATATGGGATCGAGCCAGCGGCAGCCAGGCATCGGCAATCCTGACGGCTGCAGTATCCCGGGAGGGCATGGCATGAATGGGCAGGCGATTGACCCGACCCAAAAAGCTGGCCACAAACGGATGGCTGGGCTCACGGTACAGTGCCTCGGCGCTGCCCACCTGCACGACGCGGCCGGCACGCATGACCGCCAGCCGGTCGGCAATGGCCATCGCTTCGTGCTGGTCGTGTGTGACGTGTATAGCAGTGATACGCAGACGTCTGAGCAGCTCGGCCAGTTCATCGCGTAGCGACTCTTTCAGCTTTGCGTCCAGCGCCGTCAGCGGTTCATCAAGCAGCAGCACCTTGGGTCGAACCGCGATGGCCCTGGCCAGTGCGACCCGCTGCCGTTGTCCGCCCGAGAGTTCGGCCGGACGCTTGCGCTCGAGCCCATTGAGACGGACGAGATCAATCAATTCGCCCACGCGCTGGCGTATGTCCTGATCAGCGACGCCACGGATACGCAGGCCGTAGCCGATATTGCCAGCGACAGTCATTTGCGGAAACAGCGCGTAGTGCTGAAACACCATGCCAATTTCGCGCCGCTCGACGCTTAAGGACACGACATCGCGATCACCAAAGCGAAGGCTGGCCCCAAGGTCGGGCGTCTCAAGGCCCGCCACGATGCGCAGCAGCGTGGTTTTTCCGCAGCCCGATGGCCCCAGCAGTGCAAGCACCTCTCCGGCTTCGATGTCGATATCGGTGGGTAGCAGCCCGCGCGTGCCATCCGGGTAAGTCTTGGCGCAGTTTCGGATATGAACGGTGGTCGCTTCAGCTTGCATAACGTTTTTCGGTAATGGACGCAGCCAGCTGCAGCAACCACAGCATGGGTAGTACAACCATCAGAAATACCAGAGTGTAGGCTGATCCGACTTCGATACGCATCGATGCGTAGCTGTCAGCCAGACCGACCGGCAGCGTTCGGGTCAGTGGTGTGTGCAGCATCCAGGTCAGATTGAATTCGCCGACCGATAGCGTGAAAACCATCAGACTGGCGCCTGCAATAGCCGGCAGCACAGCGGGTATCAGAATGCCCAGAAAACGCTGACCGAAACTCGCGCCCAGTGTGGATGCAGCTTCTTCGAGGGCTATGAGTTCGCGACGGCGAAATGCCGCAGCCACCGTGCGGACCATAAAGGGAAAAGTGAACACCATGTGTCCCACCAGTACGAACCAGAAGCTTTGCCGAAAGTCGCGCATCTGTCCGTAAACCAGAATGAGCGCAAGCGCTGTGGCCAGGCCTGGCACGGCCACAGGTAAGGTCAGGATTTCTTCAAACCACAGGGCGAATTTGTTACGTGTGCGCGCCAGCGCGTAGGCGCAGGGTACGCCCAGCAGCATGTTGCCCACCACGGCACCGCCTGCGATGAGCAATGAGGCGGTCACCGTACCGCCATAGCCCTCCCAGACTTCGATCAGCCAGCGCAGCGTGAACCCACTGCGCCACCCAACGCTATAGTTGTTGACCAGACCGACAGAGATCGAGAGCACAATGGGGCCCAGCATGAAAATCGCCATCAGCACGGTAAGTACCAGAAGAATCGGCGAGCGTGTGGTTGCAGTGATAGAGCCTCTTGCTTGCGCCATGTCAGGCCCCTACCGCTGAGGTCCCGCCCAGCTTTCGCGCAATCGCCAGCGCAGCCCAGGTGACCAGACCCAGCGCAATCGATAAGGACGCTGCGAGCGCGAAATTGGCGTAATTGGTGAACTCGTCGTAAATCGTGATAGGCAGTACCTCGAATTTGCTGGCCAGCGTAAAGGCGGTACCGAAGGCACCCATGGCCGTGGCAAACACAATCGCTCCGCAGGCGAGGGTCGCAGGCGCAAGCTCGGGCAGCCAGACGTCTCGAACAATGTGCCAGCGCGAAGCGCCTAGCGAGCGAGCCGCTTCTTCCAGGGCATGATCCATGGATTCAGCAGCGGCCGCGTAGGACGCAATCGCACGCGGCAGCGAAAAATATAAGT
>JBDLQY010000134.1:0-8493 GCA_039800325.1 Pseudomonadota bacterium | reverse complement strand
CCTTCAACGGATTCACGACGGATCAGGCCTTCGGATTGAAGGGAGTCGGCAAGACCGGTGACATTACCGCCGGTCACCATTAGCTGGCGCGAAAGTTCGCTCATCAGCAGCCCCTCGGGATGTCGATGCAGCTGGGACAACAAATCAAAGCGTGGCAGCGTCGAGCCGAAGCGCTGCCGCAGCGATTGGCCGAGGCTGCCCTCGATGAGATTGGTACAGGTCAGCAGGCGCAGCCAAAGCCGGAGTACGGGCAGCTGAGAGTCGGTGTCTGGTGCGCGCATGGGGCAGAGTTTAACGCTGGCTTGCACGTAGCGCAGACAAGAGATCGCGGCGGATAATGAGGCCTTTTCAGGATGCATTCACGGCATCGCGGGTCGATTGACGATCCAGTCCGATGACCGGTGCTTAACGACTCTCATGTCCAATTCCAGCTCACCGGCTTCCCCTCTTTTTGAGCAGGCGCTCAGCCAGCACCAGTCGGGCAGGCTGCAAGAAGCCTGCGCAGCCTACCGTAAGGTGTTGGCGCGCAGCCCCCGACATGCCCAGGCAAGCCTGCTTCTGGCGACGGCTACATCACAGATGGGCGAGCTTGAAAAGGCTGTTGTCCTATACGGCAAGGCCATTGTTCTTCAAGCTGATAACGCCGCTGCTTTTGAGGGGCGCGGTAACGCGCTGACAGATCTGGGGCGGTTCTCCGAAGCACTGGCGGATTACAACAAAGCGATCGAACTCTCGCCCTACAACCCTGATGCCCATTGCGCCCGTGCTGTTGCGCAGCATGCTTTGGGTCGTTACGCAGAGGCTCTTGGTGGCTTTGATCAGGCTGTCGCTATTGATCAAAATTTCGCAGAGGCCTGGTCTAACCGAGGCAATACCCTTCTGGCCCTGAAGAGGCCTCAGGAGGCCCTGAGCAGCTTCGACCAGGCGATTGCCTGCCGCCCTGATTATGCAGAGGCTTATTCCAACCGAGGTGTTGCGCTCACGGCGCTCGACCGAACCGATGAGGCCCTGCAAAGCATCGATAAGGCCATCGCGCTGCAACCCGAGCGTGCTGAGGCCTGGTTAAACCGAGGCAATGCACTGATTGCCGCGAATCGTCCCTCAGATGCTCTGCTGGAATTTCAGCGCGCCCTTGCGCGCAGACCCGACTATGCGCCTGCCCATTTCGGGTGCGGTCTGTCACTGCAGCGCCGACGAAAGATGCGCGAAGCGCAGATCTGCTATCAAAGCGCGCTGCGCAGTCGGCCCGATTATCCTGAAGCCCTGAATCATCTGGCCGTGCTAAGGCATGTTGACGGCAATCATCAGGAGGCCGTTCAGCTGCTCAGACGCGCGCTCTCGCTTGAACCCGACTACGCCGAGGCGCACGCAAATCTTGGCTCGGTCTGTCTCGTGCTGGGGCAGGTCGACGAGGCTCGCAGACATCTTGCGCGAGCCATCGAGTTGGCACCGGATCTTTCAAGTGCCCGAATCGACCGGGCGAGCCTGTTAGCTGACTCCGGCGACCATGAGACGGCTGTTACCGATCTAGAGGCGGTTGTGGCGCGCGATCCGTATCACCCGTATGCGCTGGGTTTGGCCCTTGGCACTCAGATGCGGCTAGCCGATTGGTCGAATTTTGAGTCGTATCGGTCCCTGATTGAGTCGGGTGTTCAAACCAGCGCGCGCGTGGCACCGCCTCTCGTGATCAGTCAGGTCTGTGCTGATCCGGCCCTGCAAAAGCAGGGTGCAGCCATATGGGTAGACGATCTGTACCCGCCGAATCAAAGTCTAGGAGACCTGAAGCTGCCACCGCGCTCGACCCAGGGACGCATCCGGGTGGGTTACTTTTCCTCAGACTTTCGTGCGCACCCGGTGAGCGTGTTGTGTGCTGAATTATTTGAGCTTCACGATCGTCGCCAGTTCGAGGTCATCGGTTTTGATTTCGGGCCGCGCTCGGGGGATGCTTTCCGCCTTCGGGTCAGTCGGGCCTTTGATCAGTTTATTGATATTCGTGGCCTTTCAGATGAGGCGGCTGCGCGCCTTGCGCGTGAGATGGGCCTTCACATTGCCGTTGACCTTAACGGCCATACACTGTTTGCGCGTACTGGCATTTTTGCGCGCCGCGCTGCCCCCGTGCAGATCAGCTATCTCGGCTATCCGGCAACCAGCGGTGCGAGCTATATCGACTATGTGATTGCTGACGCTGTCGTGATGCCTGCGTCGTTGCGGCCGCACTTTAGCGAGCATGTGCTCTATCTGCCCGCGTGTTTTCAGGTAAACGATCGACAGCGCAGGGCCTCTGCTCAACGTTTTTCCCGCAGCGAACTGGGGCTTCCTGATGACGGCTTCGTGTACTGCTGCTTCAACAACAGTTCAAAGCTGACACCTGAGCAGTTCTTTGTCTGGATGCAAATTTTGCAGCGAGTGCCGCAGGCGGTGCTTTGGCTGATTGCTGATAACAGCGCCGCTGCGCTGCGCTTGCAGCAGATGGCTGAACGACAGGGGGTGTCGTCCAGCAGGCTGGTGTTTGCCCGACGTCGTGCTGCTGCTGATTACCTGGCGCAGTATCGGCAGGCTGACCTGTTTCTTGACTGTTTACCCTATAACGCGGGCACGACCGCGAGCGACGCGCTGTGGATGGGGGTGCCTGTCTTAACCCAGGCAGGAAACACGTATGCCGGGCGCATGGCGGCCAGTCTGTTGACAGCAGCGGGCCTTGCTGAATTGATCACCGATTCAGATCAAGCCTATGTAGATCTGGCGGTTGGTTTGGCTGCTGACAGGTCTCGTCTGACAGACATACGACAACACCTCATCAGCAGTCGTGATGCTTTATCCCTGTTTGACACGCCTCAGACGGTTCACCATCTTGAAGAGGGTTATCGGCTCATAGTCCAGCGCTACGAGAGCGGCTTACCTTTTTCTGACATCACCATCAGGTCAAACTGAAGAAGGGTGACAAGGCCATAAAAAAACCCACCGCCGAAGCGGTGGGTTTTTAGCACACTGTGATGCTCTGCTGTCTTGCGACAGCCGAGAATCAGAAGTTGTGCTTGATGCCGAAGTCCATGCCGCTGGACGAAGCGTTGGCGGCAGTGGTCGAGGCATTCAGCGCGAAGTTGGCACCGTTGTCGTTGGTGACACGAGCGTAGGTGGCGTACACCTGGGTGCGCTTGCTCAGGTTATGAACATAACCCAGAGCGATCTGCTTGCTGGCAGCGCCGCCGGTGGCGTCAACTTCGGTCATGGAGTACGACGCGCGGACCAGGCCCTGGCCCATGGGGGCGGTGGCGCCGATCAGCATGCCGACTTTCTTGGTGCCGTTGACGTCGTCTTCGTTCCACAGACCCATGATGTTGGCAACACCCAGGTTGTAGTTACCACCGATGTTGGTGGTGGAGATTTCGCCGGCGGGAGCGGTAGCGGCGGTTTGGCCGGTCGCGTAGTCGGTTTTGCCGGAGGCAACAGCGACGTTCCAGTTCTTGCCGGCATAGCCGACGCGAACGCTGGTGCCTTGACCGTCATCGCTGTTGGCGGAGCCGCTGGCGTTCTCGCCCATGTAGTACATGGCGTCGATGGTCAGACCACCCGTACCAAACACTTTGGCGCCGTTGAAGGCATAACCGTAAGCGTAGGCGATGCTGTTGGAGGCGCGAACCGAGGTCTCGCCACCGGTGCGGCCGTTCATGACCAGCGAGGTGCCCACGCCGTTGGTGCCGAACGGATCAAAGGCGGTGTGGTTCCAGAAGTGCGGCGTGTAGTCGCGACCGGCGTTGATCTGGCCCCAGCTGCCACCCAGCGAAAGAACCGAGCGACGGTTGAAGGTCAGGCCCTGGTTGCGGGCGTTGATGGCGGGGTTGGCAGTGCTACCCGTGGCAGCAGCAGCGGCGGTACCAGCGGCGCCCGTGGCGGTGACCAGCGAGGGATTGGCCAACTGGTTGCTGTTCTGGCTGGCCTGGCCGGTGCCGTCGTCATTGTTGACGCCAGCCTCAAGCCAGAAACCGGCGCGCAGACCGCCGCCCAGATCCTCAACGCCTTGCACGCCAAAGCGGCTGCTGTTGAAGCCGGAATTGTGCAGACGGGTACGATCGGTGAGCGAACCGTTGCCAACAGCAACAACCGCGTCAACGATACCGAACAGCGTGACATTGGTCTGCGCGAAGGCGGCGCCGGACATCGACAGCACAGCCGCGGCAATCAGAGTCTTTTTCATTGCAAGTCTCTCCAAGGTTTAACAAGGTGTCTTAGCTCTGGAGTCACACGCCAGGTGGCGATGGGACATCGGAGCCAACCTCCATCCAGGAAGTTGAGCGTATTCCAACAGACACCGTCGACGCGTGCAAAGAAAACCGTGCACAACACGGCCTGGGCGTTGCAAGCGCGCAACAAAACCGATGGCACAGCTAGATTGACTTGCCCCAAAGGAGTCGACATCCGTCGCTGAAGCTTGAGTTGCCAGCCAATCGAACGCCTTGATGAAGGGCGATCCCCAAAGAGGGGCGCATCTGCCCAGTACCAGTATCATTTCGAGATGAATACCTTTCGACGCTTTTCGCCGCTAGATGAGCTACTCGCAGGAACCTGTCGCGCGCTTGCAACACTATCCGATGCGGTTCCGTCCAGGCGGCCCGATCCGGCCGGGAGTATCGAACACACGGCGGAGGCATCGCCGTTGTCCGACGCCGAGCGGCGCCTCTCGGGTGCATTGATGCGGGTCAATCATGTCGGCGAGGTCTGCGCCCAGGCACTGTATGAGGGGCAGGCTGCATCAACCCGCGATCCTTCCCTACGCGCTCATTTTCTGAGCGCGGCTGAGGAAGAGGCTGATCATCTGGCCTGGACTCGAGCGCGTTTGGATGCACTGGGGGCCCGTCCCTCGCTGCTGAATCCCATCTGGTATGCCGGTGCGCTGACTCTGGGCCTGGTGGCAGGTCGGGCGGGTGACCGCTGGAGTTTAGGTTTTATGGCCGAAACCGAGCGCCAGGTCGAACAACACCTGCAGTCGCATCTGGGGCGTCTGCCAGCGGCTGACCAGGCCTCCCGGGCCGTGGTCGAGCAGATGAAGCTTGATGAAACAAAGCACGCGCACGACGCGAAAGCTCTGGGGGGCGCAGAGTTGCCACAGCCGGCGAAAGATCTGATGAAGACCGCCGCCCGCATCATGACCACCGTTGCGCACCACGTTTAATGTCGACGTCGGGCCGAGACCGGCTTTAGCCTGGCCGAATAGCGACCCACGCTCTCAGCGACGCCAGGTGTGCGCGGCGCCAGGGTAAGGCAAGTGACCCTCAGTCTTCGATGATTTCCCAACCCGTTGACAGCTTCGCCGTATGGCCGAGCATGGCTGAAGCCGAGCAGTACTTGTCATGCGACAACTTGATGGCTCTCTCAACGATGTTGGCTTTCAAACCACGACCAGTCACCTTGAACTGAAAGTGGATGCGCGTAAAAACCTTGGGGTCGCTTTCGGCGCGCTCAGCTTCGAGCTCAACTTCGCAGCCTCGAACGTCCTGACCGCTTTTTCGCAAAATCACGACGACGTCGTAGGCGGTGCAGCCCCCGGTGCCGAGCAGAACCATTTCCATGGGGCGAGGGGCCAGGTTGCGTCCGCCCCCCTCAGGGGCTCCGTCCATCATGACGGCATGACCGCTTCCGGTTTCTGCGAGGAAACTCATGCCCTGCGGGCCTGTCCAGCGAATAGTAGTTTTCATGCCGATCTTCTCTTCGAGCCTGGCCACTCGGGGGCGAGCGACCTTGAACAGGCGGTGGATTCTACGGCAAGGCTGTCAGGGGACGGTCGGGCGAGAACGTAATCCATGTCATGGTGCGACGCACAAAACCCCGTGCTCGACTTGGGATTCCCAAATTGAACGCATGAGTCATTTGATTGAAGGTAGTGTATTCGAGAGATTCTTGCGTACAGACTAGGTCTTTTGGATCAATGACTTGGGTGTCGTGTATGAGGTTTTATCTCGTTTGTTGCAAAAGTCACACTCATTTACCGCTGCCGCTCGTCCGTAGATCTTGCAACGCACAAAGTCTTTCTGTAGCATTCAGTCATCGGTCGTCAACGACGGCCCCCAAGTGTCTCCTCCACCCTCCTCCTTAGGTGGATTCAGCCCGGAACCCTGTTCCGGGCTTTTTTTTATCTTGGCGATCTCTTGGGGCTGCCGCGCGGCAGGCGAGGCGTCCTGTAATGCCGACTTGCCTGTTGGTCGCTTTGACACGATCGCTTGCAATCAGATAGACTTTCGGGCTTTCCGTCTGCGCGGCAACCGAGACATTTATGAAAACTTTCTCCGCCAAACCGCACGAAGTTCGTCGCGACTGGTTCGTGGTCGACGCCTCTGACAAAGTGCTGGGGCGCCTAGCCTCGCAGATCGCTTTGCGCCTGCGCGGCAAACACAAGCCCGAATACACGCCTCATGTCGACACCGGTGACTATATCGTTGTGGTCAACGCGGCCCAGATCCGCGTGACGGGTAACAAGGCCGAGGGTAAGAAATACTTCCGCCACAGCGGCTACCCGGGTGGTATCAGCGAGACCAATTTCGGCAAAATGCAAAGCCGTTTTCCTGGTCGCGCGCTCGAGAAAGCTGTCAAAGGTATGTTGCCCAAGGGGCCTCTTGGCTACGCCATGATCAAGAAAATGAAGATTTATGCTGAGGGCACGCATCCGCACGCAGCCCAGCAACCGCAGGCACTGGAGATCTGAGCATGATTGGTGACTACTACTACGGCACTGGCCGGCGCAAGACCTCGGTAGCCCGCGTTTTTCTCAAGAAGGGTTCTGGCCGTGTGGTCGTCAACGGCAAGCCGCTCGACGAGTACTTCGCGCGTGAAACAGGTCGCATGGTGGTGCGACAGCCCCTTGAAGTAACCCAGCATGTCGATTTCTTTGACATCAAGGTCAATGTTCACGGCGGTGGTGAAACCGGTCAGGCTGGCGCCGTTCGTCACGGTATCGCCCGCGCCCTGATTGATTTTGACGCATCTCTGAAGCCCGCCCTGTCGTCAGCGGGTCTTGTCACTCGCGACGCCCGCGAAGTTGAACGTAAGAAGGTTGGCTTGCACAAAGCCCGTCGCCGCAAGCAGTTCTCCAAGCGTTAAGCGCGCTCGTCGTGTTTCAGTCTCGGTTTCGGGGCTGAAAAGCGCGATCTGTCAAAACCGCCTGCTCAACCCAGGCGGTTTTTTATTGTCGTCTCGCCTTGGTTTTACGGCGGCTCTGCAGTAAGCCTACGTTCATCTCGCCGGTTAGCGACGACGCATAAAACCGTTCGATCATCTGAACCGATGTGCGGGCGTTTCTTGCCAGGGTCAGCATGTCGATGCCCTCGCCGTACAAAAGGCGAAACATGATCGCGGTGTGGCGAAGACTGTAAAGCGTTCTTTCCCTTCCGAGATGGTCTACCTGCGGCACGCGGGCTTCGCGCATGACCCACTTGAACCAAAAGCCGAGCACAGCTAAGGCATAGGTACGGTCGTGCTCCTCGGGAAGGAATACGTAATCATCAGGCTCTGCGCACCCCAGGGCCTGAGCTCTGCGACGCGCAGCCTCGTAGACGCGCACGGCGGGCGTCATCGTGACGATGGGCAAGTCGTGACGCTTACTCTCGGGCAAAGTAAGCCTCAAATACGTATGGTCGCCCCGAACGATCTGGACATGCTTGTGCTTCAAATTGCGGATGTCCGAGGGTCGAACGAAGCTGTTGATCATGAAGCTGATGACCCAGGGCATATCGGGCGACAGCATCAAGTTGCGGGGGTGAACCCAGAAACGCTCTCGGGTCCCGTCACGCTCCTTGATTTTCGGCGCTTCAGAATGGCGTCGACTCAGGCGCCACGCGGTTCTGACCAGAGCACGGTACTCAGCAATCGCAATCATTGAGCGCGGACGGTTCTCGGTTCGAATCTTGGGCATCTCCGGCAAATCATGCCGGTGGCCCAAACGCACGGCGAGCTTGAGTAACTTGCGAACAATGACGAAGTATTGCGATACGGTCGTGGAGGACAACTCGAACTCGAACAGGCGGGCCAAGAATCGGTCGAGCGTATCCGCGTTGATTTCATCAACGGACATTCGCCCAAAAAATGGAAGCACGTGGGCATCTAAACGGTTCCGCAAGATACCGATTGCAGCCTTGCTAAGTTCGCCACGACTTTGCCGGCGTGTCTCGATCGTCACTAAACGATCTGACAGCTGCAAGATGGTGGGTGTGTTTCGCGCTTGATGTGAGTCAAGTACTACCCGCTCGCGCGTCGCGGATGGTGGTAACAACTCGATACGCGAACTTTGATCGGAGTCAATATTAAGTGCATTTTTTTCCGCAAATTGAAGATACGGAACTTGCTCTAATGTTGGTCGACGTATTCCTCGAAGCGCTTGGGGTGAGACGATGTAGAACGCTGGACGATTATCGTGAAAGACGGCAACCGGCTCGCCATCAAGTTGTGACAGAACATCAAATGGTTTCTCAATAAGCTCGCTCAATCCAATACATAAACATGAGT
>JBDLQY010000133.1:0-5415 GCA_039800325.1 Pseudomonadota bacterium | reverse complement strand
GACCGACTCTGCGGTGTTCTGCTGATCGGTGTAACTCGCAACCACCGTGATCGCCTTACCCACCTGGGCCTGCGTCAGCGTGAAGCTTGTGCCGGTAGCCCCTGTAATGTTTGCTCCACCAGCTTGCCATTGGTAGCTGATCGTCCCGAGCCCATCCGCATCAGCGAGTGTGTTGCTCGCTGTCAGCGTCTGGCCCTGTGTCGCTGTGCCAGCAATCGTGACTGAACCCGTGGGTTGATCATTCACATTGGCGACTAGGTTTGTCGCCGCACTCGAGACCGACTCTGCGGTGTTCTGCTGATCGGTGTAACTCGCAACCACCGTGATCGCCTTACCCACCTGGGCCTGCGTCAGCGTAAAGCTTGTGCCGGTAGCCCCTGCAATGTTTGCTCCACCAGCTTGCCACTGGTAGCTGATCGTCCCGAGCCCATCCGCATCAGCGAGTGTGTTGCTCGCTGTCAGCGTCTGACCCTGCGTCGCTGTGCCGGTGATCTTGACTGAACCTGTAGGCTGGTCGTTCACGTTAGCGACCAGTGCGGTCTTGGCGCTTGTAACAGACTCTGCAGTGTTCATCTGATCGGTGTAACTCGCCACCACCGTAATCGCCTGACCTACCTGGGCCTGCGTCAGCGTAAAGCTTGTGCCAGTAGCTCCTGTAATGTTTGCCCCACCAGCTTGCCACTGGTAGCTAATTACCCCCAGTCCGTCCTCGTCGGCCAAGTTATTCGAAGCCGTGAGCGTCTGGCCCTGTTTGAGCACCCCCTCGACGGTAACCGTACCAGTAGGAACAGTGTTGCCCTTGACCTCGAGGGTATAGGGGCTCAACGTATTGGTACCCGCAGCTCCGGACCAGAACATCACCGTCTGGCGGGATTGCCCCACGGGTAGATCGAGATCAACACGACCGACATAAAACTCCCCGGAAACTGGACTGGAGCTAGCCGAGTAGCCCCCTAGTCTCAAGACCCGGGCTTCGCCAATTAGCTCTTGGTTGTTAGCGGTAACCCACTTGTCAGAGTACGCGGGCGTAAATGTCAGCGCCGGGGCTCCTGAGAGGCCAATTTCAAACTCGATGACTTCAGCGGGCGCAGAAAGCTCAATCCACAGATCAAGTCGAAGATCGCCCGAGCTTAGCCACTGAATATTTTTTGCCTGGACTAAAGCATCTTCCGGTGACTTCCTAAGGACCTCAGTTGGCGTACTAGGGACATTAGATGAGACAGCCCCGGTCGCAACGCTTGTTACTGATTCAGTTGCCTTGTGCTGATCGGTGTAGCTTGCCACCACCGTAATCGTCTTGCCCACCTGCGCCTGCGTGAGCGTGAGCGTGCTGCCCGTGGCACCCTCGATATCAGCGCCGTTAGCTCTCCACTGATAACTGATCGTACCGAGTCCGTCGATATCCCCTAGCGTGTTGGAAGCCGTCAGCGTCTGACCCTGGGTCGCTGTGCCGGTGATCGTGACTGTTCCTGTCGGAGCACTGTTTGCCCGAAGCTGAAGAACATAGGGACTCAAAGCATCGGCGCCAGCGACCCCAGACCAGAAAATTAAGCTCTGCTGCTTCTGCCCGGGGCTCAGGTCAATCTCCATCCGCCCCAGGTAAAGATCGCCTGTAGTGGGGCTCCAACTGCTTGAATAGGCCGACAGCTGAAACACTCGTGTACCTGCCGATTGCTCGTCATTGCTAAGAACGACCCAGCCGCTGGGACTCTCGGATGAAAACGCGATGCCTTGGGCCCCGGGCAGACCCAACTGAAGGTCTAAAAATTCTGCAGACGATGAACCATCTAGCCAGAGGTCAAACCGCAAATCGCCCGATTCAAGCCATTGAATGCTTTTCGCGGTGAATAAGGCGTTACCAGGTGGTTGCGTCACGTTCAACGTTGGCATTGGAGGCAAACCGCCCGGCTGAGGCTGCGGCGAACTCCCGTCAATACCTGCGGCGCCAAACTGGCTGATATGCATACTCAGCGGATTAGCTGACGCCAAGTCCTGAAAATAAGTGTCCGGCAAAGCGCTGCTGCCGGCGGTCGCCTGCAAGCTGCCATTGACATCGCCCTTCAGTACCGCCACCAGATTCAGTGGTACGCCATCGGTGATCTCAACTGCGCGCGGCATTACCGCGTCTTTGGGTACAGCGCTTCGGGTGGTGATGAAAGCGCCTCCGTCAGGAACGCTCTCATTCCAGAAGTCATGCGATTCATTGACGAATAGCCACTCACGCGCGGGAGCATCCGTGCGCTTAACCGCCATCTTGAGAATGGCCGACGCATCGGCCGCGCTGACACGGCCATCGCCATTAACGTCAGCCGCCAGAAATTGATATGGCGACACGGGCGGTGCAGTCAGGGGGCCTGTGCCATCAGGGTCACTGTTGGGATTGATGCCCACCGATAATTTGAGTGCCGCCAGTGCATCAGCTGCGCTGATGACGCTGCCGGTTTCCAGGGTGGTCAGCGACTTGGTGGCTTGCACGTGGTAGGTGGTTTCATCCGGTACCGACAACGCGTACGCGCCGTTTGAAGCAGTGCTGGCGGTCTGAATCGATGCAAGGGCCGTGGACTCCAGCGTGAGGCCCACATTGCCCAGCAGGGCATGATTTTTCCAGTGATAAACATGCCCTGAAACCTCCACCGGAGACAATACCGCTGTGGTCGGCGTACTACTCACCGACTCGAAGGTGTCAAGCTGATCGGTGTAACTTGCCACCACCCTGATCGTCTTGCCCGCTTGGGCTTGCGTCAGCGTCAACACCGGGCCAGTAGCGCCCTCTATGTCAAGTCCATCAGCCTGCCACTGATAGCTGATCGGTCCAAGCCCGTCGGGGTCAGTCAGGTTATGGCTCACCGAAAGCGTTTGCCCTTTGATCGGCGTACCCGAGATCGAGACTTCTCCACTTGGCAGGATATTTCCGACGCCAATGAGGACCGCCTCACTTGTCACTGATCCCGTCGTGCCCTTCAGGTCTGTGTAGCTGGCGGACACGCTGACGGCCTTACCCACGTGTTCATGCGTCGGCGTGAACGTGGCGCTGGTAGCTCCCGGAATAACGGTACCGTTCACTTTCCAGTAATAGCTGACCGCACCGGGCTGGCCAGCAGCAGGAATGCCGTCCGCATCGGCCAGCGTATTGGCCGCGCTCAGGGTTACCCCCTGACGGGCGGCACCGCTTATCGTGACAGTACCCAAGGGCAATGCGGTGGTCGCCGCGGGCTCGGCCAGCACATCAATCAGGGTAATGGCCGACGTGGGCTGCGAAACCTCGCCCCAGTTGTTGGCAACGACAGCCACCTGCTTTAGGGTCTGAAGGGTTGCCGACGTAGTCGTCCCAGGTACCACTCGTCCAAAGACTGCATAGCCGTTCCCATCCTGTTGGGTCGCGGCATCCAGAGTCGTCTTGTTATCGACCACGTTGATAAAGAACTGGCTGGTCGCACTGTCGACCGCACCCGTTCTAGCCATCGCCAACGTACCCGGGGTGTTGCTCAGGCCCGTGGCAGACGTTTTCTCAAGCGTAATCGCTGCAAAAGGTGGCGTCTTGTAAACGTACTGTCCACCGACGAAGTCATAACCTCCGCCCTGCACCACGAAGTTCGAGAGTACGCGATGAAACTCGGTGCCATCGTAAAAATTGGCATCGACATAACGCATGAAGTTGGTGACGGTAATGGGCGCACGCTCAGACTCAAGCTCAACGACCAGATCGCCCACACTGGTCTTGATACGTACCCGGGGCAAGGGTGTAAATGCACTCTGCACAAAGCCTGAGGTTTGAAACGTCGCCGCAGAAACCGTCACATCTGAAAACTGAATAGTCTCAATACCCGAAACCGTATCAACGCCCTCGGTATTTGAACTGAACGTGAGAAGCTGATCCGCGGGACTCCAGAGAATGCTGTAGTCCTGACGCGCACCGCTCAACAACAGGCTATCGCTGCCCGCCCCCCCGTGCAGAGTGTCGTTGCCGGCACCTCCCGACAGCAGATCGTCGCCCTCGCCGCCGTCTAAGCTGTCGTCACCGTTGCCCCCGTGCAGGCTATCCCGTCCGGCCCGGCCTTCAAGATGGTCTGACCAGTTACTGCCTCGAAGTGAGTTGTTGCCTTCGTTACCTTCAAGAAAGCTTTTGCCAATGACTCCCGCTGCGGAATTCACCAGCGTGAGGCTGCTGGTGGAATCAAAGAGGACATCGCTCGTCCCGCGGATGGTGAGGCTGCCGCCCTCGGTCAGCCGTACGCCGCTTCTGAACGTTACCTGACCCGATGCCCAGATGGTCAGATTGCCCGCGACCGCTACCGACTGATCAAACACCACATCCCGAACCAGGGCGGTGCTCGAGCCGATGGTGAGGCCATTAAGAATGTCACTGGGGCTTTCGGTTCCCAAGGTTTGTCCGCCGCCCACGATACCCTTGAAGATGACATCTGCCCCAGCGAGGATGGTCAGCGTGTCGGTGGTCGCTGCGCTTTCGCCGCCGGTGTAGTGCACATTGGTCTGACCAAACACAACACTTCCCGCGGCCTGAACAGTACGCGCCCCACGAATCTTCGCCGAGTCGTTCAGCACATAGTTGCCAGAGGTGGCATTGACATCGGCAGCCAGCGTCGTCGTGTTACCCGAACCATTGAAAACGAAGCTGGGCGCACTGACATTTGTGGCGACCAGGATTTCACCTCCGTCGCCATTCGAAAATAACTGAACGGGATCCTGGAATCGGATCGACGTCGTGGTCCCATCTATGACTGCGCTCGTGAGAACGATTGGGTTCGATGCCCCGTCCTGCCCGATAACGAAGACGGTATCGCTCGTGTTTAGGGGTTCCGAGCCTCCGTTTTGCGGATCATCAAGCACCGGAAAAACTAGAATGACAGCTGCGTTAGCATGTCCAAGCGCAGCGAGTGACTCATCAAGCGATAGATGGTTGTCATATCCGATCGCATCAAAACCAGCTAACCCTGATGCCGATACATCAATCGTCAGCGCTTTATCGCCATCGAGGTCCGTAGACGGATAGATCAGCCCTAAACTTTGAAGGGTGGGAGATGCTGCGTCTATCAGAATTCCATACGTGCCAGTGGCAACCCATCCAGTGGCAACCCATCCAGCTGCCGCATACGCAGAGCGGACGGCTTGGACGGTGGTCGTATCCGATTCGAGTGATGGCATTTTCAATATCCACCTGGTGATTTCTGTCTTGCCGACCACGGCCTAAGCGGTCAAGGTCGCTACGCTTCGTGTCGCGGGGGGCCCGCCTTGGGCGACAGGTCGAGTACACGGACGGTTCACTATCACGTAAGTTAGAACTCGAGTCAAACGCGCACCGCGCGTAGAGACATCCAATTCACGGGACCCTACCCCAGCACAGCCCCAGTATTGACCACGCCAAACTGCGCCAGATTCATGGTGAGCGGGCTATTT
>JBDLQY010000132.1:0-10559 GCA_039800325.1 Pseudomonadota bacterium | reverse complement strand
CTAGTTTGGGCCGAATACAGGGCCTGATATTCAGGACTTGAGCAAAGTCTCTATGGTTCGCTGCACCGATAGCGCGGTGGCGAAATCGGGAAGCGTGTGGGGACGACCCGAGAGCATTTCGGCGAGCTGATCGAGTTGAGCCTGATAGGCGGCCTGACGCGGATTCTCGGGTAAGCCCCGAACCGGTTCAAAGTCGGAGCCACCGCCGGCTTCGAGGAGCTGATACCAGTCAACTAGGCGAAGTTCACGATTCGCTCCGATGCAGCGAACCTCAATCACATCGTGCGCGCGTCCGCCGATTGAACTCGCAATGCTTACCGGTATGCCAGCGACCTGCAACGATGCGCTGACCGCCGTTTCGGCTACGCCAGGCTGAGGATATCGAACGCTGGCACCACGTAGCTCCGGAGCGCCCATCAGACAGTGAAGCAGGTAGACGTAGTGGGACAGAACCTCTCGTGTGAATCCTCCCTGATTGGAGTTGTTCAACCATGTCGCGCCGGCCTGCCAGGCCCGGGGCCACTGGTGAAACCGCACCTCGATTTCGATGGCCCGCAAATCAAAGTCAGGCTGTCGGATCATTTCCCGCAGCCTCTGTACAGCGGCCGAGGAGGCAAAGACGAAATTCACTGCCTGTAGTGCGCCCTGCGCCTGAAAATCGCGGACAAGCGCGGTGCTCTCATCAACATCAACGCCAAGCGGCTTTTCGCAGAAAACGGCCTTACCCGCAGCCATGGCCGCACGGGCGTATTCGGCATGGGCCAGGGGCGGTACTGCGACATACACGATGTCAACGTTGGGATTTTCGATGGCCTGCGTTGCCTCGTGATAGACAGGCACCTGCGGGAAATCGCGGTGCACAGCCGATCGAGTGGCCGACTGAGTATCGTACGCCGCGGTGATCTTGAAGGCGTGATGTGAGCTCACTTGTTCGAGCATTCGACGCCCCACCACTCCCAAGCCGATCACGGCCATGCCATACTGTTCCATCATGAATACCTTACATCGATTCGAAGACGGCGGTTACGCTTTTCTTGAGGGCGGATTTCCCTACTCGCAGGGTGTTGTCGCGCTTCCAGGATTCGCACTCGAGCGGGTGCAGTTTGACAGACCGCTGCCAATAGCGGCGGGCTTTCTTGCCATCGAGGCGCATCTTGCTGCCCGCGGTAGGCCTCGAGTAGCGCTTGCGGGGTGCGAACTTCGATCACCACTGGCGCTTCCCATGGAGGGCTTTCGGGCCTTCAATGTCGGCTATCGTCAGGTCCTCGAGTCTTGGGGGCTGATTCGCAATGGGCTCAATCCTGTTGGACGTAGTAATCTTGCACCGCTTTTTGATGCACCCGCTGAGCCCAGTTTTTTTGCCTTTAGCTATACAGTTCCCGAGCAAGGGCAGGCACGGGTCATCGGGGCTTCGGGCTACCCGGACTTTGTTGTCGCTGGAAGCGGTGAGTGGCCAGAGGGTGAGCCCTTTCCAGAGGCTATTGTGGCGCGCGGTGACCTATCGGCGGCGGGCTTAGCCAGTAAAGTGGCGTTCGTTCTTGACACCATGGATCGCCGGGGCCGTGGCCTTGGGGTCGACATCACTCATGTGACTGCTACCCATGTCTACACGGTGCACGACGTTCACGCGTTGATCGGGCGAGAGTTTGCCCGTCGCGGGTTGACCCGTACCGGACTCACGCTTTTTCCTTGCGCACCGCCCATACTTGAGCTCGAGTTCGAGATGGATCTTCGTCGGGTCAGAAGCGAAAAGATCATCTAGGCGCGGATGTGGCGCCCGCATTTATTCGGCTAAGTTCAGCGATACCGGATCATCTCAGATCGCCTAGCCTGAGCGGCGGCGCTTGAGTCTTTCGTCCAGAGTGCCCAAAATGCCTTTGGGCATATAAATGATAAAAAATATGAGCAATGCCCCGTAAATGAGCAGATCTAATCCGTGGACCTTGTTGCCGACCAAGACGCGTAGAACTTCCTGTAACGCCAGTAAAAACACTGCCCCGAAGGTAGGGCCCAACATAACAAACATGCCCCCGGCAATGACGCCGAAGACGATCTGTAGCGATACACCGATTCCCGAAACCGTTTCGGGGTTGACGTACATCTGGTACTGGGCGTAAAGCACGCCACCGAAACTGGTCATCGCAGCCGAGAGCATGGCGATTTTAAGTTTGGTTCGAGTGACATCGATGCCGATGGAGGCAGCGGCGTCTTCATCTTCGCTAATCGCCTGCAGGGCAAACCGGCTCATGCTGCGATCGACTTGTCGCCAAACCCACAGACCGAAGAGCCAGAACGCCAGAACGACATAAAACCAGATAATTCGGTCCGAAAACTGCATGGCTTTAAGCGAAGCTGTTGCGCCATCGGGCAGGCCAGGCGCAGGCGTCACGCCGAGCGACCCACCCGTCACATCACGCATGGCGACGATGAGCAGCCGGATTACCTCGGCCAGTGCGAGCGTCACCAGCGCGAAATAGTGCCCTACGATCTTGAAGCGGAAGCAGGGATAACCAATGATGACAGCGACAACAAGTGAAATGGCAATTGCAATTGCAGCTCCGACCAGCGGAGTGAGGCTGTAGGCGTTCCAGAGCAGAACCACCGAATAAGCACCAATACCGAGAAAGGCACCGTGTCCCAGGCTGACCATGCCAAGCCGACCCATTAATGCCCAGCTCGTGTAGATGAAACCCCAAAGCATGGCCATGATGAGCAGATGCATGGGGTAGACGCCGACTCCGATGAGCGGCGAAGCGACCAGTATCGCCAGTAAAACCCAACCCAAGTGCCTAAAGCCTGGGTGCACGATCATCTCCTGCGGGTAAACAGACCTTCTGGTCTGACAAACATCATCACAATGAAAAAGACAAAGGCGAGCACGTAGCCCCACTCGATCTTGAGAACAAAGCCGCCCACCGAGATGAACTGAGCAAAAATAAACGCGGCAACGAAGCCCCCTACCAGGTTACCCAGGCCACCGAGCACGCAGATCAGGAACGTGATGGGTCCGAATGACAGTCCGATTGCGGGGTGAATGTCGTACTGCAGTACGAGTAAACAGGCAGCAAGGCCGGCAAGTCCACCGCCCATAGCGGATGTCACCAGGTAAACCTTGCCTGGATTTACTCCCATGAGCGGCATGATTTCCCGGTCTTGACTGATCGCCCGAATCGCCGTTCCGGTGTAGGTTCGCGTCAGGAAAAGGTATGCCAAAACGATTGCCAGTAGCGCGACGGCAAACGCGATTAGCCGGGCAATCGACAGGTTGACCTCGCCCAGGGGAATACCGCCCAACCGTATGCCGATGTTGCGGAACTCGACACCGAAGGCGACCGTAGCGGCAGCCTGCAGGAAAAAAAGCACGCCCCCTGTTACGAGCAGCTGGTTGATGGGCTCAGCGCCCAGCACGGGCCGAACGATGAACCAGTGTAAAGCCACGCCAAGCAAGGCGACAAGGCCTATTCCAAGCGCGAAAGCAAGCCAGAGGGGCCATCCAAAATCGGTATAGCTCCAGAAAATAGCGTACATGCCCACCATGATGAGTTCGGCATAGCAAATCCAGACCACGTCGATCACGCCGAAAATCAGGTTTAGTCCCAGAGCAAGCAGTGCGAGCAAACCGCCAAGCAGCAGTCCGTTAATGACCGCCTCAAGCAGAAAGATGTCGAAGATTTCCATCACACACCCAGGTATGCTTTTCGTATTTCTTCGCTGGCAAGAAGTTCCGCTGCCGTACCGCTCGTGCGGATACGCCCCGTTTCAAGCAGGTAGCCTCGGTCGACCACTTTCAGCACCTGCTGAACATTTTGTTCGACGATGAGTACGGTGTAGCCCTCAGCGCGAATGCGCCGAACCAATTCGAAAATCGACTGTACGATCACCGGGGCCAGCCCAGCGGAGGGTTCATCAAGCAAAAGCAGCCTGGGTTGACTCATCAGCGCTCTTCCAATGGCACACATCTGCTGCTCGCCGCCCGACATGGTGCCTGCCATCTGCAGTCTGCGCTCCTTCATGCGCGGAAAAAGTGAGTACACGAAATCGAGCCGCTCTCTGTAAGATGCGCGGGCCGACGGTGTGAATGCTCCCATCTTCAAGTTGTCTTCCACCGTCAGGCGCGGAAAGAGGCGTCGCCCCTCGGGCACCTGCGCAATACCTAAACCAATGACCTCGTGGGCTGGCAAATCGTTGTAGCGACGCCCCTGCATTGAAAGCTCGCCCGAGCGGGTCTGTATAAGCCGGGAAATCGCTCGCAGCAGGGTGGTTTTGCCCGCGCCGTTAGGCCCAAGAACAGCAACCGCCTCACCGGCGTTAACCGTCAGCGAGACGTCAAATAGCGCCTGAAAACTGCCATAGCCGGCGCTAACCCTGTTAAGTTCAAGCATGACCGATACGCCCGGAAACTGTGTCGCGATCGCGCGCAGCAACCTGCTGCTGCACACTCTCCGCCTCGGTGCCCAGATAAACTTCAATCACCCTGGGGTCACGAGTGACTTCGGCTGGCGAGCCCTCAGCAATGAGTTCGCCGTGATCGAGCACCAGACATCGGTCGATCACCTTCATGAGAACGCCCATGATGTGTTCGACCCAAATAATGGTGATGCCGCGCTCGTCTCGGATTCGCTTGAGCATTTGCGCCGCCTGCTCCATTTCGTTCTCATCGAGCCCACCGAGGCTTTCGTCTGCAAGAAGCACGCGCGGTTGAGTGGCAAGTGCGCGTGCCATTTCGAGCTTTTTGAGCCCGGCGGCGCCTAACCCATCAACGCGCGTGTTGCGATCGCGCGGAAGATCAATGAGCTCGAGCGCGTCGAGCGCTCTGACCTCGGCCTGAGCTCTGGTAATGGGCTCAGAGGCGCCGTAAAAAGCTGCGAGGGTCGCGTTTTCAAGAACGCTGAGCTTCCTGAATGGTCGCGGTATCTGAAAGGTACGCGCAAGCCCACGTCGGCAGATGTTCGCCGGTGCCAGCCCGCCGATCTCCTCGCCGTCGAGGCGCACCGACCCAGAGGTCGGTGCGTAGAGTCCCGCCACAACGTTGAAGGTGGTGCTTTTGCCGGAGCCGTTAGGTCCGATCAGACCGAGAATTTCGCCTCGTTTGAGTTCGAAACTAAGATCGCTGACCGCCGTGAAGCCGCCGAAACGCTTGGTCAGGTGGTTGACGACGAGCACGATGGATCAGTTCGCGTAAGTGTGGCCCTTGGGCAATGGCAGGACGGGGTCCTTGGTCTTGATGGTTGCTGGCCAGACGATGAATGTGTCACGACCGTTGTACTGATGCACGACCGGAGAAGATCGTTCGTTTTGTCCCGCCATCTGCGAACCTGGCGGGAAAAATTTCACGCCGTAGCCCTGAATGGTGCCACCCTCAGGAATATCGGTATCAAGCGCCGCGCGACGAAGCGATTCAGGATCGAACCCACCGTATTTCTTGATGGCTCGCGGCAGAACGTCCGACAGAAAAATCCAGGTCTGATTGAATCCCATAGATGCGTGTGGGGGCACTTCGTCAGCCTTGGTTTCGGCCTTGTACCGCTTGACCATCTCGTTGATCAGATCTCCCATACCCGGAGCAAGCGTCTTGGGATCGAGTAGCTGAGCGGCTACCGGATCGACGTTGTATATGAGGTTGGCGTCGTCCTTAAACGAAGCGTAGAGGCGATCGAACTGCCCATACCCGGCCCCGTGGCCGATGAGGGCACCCCACTTGAGACCCTGCTCTTTGGCCTGCCGCAGGAAAAGCGTGATGTCAGGGTTATATCCCGTATGCAGGATTACATCAGGGCGAGCCCTTCTAAGTTTTGTAACCAGCGGTGACAGATCGGGCGAAGTGGCGGCGTAACCTTCCTTGAGAACGATAGGCATACCCAGTTTCTTACAGGCCTCTTCATTGCCTGCCGCCACGCCGGTGCCATAAGGACCGTCTTCGTAAATAATTGCTATGCGAAGATCTTTGAGTTCTTTTCCGAATCGAGATTTTGCGTTTTCGGACACGAACTTGCACGACGCCTCGCCAAATTGGTCTGAGTGCACCTGTGCCCGAAATACGTATCTCAGGTTCTTGTCTTTCAGCACGGCCGAGGCAACACAGACATTGGCCCACATGAAGCGCTTGGCCTGATCGACCCGCTGGGCCATCGGCACACAGTGTGCCGAAGAAAACACGCCCATGATGAGATCGACCTTTTCCTGGTTCAGTAGACGTTCGGTTTCATTGATGGCAACCTCGGTCTTGCTTTGCGCGTCTACATAAATGGGAACGATCCGCAGGCCCTCGACGCCACCGCGTTCGTTCATGATATCGATGGCGTACTTGGTACCAAGCTGACTGGCCTGGGAACCCCCGGCTGCGAAGGCGCCCGTCACGTCGAAGATGACCCCGACCTTAATTTCTTTTGGCTGTGCCATTGCGACACTGCTGGCGATCGCACCCGCGGACAGCAAAGACAATAAGAGCGTTCTCAGCATCGTCTCCTCCTGATGTTTTGTATTAGGCGGCGAGGCCCTGGATAGACCCCGTGTCAAACTGAGTGTAGCCCAAAAATTTGCGAATGTGACCACCTGTGTATCTGGACGAGGGGCCCAGCCTGTTGAAATTCGATTAAGGGTTGACGCCCCGCGACTCCAATGACATATTCCTCCGGCGTTACAAAAAACGGCGGCTTAGAAAGCAGTCAATATATGGAGACATTCACATGAGTAAGTCAATGTGCACGCAGCGTCGCAGCCTGATTAAAAGTGCTGCTGCGGCAACTGCGGCCTCAACGCTGTCGATGCCCGCGTTCGTTCGTGCCCAGTCGGATGCGATACGGTTTGGACACCTTACGCCCCGCACGGGTTTTCTGGGGCCACTGGGCGAATACGCAGTCATGGCTGCCGACTTAGCTGTCGAGGAGATCAATGCCGCAGGCGGTGTCATGGGCCGCAAGCTTGAAATTCTCAAAGAAGATTCTGTCAACCCGCAGACTGCGTCCACGAAGGCAGAGCGCATGATCGAGCGCGATAAGGTCGCCTGTATCATCGGAGAAATATCATCTGCCTCGGCGTTAACCATTGCTCAGGTATCGGCTCGCACCAGAACGCTATTTGTGAATACGGGCGCCAATTCCGACGCGCTACGTGGCTCTAACTGCAACAAGTTCATGTTTCATGTCGAGAGCCAAAACTCTATGTACGTCAAGACCTGCGGACGCTCACTGCAGCAGCAGGGACTGGTCAGAGGCAAGAAATGGTTTTCGCTCACCGCCGACTATGCTTTCGGGCATGATTTGCTCAAGGTGGCCAAGCGCTTCATGGAGGGCAATGGCGGCAACTTTGCAGCTGACAAGCTCGTGCCTACTGACCTCACCGATTTTTCGGCGATGCTGATTGAGATTCGTAACGCCAAACCCGATCTGGTGGTCTCCAATCTGGCTGGTAATCAGATCACTAACTTTCTCAAGCAGTATGCTGAGTTCGGGCTCAATTTTCCGGTTGCAGGTTTCGGATTTGACACCGCACTGGCCTGGGCCGCAGGCGCTGATAATTTTGGAGGCACCTGGCCGGTTGTCTGGCACCATCTCATCGATACACCGAACTCGAAGCAGTTCGTGGCCAATTTCACCAAGAAGTACGGTAAGCCGCCCGAGAATCAGGCCTGGGGTGATTACCTCGCCGTCAAGATCTTCGCGCAGTCGATGAATGAGCTGAAGACCACCGACTCTGCCAAGCTGATCGAGCATTGGGAGAAAGGCGCAAAGTTCGATGTGATGAAGACCCGAGAGGGCTACTTCCGCAAGTCAGATCACCAACTCATGCACGAAATGTATACGGTGCAGGCTCTCGGTAAGGGTTCGAAGAACCGCTGGGATATCTTCAAGTCGTCAGCCCCGGTTCCTGGACCCGGGGAAAGCCTTGAGGTTATCGCGACTACTGCGGAAGAAAACGAGTGCAAGTTGGGTTGACGCTGCGCTGACCGGCCCGACCACTTCGGTCGGGTCGGCTGCCGCTCCGTTTGTCTCACATTCGCCCGCGAAGTCAGAATCTTGTCAACGTTGTTTCTTCAGCAGATCGCCAACGGCCTGCTCGACGGTGTTTACTATTTACTCATTGCCCTCGGTCTGTCACTGATTTTTTCTCTGGGGGGTATCGTCAATCTTGCCCACGGTGCCTTCTACGCTGTGGGTGCTTACCTGACGATCTTGATTTCCCCGTATGTGGGGTTTGGCGGATCGCTCATCATTGCGCCAGGGTTGGTGGCGCTTCTGGGAATCCTGATCGAGCGAACACTCTTCCAGCGCTTTTATCGGGCTGACCCCATCCTCTCGTTGCTGCTCACCTTCGGCCTGGCGCTGGTGGCCGAGCAACTTCTGCGCATGATCTTCGGAGCGCCTCCGCTGTCGTATTCGATTCCGACATGGCTTCGTGGACAGGTATTTCTGGGTGACTTCATCTACTCGCGGTACCGCGCAACCTTGATCGTGATTGCCGCGGTCTGTGTTCTTGGACTGTGGCTGCTGCTCAACAAGACTGCCTTTGGTCGTGTTGTGAGGGCTGGAGTGCAGAATCCGGACATGGTGGGGGCACTTGGCATTTCACTTAAACCGTACATGATGGCCGTTGCAGCTATCGGTATTGGCCTTGCGGGACTAGCAGGCGTTCTGCTCGCGCCCATCTATTCGATTCATCCCGCCATGGGTCAGGAAATCATCACTCCGGCGTTCGTGGTTGTGGTCATCGGGGGTCTGGGTTCATTCTGGGGTGTGGTCACTGCGGCCATCCTGGTCGGTCTTGTCAAGGGCGCAACCATAGGACTGGGCTACTCGCAATTTTCCACGGCGGTGATCTATCTGATGATGTTGGTCGTTCTACTGTTCCGTCCTCGCGGCCTATTCGGCGAGCGTATTCAGCGGTTCGAATAAGGCACGACCCATGACCCCCTGGTTACGCACTCGCTTGCCCCTGATGATTGCCTTGGGTGGGCTTTGTGTGCTGCCGTGGCTGATGCACGCGATTGGTCTGGGTACAACCTCGGCGACTGAGGTTGTGATTTTCGCTATCGCCTGTATGGCATTGAACATTCTGGTGGGTGCAACGGGACTGGTCTCGTTCGGTCATGGCGCCTGGTTCGGTTTGGGTGCTTACGCGGCGGCGTTGTTGCAGCGCGAGTGGTTGACCGGTCAGTTTCTGCTGCCTGTACTTTTCGCGGTCGCGATTGTCGCTGTCGTTGCGCTTGGTTTCGGTGCCCTGATTCTTCGGCGCCGAGGCGTTTATTTTTCGCTGCTGACCCTGGCATTGGCTGCGATGCTTTACGCCATAGCCTTCCGTTGGACCGCAGTAACCGGCGGTGAGGACGGGCTGGGCGGCATTGTTCGTCCTAAATTTTTTGGTATTGACTTTGAATCTGCACTTGCGTTTTACGGCCTGGTCGCTACGGTCGGTTTCGCGGTCGTCTATGTACTTTGGCGCTTGCACCGCTCACCAGTGGGCACTGTGCTTGTCGCCATCCGAGAGAACGAGCAGCGCGCCCGCTTCGTCGGCTATGCGACCGACCGCTACAAACTCTTCGCATTCACCGCATCTGCCACGCTGACCGGGCTTGCCGGCACGTTGCTGCTTTTTAACAATCGGATGACCTCGGCAGAGCCGATCTCAGTCGCCTTTTCGGGTGAACTGCTGGCTATGGTGGTCATAGGCGGAATGCGTTCATTTCTCGGTCCTGCGCTGGGCGCGCTCTTTTTCGTCATATTCAGGGACTATCTTTCCAGCGTCACTGAAAACTGGCTGTTGTGGTTCGGTCTACTGTTTGTGGCTTTTATCGTTTTCTCGCCGACAGGCCTTGTAGGCGTGGCCGAGCGCCTGCTGCGTCCGTTTCGACGGGTGCCGATCGAAGACGCCGCCATGGCCTCGCGCAAATCGGGCAGTGTTTCGTTGCCTGATTTTCTCAAGCCCGATGCCGGTCCCTCGGGTGTAGTGCTTGAAGTCAAAGGGCTCGTAAAACACTTCGGTGGCATTAAAGCCGTCCAAGGTTTTGAGCTGACCGTCAAGGACCGAACCTTGCACGCGCTTATTGGTCCAAACGGCGCGGGCAAGACAACGGCGTTTAACCTCATATCCGGAATGTTTGTGCCCGACCAGGGGCGGGTCCTGTTGACGGGACGCGATGTTACTGGTCTCAACGCGGATCGCATCACGCGCAGTGGGATCGGACGGTCGTTCCAGATCACCAATCTATTTCCCAGCCTGTCGGTTCAGGAGAACGTCAGGCTGGCCACCCAGGCACGCTCGGGTGCCACGTTTGGCTTTTGGCACCCGGCAGAAAGTCTGGACGAGGTTAATCGCCAGACCGCCGAGACGATTCGAACAATGGGGTTGGCCGGCGTTGAGCGCGCAGAAGCCGGTTCGTTGAGCTATGGTGGGCAGCGATTGCTCGATATGAGTCTCGCGCTTGCTACGCGTCCCAGACTGTTACTGCTTGACGAGCCTCTTGCAGGTCTGGCTGCGGCAGAGCGCGAGCGGGTAGGTAATCTGATCAAGTCGATCTCAAGAGATCTTCCGGTCCTTTTGGTTGAGCACGACATTGACCGGGT
>JBDLQY010000131.1:0-21751 GCA_039800325.1 Pseudomonadota bacterium | reverse complement strand
TCCTCAGGCTTGCAGACAATGGGCACCAGACGATTCGGATCGCGGGACTCACCAAAGACCTTGGGCGCCTTACCCAGCCGAACCAGCTCGAACAGACCGCGCCGTCCCCCGGGAACCAGGTTGGTCCAGTGGGTAATGAGGTTTTCAAAGCGATGCGCGGGGATGCGTGCATGCTCAAACAACCACTGCCGCACATCGCTCTTACTCATACCCGCGCGTGCAATCATGCTTGCGATCAGCGGACTCAGCACCAGCAGCGGCTGATAGGTACCCGTGGCCAGACCCACCGTGAAAATAAGCTCCCAGGTGGTATGCGACACCATGGAATCAGCCAGGTAGGGCAAGGCTTTCTCTGGAGAGTCGCCGTACACCGAGACGATGACATTGCGTCCCGTGTAGCGCGAAATGGTGATGGCATTGGTACCGACGGCCACGCCGCGTTCCTGCGCGACCGCGGGCCAGCCAATACGCGCCAACACCTCTTCGTTTTCGGCCATGACCACATGCCAGGTACCACCAAAGGTGCCCTTGTCGTTCTGATGCAGCATGAACCCGGCCACATTGCGCAGATACAGTCGCCAGAATCGACCGATGGCCGTGTTGGGCTGAAAGCCATCGCGCAACGCACCCTGCTCGTAGTTGAAGCCAAGCTGGCGCACGAGCGGACCGTTGAGAATGATTTGCGTCTCAGCACCCGGCGTGTTGCCGCTATGCTCAACACCATAGCGTGAATCAACCATGGCCTCCACGAGCGCGACCAGAATCGGCATGTACTCGGGACGACAGCCGGCAATGACACCGTTGACCGCAACATTCCAGATCGTGGCCTGACGATTGTCGGGCAACAGGGTGCCCAGAACCTCATCAGGATCACGGTCAACGAAGTCGAGAAAGGCCCGAATACGGTCAAACGTGGGCGGCACGACGGGCAGGCCATCGCTCCATCCGTTTTCAACGAAAAAACGGTTTACTGAGTCAAAGTCGCCCGTGAAGACAATATCGCGCGGCCCTGGATCGGGCGTTCGGACCACGCTGGCCACGGTCTCGGTGAGATTACGAGCCAGATCTTCAACCGTCGTGCCCAGCACGCCTGCACGCAATTCGTCGGGTGTCTGAACGTCCACATGCCCAGGCACTTTAGCCAGCGGCATATGCGGATAGCCCAGACCCTCAGCCGTGGTGCGGGCCTGACCCAGGAAACCCTCGCAGCAAAGCGACGAGGTCGGTATGCCGAGTTGCTCGACAGCAGCGCTCACCCGCAACACGGCGGGCGTGCAACTGCCTCAGCAACCCATCCCGGAGACGACCGCGTCAACCCCGTGCGACTTCAGGCGCTGCGGCAGTTCAGCCAGGACCCGGTGCTCATCCTCGCCGTGGGTGGAACCGAATTCGTCCCAATCGACGAAGCTCATGCCGGGATAACGGGTGGCCAGTTCAGACTTAAGCAGCGACCAGATTTCATCACCGCGAAACAGGTAATCCCAGAGAAAGGCAATCCGCTTGCCCTCCAGGCTTTGCAGGCGGGGGGCAAGTGCCCGCACCTCGACCGTCTTGGCACTGCGCGGCCAAACGACGGCTTGTTGATCACTCATAAAGGTCTCCTCCGACGTACACCCTGTCAGGTGCTCTGGGCGGCAGTGAACCGCAAAACAGCGATTGATTCAAGCGATGACGCCTGCGGCCTGCAGGGCTGCGATGCGCTCGGGTGACAATCCGAGCAGCTTACTGAAGACGTCCTGGTTGTGCTGTCCAAGAAGGGGCGCGCTGGAACGGATGATTGGCCTGACCGGCGACATCAGCCAGGGCGCACGGTAGAGCTGCTCGGCGCCGCTGATCGGATGAACCACTGCCTGTCGGACACCGCGGGCCACGAAATGGGGATCTTGCCACTGCTCACGAACATCCTGAACCGGCGAGCAGGCAAGGCCTGCGGCTCGCAGGGAAGACACCAGCCAGTCGCGTTCTCGGGTGGACGTCCATTGCGCCAGACGGTCCTCGATACTGGCTACCTGTGCGAGCCGCCCTGCGGCTGTCCTATAGGCTTCGACACTGGCCCAGTCAGGGCTTCCCATACACGCAACCAGACTCTGCCAGGCTTGATCGTCAGGTGCTGCGATGGACACCCAGCGGTCATCGCCCAGCGCAGGAAAGATGCCATGCGGCGCGATCTCAGGGTGTCGATTGCCCTGGGGTCTGGCCTGCCGCCGATTCATAAACCAGTCGGTGATGGGCTCGGCGCTCACGCTGAGAATGGCCTCGATCTGAGCCATGTCGATGTGCTGACCACGCCCCGTACGCCGTGCGATATCAATCGCAGCCAGCAGTGGCACCAGCGCATGAATGGCCGCATTGGGATCACCCAGGCCAAAGTTCATCATGCCAATGGCCTCCTCATCGGCATAACCCACCAGGGCTTCGAAGCCGCAGAAGCTGGACATGATGGGGGCATAGGCTCGCATGCCAGCCGCTGGACCGTCCTGGCCCGCTGCAGCCATCGACAGGTACACCAGACGCGGGTTGATGGCACTGAGCTGCGGCCAGCCCATACCCTGCCGCGCCAAAGCACCGGGGCTCAGGTTTTCAACCACCACATCACTTTTCGCTGCAAGCTGCTCAAGTAACGGTCGCGCCTCGGGCGACTTCAGGTCGATGGTAATGCTGAGCTTGTTGTGATTGGTCTGATGGTAGTAGGGCCCAATTTCGATGCTAGGACCCTCAACAGGCGAACCGTCTTCCCTGACCGGACGCCCTCTCAGGCGCGAGTTATCAAGCCGCTGGCCGTGTTCGATTTTGATCACCTCGGCCCCGAACTCGGCCAGAATCGATGTCACCAGAGGCCCAGACCACACCCAGCTGAAATCGAGCACGCGCAGCCCGGCCAGCGGCTGTTCACGAGAGGGCTGCAGATCGCGCGAGGGCTGCGGATCGCGCGAGGGCTGCAGATCGCGCAAGGCGTGCTGTTTGGGCGCGGGACTATCAGTGTGCTGCCCCACCCGGGGTACCTGCCGTACGCCCGACGACCGCGTGCGCCAGGGCACCCCAGGTACGCTGAGTTCGCTGCCATCCGGCAGACGTACCAACCTGAAAAATTCTCGATGCGCGAATTGCGGCGTTGCGACCACGTCCTGGTAGGACCGTAGCGGCCCCACAGGAAATCCGAATTGCTCGCCCAGGGCCAGCAGTTCAGCCTGCGTATGCTGCATCAGCCAGGGCACGATCAGCGCATCAACCTCTTCAGGATAGTCACGCCCCATGGCGTGCAGGTCCTGATAACGCGGCTCTGAGGCCCAGGCCGGATTGCCCATAGCCTGAACCAGACGGGCCCATTCCTGTCGCGAGCGACCGATCAGGCACACAGCACCATCTTTGCAGGGCAAAATCACATACGGATAAGGCCCACCGGATGCGAACGCCCGGCGACCGGCCCGCTCCCAACGCTGCAGCCCATGGCATAGATAGATAAGTCCATTGGTACCCGCAGCGCAGGCCAACACATCGGCCCCCGCAATGTCGATCTGAGCGCCGCTGCCTGAAAGACAGGCCATCAGGATTGCCGCAGCCCCGTGGGCTCCGGCCTGCCAATCAGCCTGCTCGAGCGGTAGCGCCAGAGGCGCACGCCCGGGCTCGCCGATGACCCAGGCTACACCCGATACCGCGCATGCATCGAGACTTAGCGCAAGTGCACCCGCATGAGGGCCAGAGTCACCGAGCACTGACAGCGAGGCAATGATCAGATCAGGGTAGCGACTGCGAAGCGACTCAATCTCGAGGCCACAGTGCCGACGCCACTCAAGCGTCTGACCGATGATGAATACGTCGGCATCGGCCAGATGCTGATGCAAACGCTCTAGCGCGTGCCGCTCAGGCAACGCAAGCGCCACGCTCCGCTTGCCCGCATTCAGGGCTGCAAAGAGTCCGCCCGACTCATTATCGGGCTTGTCATCACGAAACGGGCCGCGCCGCCGCAAAGCATCGCCTTGAACAGGCTCGATTTTGGTGACACCAGCCCCCAGCTCAAGCAGGAGCCGACCGCAATGCGCCGCGGCGATCCCCTCACCCCACTCAATGACCCGCAGACCCTGCATTGCTTGGGGTAAGGTTTCTTCGATCATAAAGACCTCATGTGCGTTGCAACGCCGGCTCTATGTTCGCTTGGCCAACGTATCAGTCCGGTCAATGACGCCACGCTGCGCCAAGGCATCCAGGGTGTCTGCCTCCAGGCCCAGTACATTGGTCAGTACCTCACGTGTGTGCTGACCCAGCACCGGCGGCGGTGTAAGCGGTGACTGGGTCGCGCCCGGGAACTTGATAGGGCGACCCATCATGGGCATGCTGCCGACGCGAGGGTGCTCAGTCTGAACCACCATCTCGCGGGCCAGGGTGTGGGGATGCGAAAGAGCCTGACCAACGCTGAGCACCGGCGCATTGGGGACGTCGAACTCGGTGAGCCGATCGACCCAGTAAGCCACCGGATGCTCATGAAGAATACCGTTGATGAGGGCATCGACTTCGGCACGATGCGCCAGGCGTGCCGCAGCCGTGGCAAAGCGTGCATCATCGATGAGATCTTCGCGCCGCAAGGCCTTGCAGAGCGCCGCCCAGAAGCCCTCGGTCAGGCAGGCAATAATGATCTGTCCGTCAGCGGCGTTGAAGGCTCCGTAGGGCACCAGACTGGGATGAGCACTGCCCACTGGTTTGGGATCGGCACCACCCACCCAATACAATTGCGACAGATAGCCCAACATACCCATCAGACCGTCGTGCAGACTGATGTCAACAAGCCGCCCACGACCTGTGCGGTGACGTTCTTCAAGCGCGGCCAGCACCCCAATCGAACCGAACACCCCGCCCACCATGTCCCCCAGGGGTACGCCCAACTTGACGGGCTGACCGCCCTTGTCTCCGTTGACGCTGAGCACGCCACTCATGGCCTGCGTAACAATGTCGAAAGACGGCCGATCTCGCAGGGGGCCGCTAAGACCGAATCCACTGACTGCGCAGTAAATCAAGCGCGGATTAAGCTGCGCCAGGTCTTCATACCCTAAGCCCAGTCGCTGCATAACACCAGGACGATAGTTTTCGACCAGGATGTCAGCCTTGGCAACCAATTGCCGCAACAGATCAGCACCCTCGCTGGTGCGCAGATCAATCACCAGACTTTTCTTGTTGCGGTTCAGCGCCATGAAGTAGTGGCTTTCACCAGCCACATGGGGCGCGAAACCGCGCGTGTCATCACCGCGGCCTGGCGGCTCAATCTTAAGAATCTCGGCGCCTAAGTCACCTAACTGCTGGGTCAGGTAGGGGCCCGCCAGGACCCGCGACAGATCGATGACGCGAATGCCAGCCAGCGGACCAGCCCACGCTCCCGAGTCCGTAGACTGCGCACTCATGCTGAGGGCAGCTCCACTTCTGCGTAACCCTTAATCGATAATTCGCCAGCCTGATTGTGGCCCACGACTTCGCACTGCACCAGGTGGCGACCGTCTTCGATTGATTTACCCGTGACAGTGCCCGTACACCAGACGGCATCACCCACCGGGTTGTGGCGCCGGATCTGGGTATGCAGGCGACGCAGAAAGCCATCGTCGCCCATCCAGTCGGTCAGCATGTGCGATACCCAGGCGATGCGCTCGGGCCCGAAATCGTACGCTGCAGGCACACCCACCGTACGCGCGAAATCATTGTCCCAATGCACGCGAACCGGCGGCTCGGGCACGTTCTGCTGATTGCGGGGCGCGAGTTTCTTGTGACGATCGTAGTACTGAAATGCGATGCGATGATTTCGAATCGCATAGTTGCCCCAGGCCTGCATAAAGCAGACAGCCGAGGTCACCGTGTACGGTCCCTTCAGCAGGGGGCCGATGCTGTCGCCCACCTGCACATCTTTCCACAGGCGCTTTTGCGCGCCGCGCGGTTTTTCCTGTCGATACTGTTCAAAGACGCGCTCGATCTCTTCATCGCTCCAGCGGTGCATTTCCTGGAGTTTCTTGTCGTATTTGGTACCTTCCTCACGAGCAGTGTCCCGCTCGGTACGGAAGCACCAGGCGTCAGCATCGGCCAGCAGGGTGTTGCGCTGGTCATAAAACTTAACGTGATAGATCTGTTGAAAAGAGCGCCCGGCAAACCGCGTCTTGTGCTCGACCATGTCTTTCAGCGTTGACTCGGTGCGCATGACCGTACCGACACGAATGGGCTGATGCCAGCGCCAGTCGGTACCGGCAAACATGGCATGAACCCCAGGCAGCCCCTCGACCGCACCACTCACCGTATTTTCGGTCGAGTACAAAACAGTAGGCGGCGCAAGCTGTCCACCCCAACGGGTCGTCTGTCCGTAGTCGGGATCAACCCATAGCGGGTTGTCGTCACCGATGGCATACGCAAAATTGCGGGCCGCGTCCTGATTGATTTCGCGATAAAACGGCGCCGTGACACGCCGTATTGGCTGACCAATGCGTGAACGCAACTCGGCAATGGCCTCGTCGGTGATCTTTGAAAACGCCATGAGAAACCCCCGAAACACTGATTGAGGCGCGATCGCCCCGGTTAATGACACCAGGTTTATGAGCAGCGCCGGGCTGAAGCGCCGTGCGCTGAGCTTGCCTGATAAACATTCAGCCTATAGAATGACTATTTAGCCCGCAGAATAACCAATATTCAATTGATGAGCAAGACACAGACAGCAGAAACGGCATCCCGCAGCCACCAGGCACCCGCAGTCGCCCGGGCGGCGGCCGTTCTGCGCGTGCTTGCCAATGCCGGCGAGGGTCTGGGCGTCAACGAGGTGGCGCGTCGAAGCGGACTGGTGCCAAGCTCCAGTCTGCACGTTCTTCGGGCCCTCACAGAGGAAGGTCTGGCGGCCTTCGATGAGCACAGCAAACGTTATTCCCTGGGATTGGGGCTGCTTACACTGGCCCACGACATGCTCGGCCAGAACCCCTTTAATACCTTGGTCCAGCCCGAGCTACAGTTGCTCGCAAATCAGCACCGGGCTACCGCCATCGCGGTGCAACTGGACGATCGTGAGCGCATGGTCGTAGTAGCCGTTGCGCAGGCACCCACGCTGCTGCAGATTCGAGTTGGAGTGGGCAGCCGATATCCGGCGTATATCAGCGCGACTGGCCGCTGTGTCGCAGCCTGGTCGGACCTGCCAGAGACACAACTCAAGCGTCGCTTTGACGCACTAAAATGGCAGTCACCGCCCAGTTTCGCTCAATGGCTACGCGAAGTTAAACAGGCAAAACGCGACGGCTTCGCCATTGACGCGGGGCACTATATCAACGGCTTTACAGTGATTGCAGCACCGCTCGTTGCGTCACGGCCTGAGGCCGCCACGGCAACGCCGCGTCAGGCCATCGCTGTGGTCTGCGTGTCGGAACAACTCGATATTGAGCGCAAGCACGCCCTGGCCACACAGGCCCGAGAGGCCGCGGCACGGGTGGCGCTGCGTCTGACTAGGCAGGCCTGAAGAACGCGGCCGGAGCCAGGGGCCAACCGCCCGAACCAAGTGCTGGCGATCCCAAAGCAGCGCTTACGCCCCATGTTGAGGCCCATTACTGCGGTTTAATATTGGCCGCCTTCACAAGCTTCGCCCACTTGCTGGTCTCGGCGGCCTGGAATGCCGCTAATTGCTCAGGCGAACCGCCACCTGGCGATCCGGCCTGGTTCTCGATCCAACCTTTGATCTCGGGCGTGGCCAACGCCTTCGCAATATCGCCATTGAGCTTGCCGACGATAGGCGCTGGCGTACCGGTTGGAACATACATGGCATACCAGGACGTGACCTCATAGCCCGGCACCCCAGCCTCAGCCAGCGTAGGCAGGTCAGGGGCCGAGGGGTGCCGCTGCGCGCTGGTGATGGCCAAACCGCGCAATGCCCCTGTCTTCACGTGCGGCAACACGACGGGCGCATTGTGAAACATCATGTCAATGTGACCACCCAGCAGATCAGTCGTCATCTGCGAACTGGCGCGATAACTCACCGGGGACGTCTTAATCCCTGCCAACAGATTGAATTGTTCGGCCGACAGATGGTTTGAGGTACCGGCGCCCGGATGCCCGTAACGCAATTTTTCGGGATTGGCTTTGGCGTAGGCAATCAGCTCTCGCAAATCTCGAGCCGGTACGCTGGGATGAACCGCCAGCACGTTCGCCAGCGTGATGAGCATGGTCACCGGCGCAAAATCCTTCACGGGGTCGTAGCTCATCTTTTCGCCGAAATTCACGGTCACCGACATGGGGCCAATCAATCCCATGGTCATGGTGTAGCCATCGGGCGCTGAGCGTGCACCTCGTTCATGACCGATTTGCCCACCGGCACCGACCACGTTTTCAATGATTACGTTCTGACCCCACATCTCGCCCAGGCGTTTGCCGAGCAGACGCCCCAGGGCATCCGGACCACTGCCCGTGGGCGCAGGCACGATCATGCGGACTGGCTTATCCGGAAAATTCGCCTGCGCGTGGACTGTGCCACCTGCCATCAAAGCGGCCGCCAAGCCGAGACTGGCCGACAGGCAGAGGCGACGGCGCGTGCAAGTGGTCGGAACTGAACCCAGCAGTGTGAACATGGTGTCTCCTGTGGTGCTCGCAGAACGGGACGCCTGCAAAAGCCCTCTGGCTGCGATTTGGATTGTTCGATTACCCGTTGCGGGCACGGCGACTTTATTGCTTGAGCATCGACCAGTCGCTTGGATCGATCGATCGTAGAGCAGGCTGAAAAGGTCGTCAACCAGATTAGCCCGACGAGTCGTGCTTTGCGGAACGACGCGTGTACAAATAGCCCGGAGGAAAATTGTTTGCGATGTTATCTTATATCATTTGTGATACTGTATCACTCGCAAACTCTGTAAGAGGCCCACCCATGAAAGCGTCGTTTTCTGTCCATCGCCGATGCGCCTCGCCCTTCTGCGGCAAACGTTGGCGCAGCGTTGTAAATACAGCGCTTCTCAGCAGCTCTCTTTCGCTGTATGCCGGGACAAGCATTGCCCAAAACCCTCCACCCGGTCACAGCAGCGATCCGTCGCTTGAGGCAAGCGCTGTCATCGGGGCCAGCTGGCAATCGGCACAGCAATCACTGATTCATCGCGACAAGGGTTGGGGGCTGGGTCACAGCGATGTCAGCATTGACGCCCGGTTCGCCCCCGCACTCCGCGGGAAATTAACCATGGCAGCTCACAGCGATCATCAGCGTGTCGAGACCGCAATCGAAGAGGCCTACCTTGATGCCCCGGCCCTGCCCGGGGGACTACAACTGCGCGTGGGTCGTTTTTTATCGCAGCTGGGTTATCTGAATGAATCTCATCCGCATGCCGATGACTTCGTCATGCGCCCTCTGCTGCACCGGGCCTTGCTGGGCGATCACTATTTTGACGACGGTCTGCGTCTCAACTGGGTAGCGCCATCTTCGATTTACTGGCGTACTGGGGTTGAGTTGCTACGTGGCAAGCGGCTGCCGGGCCATTCGTCTGCCTCCAGAAGCGTCGGTGCGTACAGCGTGACTACACGACTGGGGGCTGATATCGGACGCGACCATGGCTGGCAGATCGGTTTGGGCATGCTCAGGCATCGCAGCAGCGCACAGGGCCCGGTCGAAGAAATCGAGCACCACGACCATGCGGATGAAGAAGCACACGCCGAAGAGGGTATACAACACGCGGAAGCCGGACTTGCGTCCCTGCATACTCACAGCCATGGCGCGCTTTATTTTGGTCGTCGGATGACCATTGCTGAGCTGGTCTGGAAATGGGCACCGGGCGGTAACTCGAAAGCTCAGCAGTTGCGGCTGTCAGCTGAGCTTGCGCGTGTAGGGTATTTAGTCGGCGACACCTTGGGCGCAGGCAGACACTCCGCCCGCTATCTCTCAGTGGTTTACCGATTTCATCCCCAATGGGAAGTGGGTGCGCGTCTCGACAGGCTGTCGGTTCTATCGCTACACGAAGAGGGCTACGAGCCCGCACGATTGCGCGAGCATAGTCTCGCATTGGCTTATAAACCCACGCACTCCTCTGCGCTGCGCCTGCAATGGACGACCCAGCGCGATGCCGGCGGATTCAGACCATCGGCTGAAATCGCACCTAATCAGGCCCTGCACCTTCAATTCATCCAGACTCTGGGAGCGCACGGTGCGCATGCGTTCTGATTGCGTACAGCCGATCGCACGATTGCCGCAGTCGCAGCACACGCTTATCGGGCGACTGGCAAGATGCGTGGCGCTCGGTCTCGCGATGTTGTGGCTGGTGCTGCCAGCCGTCCACGCGCAACCAGCGCTGCAAGTCTTCACCTGCGAGCCAGAATGGGCAGCGCTGATCAAGGCCCTACATCCATCGGTAAAAGTCTTTTCGGCCACCCACGCGGGCCAAGATCCCCACGACATCGAGGCAAGGCCTGCATTGATCAGCGCCCTCAGGCGCGCCGATTTTGCGGTGTGCACCGGCGCTGGACTCGAGGCGGGCTGGCTTCCCACGCTTCAGCAGCGGGCGGGTAACCCTCGGGTAATGCCAGGTCAGCCGGGCATGATCTTCGCTGCGGACGGACTAAGCCTGATAGCAGACGCTCATCACCATACTGCTCGCGATAAGGGGCATGTGCACGCCGAGGGCAATCCCCACTTTCATCTGGACCCCAGGCGGCTGATTCCGGTCGCAGAACGAATCAGTGAGCACCTGGCTAGAGCAGATCCCGCCCACGCCCATGATTATCGAGCGCGCCTCGAAAGCTGGCGCAACCACTGGACACAGCAGATCGAACGTTGGCAACAACAGGCCAAGCCGCTTTTTGGCCTGGCCGTCATCGCCGAGCACTCTTCCTTCGCCTATTTGTTCAGGTGGCTGGATCTTTACCAGACTGCTGATCTGGAGCCCGTACCCGGTGTTCCTCCGACCATATCTCACCTGCAGACTCTGCTCGATCGGGGACGACAAGACCCCCCCGTCGCAATCATCCAGACGCTCTACCAGAACCCGCAAGCAGGTCGCTGGCTTTCTGAAAAACTTGCTGTACCCGCACTGCAGCTTCCGTCGACGGTCACAGCCGAGGGCGCAAGCTCTGAGCTGACAGGGCTGTTCGACGATCTGATCAAGCGGTTACTTGGTGTGATACCTCGCCGGTCGGAGCGCTGATGAGCGCTACCGCCAGCGATCTGCTGTCCATACTTGGCCCCCCTTTACTGGCCGGTGTCCTGGCCCTGATCGCTCATATCCCCCTGGGCCAGCAGGTCCTGCGACGCGGGGTGGTGTTCATGGATCTGGCCATAGCCCAGGTCGCTGCCCTGGGGGTTCTGCTGGGCGGCGTTCGGCAGGACAACGGGCTGATTTCGATGCTCTGCGGCGGTATGGCTGCCCTCGCAGCAGCCGCGCTGGTCGCCCGGCTGGCCAGGCGATGGCCGGCTCATCGCGAGGCGCTGATCGGGCTGGTTTACGTCGCCTCAGCCGCGCTCGCTCTCATCATATTAAGCGGCGATCCACACGGATCGCAGCGCCTTCGCTCACTGGTATCAGGTGATGTTCTTTGGGTTCAGTTGCCAGCGCTCTGGCCGCTATTGCTGGCAAGTGTCGTGATGGTGTGGGTAACGACGCACTCTAAACCCCTACTAGAGCGCGACTCCGTCTTTTATCCCCTGTTTGCGGTCGTCGTAAGTTTCAGTGTGCCTCTCATGGGCATTTATCTGGTGTTCACCTTACTGATCGCCCCTGCGCTCTCGGTATCGCAACTCAATCAGACGGATCCACGCCGACGCTTAATTCGCGCGGGCGGTGTTGGATTAGTCGGATTCAGTTCGGGGCTACTGGCGTCATACGGCGCCGATCAGCCCAGCGGTCCCTGCATCGTTGTGGCTTTGATTGCCTGCTCCACCCTCGCTACCCTTAGTCTCCGCAGGCCCGGCTCCCGCCAAACCGCTCGAATGTCGTAGACTTGTGGGATGGTCAAGTCTTCCAAATCCGTCGCTGAGGTCGCGCCGACCCCCGCCAAGCGCATCTCGCCAGCTCGAGAAAAAGCCGCTGCCCTCGAGCAGCGCCTTGCCGAAGCGCAACGCCTGTGTACCGAGAGAGGCGGTCTGCTGACGCCCTTACGGCGGGAAGTCTTCCGTCTATTGCTCAAGCGCGGCGGCTCTGCCAAAGCCTATGACCTGCATGACGACATGCGGGGGCTGCACGGCCGTGTCGCCCCCATGACTGTTTACCGGGCACTTGATTTTCTGATGCAGATGCGCCTGGTGCACAAGGTAGACAGCCTTAACAGCTTCGTCGTCTGCAATGAGGGGGAAGGCCCTGGACAGCACTCTCACCAGACTCTGATGGCGGTGTGCACGGCCTGTAATGCCGTGTCAGAGTTGCACCTGCATGAAGTCACCGAGCCGGTTATCAGCCACCTGCAGGAAAAGCTGGGTTTCAAGGCGCAGGCGGTTGAGGTCAAGGGGCTTTGCCGCCAGTGCGCTGAGCGGGTTTAGCTACGCTCGTCTGGCCCCAAGGCCGTGGCACCGAGGTTTCAGAAAACTTTGCCGGGATTGAGAATGCCCTTGGGGTCTAGGGCTTCTTTAAGCTTTCGCATCAGGGCAAGCTCTGCTTCATTGCGCGAGTAACCCAGATAGGCCTTCTTGAGCAGTCCGATGCCGTGCTCGGCGGACACCGACCCCTGCCACTGCGCCACGCAGCCGTAGACAATGCGATCGGTGTCGTCCTTGGTGCGCACTCCCTCGCGGATCTGTGCGCTCACATGCAGGTTGCCGTCGGCAACATGCCCGAAACAGACCACATCGCCCTGCGGCCAAGACTCAAGCAGACGGCGTCTGCACTCCACAGCAAAGTCGCCAATCGTCCCGACCGGAAGGCTGACGTCGTAATCGACATGCGGCGAAAAGGCACGCGCCAGATCGGCCGAGGCATCACGCATCGACCAGATCGCCGCACGCTCACGTTCGGACTGCGCAACGATGGCATCGCTCGCACAGCCATCCTCGAGCGCCGCTGCCATTGCCGCTTCGAATAACTCGGTATCCCGCGCCACGTCAGTTCCCATGGACTCGACCAGCACGTGAATAGAACCATCTTCGGGCATGGGCCCCTGACCGCGCCGAGCAATCGCAAACCGATAGAAATCGGGCCACATGGCCTCAAATGCCGCGAGGCTGGGCCCTAGACGCTCGCGGGCGATTCTGAGCAGCCGCATGACCGATTTGTAGTCTGGCAGGGCTACCAGTGCGGTGCAGACACTGCGCGGCTTGGGGTGAAGTCTGAGCACCAGGCGCGTAATAACGCCCAGGGTGCCCTCGCTGCCGATGAACAGATGCTTGAGGTCGTAACCTGCATTGTTCTTAAGCATGGTGTTCATGGTGGAGAGCACCGTACCGTCCGGCAGTACCGCCTCAAGGCCCAGGATGAGTTCACGCATCATGCCAAATCGCAGAACCCGGTTACCTCCGGCATTGGTGGCAGCGTTACCACCCACGCGACACGAGCCTCGGGCACCGATATCGAGTGCAAACATAAGCCCCACCGCATCGGCCGCTTCCTGAACAGCCTGCAGGGTGACACCCGCCTGCACCGTGATGGTGGAACCGTCAGGATCAAGCGCCTCAATCGCCTGCAGACGCTCAAGCGAGAGCACTACGCACTGCCCGACTGGCGTCGCACCGCCGGTTAAGCCAGTCAGACCGCCCTGGGGTACCACCGGCACACCATGCTGGTTGCAGATGCGCAGTACGCTGGCCACCTGCTCGGTATCGCGCGCTCGTACCAGCGCGATGGGCGTGCAGTCGGCGTCTGCAGATACCATCCAGTCTTTGAGGTGGCGGTCGTCAATGGGGGCTGGCTGCAGACTTGCCGGATCAAGTGCGGTCTCAAGTTCGGCTAGCGCGGCGAGCGCCTGAGGACTATGCGTTTGGGTCATTTGGAATTCCGCCAATCGGTTCAGCGCAGGGTTGAATCGTCTTACAAATACGCCGATCGTATCGTACGCCGGCCGGACTCACAGCACCGCGCAAATGCCTCCGTCCACGTTAATACTGGTGCCCGTGACGTAACTCGCCAGGGACGAGGCGAGAAACAGAATGACATCAGCCGCCTCCCGGGTCTCTCCAACACGCCCCAGGGGAATTTCACCCGCAAGCTTGGCGTAATACTCGGGCAAGCCAAGACCCATTTGCTGAGCCTTGGTTTCGTGCTGAGCAGCATGGACGAAGCCCATACAGACGGTATTCACCAGGATATTGTCCACAGCGAATTCCTTGGATAGCGCCTTGGTGAGCGCGAGACCCGCAGCCCGCGATACCGAGGTGGGCACGCTTCTGGCAAAAGGCTGCTTGGAAATGAAGTTGGTCACGTTGATGATACGGCCGCCCCCCTGAGCTCGCATGCTGGGAATCACTTGCCGGCAGAAACGGACAGCCGCGAAAAGCTTGAGATCGAAATCGTGGCGCCACTGTTCGTCGCTGACCGACTCGAAGGCCCCACGCATTGACGTTCCAGCGTTGTTGACCAGAATGTCGATACGACCAAAACGTTCTAGCGTCGCCCGCACGACGCGATCGATATCCTCGGCAACGGCCACATCAGCTGGTGTCGTGAGTACCCGATCCACGCCAAGCTGCGTCTTGACCTCTTCGAGCAGGTGTGGACGGCGCGCGCACAAACTGACTTGGGCACCCGCCTGCACCAGGCGCTCGGCCGTTGAACGACCAATACCCTGGGAGCCCCCGGTAATGATGGCGACTTTGCCGCTCAAATCGATTGCAATGCTCATGAGCAAGATACCTTCCGAACGCCGATTCAACCGTCCAATGTATACCGTCACAGCCATAAAAACCGAAATACCGTCATAAGCTATTGTCGATAGCCCAGTCAGGGTATACACTTTTTGCGAATTCGGCCTCTATGCATGCCCGCTTTAGCCGAATCCTGCCGCTCAATCTTCAGGGAGACATTCATGCGGAAAATGCTTTCATCGGTGGCTTTGGCCGCGTGGCTCGTGTCGCCGGTCAGCGCCCAGGAAACACTGCGCATTGGTGGCGTTATCTTCGGCGAGCACTCGTCGGTTCGCGCCATCAAAGAGGTGTTCATACCAGAAGTCGAGAAGGCCACCGGTGGCCGCTATAAAGCTCAGCTCTTCTTCAATGGCGAGCTGGGAGGAAATGCAGAAATCGTCCAGCAGGCTCGCAACGGCACCATCTTCGCGGCGCTGGTATCTTCAGCCTGGATCACCAGTTACGTGCCCGAGTTGGGCGTCACTGGCTTACCCTTTTTGTTCAACGATCGCGAAACCGTCGCGCGAGTGTTGGGTGGCCCCCTGGGCGCTGAACTCACCAAGGCCATGGACGCTCGGGGCTTCAGTAACCTTGGTTTCATGGAACTCGGGTTCCGTCACCTGACAAATAGCAAACGGGCAGTCGCCTCGCCAGATGACATCAAAGGCTTGAAAATCCGTCTTCAGGCTAACCCGGTTCATATTGAGACCTTCAAGACTCTGGGTGCAGCTACGGCTCAGATTGATGGCAAAGAGCTTTTTCCTGCGCTACGCCAGGGTGTCATCGATGGGCAGGAGAACCCCTATTCGGTCATAAGCATGTTCAAGATTCCAGACGCAGGACAAAAGTTTCTAAGCGAAACTGGTCACTTCTACGACATGCTGATGTTCGCTGCCAGCAAGCGAATGCTTGACGGCATACCCGCAGCTGACCGTGCCGCTATTATTGAAGTAGCACGTAAAACAACGATCAAACAGCTTGAATATGCGCTATCTGAAGAAGGCAAGTTCAAAGCTGATGTTCAATCCAAGGGCGTTCAGATTACAACACTCGACGCGGCGCAACGCGATGCCTTCCGCAAGGCATCGCAGCCAGTTTACGAACAGATTCGTAAAACCCTTGATCCGGCGCTGGTGGATCGCTTCGTCGCAGCCACTCGCTAACGCTCCGCTTCGCGATATCGCGTGCGACAGGCCACGAGCATGTCGCACGTTTGCATCTGATGCCCAGCCCCGTGCCAGTGCCAGCTCACGATCGAGTGATCCGTTCGATCGATCGCGTAGTGGCACTGGTTGCAGGGCTAGCCGCTGGCGTGATGACGCTGCTGGTGGCGGCCGAGGTTGTTGCCCGATACCTGTTTAATTCCTCGATCCCTTTCTCGAATGAGCTGTCGCGGGTCCTTTTCATCTGGACGATTTTTCTGGGGCTGCCACTGGCGCTCAGCCGGGGGCGACACGTCGCCATCGGACTGCTTGATGAAACACTTCCTAAACACTGGGCGCTAGTTGCCTTAAGAGCCAGTCTTCTCGCCTCGCTCGTCCTACTCGGCGTGGTCTTCTACAAAAGCGCTGAACTCACCGCGAGAAACTGGGATCAGACTCTTAACACGCTACCGATATCTGCAGGCTTTTTTTACCTGCCGATTCCTGTCGGAATCGCGATCGCCATGATTTATCTGATCGTGATGATCGTTCTGGGTGCGCGAGAACTGATGGCTGGCGAACACACTGAGGCACACTGACCATGAGCCTACTGGTTGGACTGGCGTTTTTTTTGTTTGCGCTCCTAGGTGTACCGCTCGCTTTCGCCATGGGACTCGCCGCGCTGGTGGGGCTGCTAAACGGTCAACTGCCTCTCAATATGCTGGCTGAGAAAATGTTTTTCTCAGTCGACTCGTTTCCGCTGATGTCGATTCCCTTTTTTATGCTGGCTGGCGACCTTATGGTCCGCGGCGGCATCATCCGGGAACTCGTGTCTGTAGCCGATTCCATTGTCGGACATATTCGTGGCGGCATGGCTCAAAGCACAGTTCTCGCTGGCTTCGGTCTCGCGACTGTTTCCGGCACTGCGGTCGCGGATGCAGCCGCTCTCAGTTCTGCTTTGAATAAGTCTATGTGCCGTCTTTACTCGGTGCCCTTCTCCAGTGCTGTTATTGGAGCATCTGCAAATTTGGGCCCCATCATTCCACCAAGTACACCGATGATCATCTATGCAACACTTGCAGGCGGATCGGTGACGATTCCCGCACTCTTCGCTGCAGGTGTAATACCCGGCCTTATCATCGCAGCCGGCATGATGATGATCATTGCAATCACAGCGCGTGTGCGCGGCTACCCCGCTAGCGGCCAACAGTTTTCACTGGTCCGCGTCGTTAAAACCATGCTCCGCTCGGCGGTGGTTCTGTTGATGCCGGTAATCATCATCGGCGGCATCCTTGGAGGGGCGTTCACGTCCACCGAGGGCGGGGCGATTGCCGTTGTTTACGCCTTTGTCGTAGGTATGTTTGTGAAACGTGAGCTCCGCTGGTCGCACCTTCCCGGAGCACTTCTAAATGCAGTTGTGACCACAGCTGTGGTCGGTGCGCTCATAGCCTTCGCATCGACAGTCACGTTTCTGTTCACCGTCGACATGCTTCCGGTCAAGCTATCGGACACCCTTCGCGGCTTGACTGATGACCCGACCATGTTTCTGTTTCTGATGATGCTAATGATGATCGTCGTGGGTATGTTCATCGAGCCCGCGTCGGCTTATGTCATGTTCGTGCCCATTCTGATTCCGCTTTGTGCAAGTTTCGGAGTCGACCCCCTGCACTTCGCCATGATCTTCATTCTTACACTGATCGTTGGCATGCTGACACCACCCGTGGGCACGCTGCTCTTCGTCATGTGCGGAATCAATCGAATCAGCCTCTGGGCTCTGTCGAGAGAGCTTACGCCCTACATCATTCTGCAGCAGGGTGTGGTTATTCTCATTCTCTTTTTCCCGGCGCTGGTGCTCTGGTTACCCAAAGCACTGGGACTTTCATAAGGTGCATCATCATGGCGTCGCCAGACCTCGGCATACTTAGAAACCGGCACTTCAAGCGCGCGACCTCAACATCCATTGAGTCACTCGCGGCTTTACCCAGCAGCGTCGTCGGCGACGCCTTGGGTCGACGAATCGGTCTGGGGCCAAACGTTCAGGCGCTCACGCGTCGCAATCGCTTTGCGGGATCAGCGCTTACGGTGCGCTGCCGCGCCGGCGACAACCTGGCAGCACTGGTCTCATTAGACTCAACCCAACCGGGCGACGTGGTCGTCATTGCCTGCGGAGGGGCCCGCGACGCGGCGGTCGTTGGCGGCAATTACCTCGCCATGGCAAAAATTCGCGGCGCAGTAGCCATCATCACCGATGGCTTAATTCGTGATCTGGATGAAATCGAGGCCCTCGAGATTCCGGTATTCGCGGCGGGTCTAACGCCGAACGGTCCCTTCAAGAGCGGACCAGGTCATATCGGAATGCCGGTCGCAATCAACGACATCACGATCAACTCGGGGGATATCCTGGTCGGCGATCCAGACGGCGTAGTCGTGGTGCCGCAAAACCGCGTCTCTGAAGCAATCGCCAAAGCAGCAGCCGTCAAATCGCGGGAGGCAGACATGGCCAAATCACTAGCCAAAGGCGAGATTCCGGACTTTATATCCAAAATCATCGCAGGCGCTGACGTAAGCGACGTAAGCTCATCTTGAATCGCTCAAACTGAAGCGCCATAGATGTCTCGCGCAGCCGCAAGGCTGACGAATCCAGCTGCTACATCGGCGCGAACTCGCTCGAGGGGCCTTTTGCGAGGATCGCCAAAACCACCGCCACCCGAGTCTTCAATGGTGATTAACTCTCCAGGCCTGAGCATATAGCGCCCTTTGGCATGGACGGGTTCGCCACGTACAAGATAGCGACGCGAGGCCGCCGGCAGGCCGCCAGCATAGCCAAGCGCCGGGTACTCGGTTCGCGAGCCTAATATAGCAACATAAACCGGATCGGCGGTGTCGTTACGCAAGACCAGTCGCTGACCCAACCCTCCTCGAAACTCGCCGGGTCCGCCCGAGTCAATCAGCAGCCGGCGTTCGACCAGCGTTAGATTAGTCAATGCCTCCCAAATTTCGGCCGACATGGTCTTCATGTTGGCCGGCGCGGGCGTGGCGGATTGCCCATCCAAGCCCTTCATCCCGCCCAGACCGCCCGATGAGAAGTAAAGGGATGAGAAGGAGCGGCCATCACGGCGACGGCCCATCACATTAAGCGCATTTAACATCCCGGGATCAGCCTGAATACGATCAGGTAAGGCTTCGGCAAACGCACCAAAAAGCAGTGGCGCGACGAAGTGCCCGACCAATAATCGCGCTCCCGTAGCAGCAGGTGGCTGCGCATTGAGTATGCAACCTTCAGGCGCGTTCAATTCAACCGGCCGCACAGAGCCTTCATTGTTGGGAATTCCAGGAATCGTCAGGCACTTGACCGCATAGCAACTCATGGCACGGGTGTAGCACAGCGGCACATTGATGCCCGCGCGTATTTGCCCGCTGGTGCCCGAGTAGTCGATGCTCAGTCGGTCACCACGAATGGTGACCCGCGCCGATAGCCGAACCGGTTGATCAAAGGCTTCGACGTGAATCGTATTGGCATAGATACCGTCTGGAATCGCAGCAATCTGCGCCCGCATCGCCTGCTCAGATTGATTGAGAATCGCGGTTGCAAGCGGTCCGAGATCCTGCAGGCCATACTCCTGCATAAATTCAAGCAGCAGACGCTCACCAACCTCGGTACATGCAACATTAGCCATCAGATCGCCGATGACCTGCTCGCTGACCCGTACGTTTTGGCGGATCAGCTCAACAAGCTCTTCGTTTCGCTCGCCTGCACGAAACAGTTTGCACACAGGAATCTGCAAACCCTCTTCGTAAATGTCATTGTTTTCCGCCGATATGCCACGTCCACCAATATCGGGTAGGTGGCTGATACTCAACGTGTAGGCGACCAACCGATCACCCCTGAAAACAGGTCTCAATACATTGACATCCCACAGATGACCCGTGCCTATCCAGGCATCATTGGTAAACAGCACATCGCCAGGCTTGAGTGTCTCTGGGGGAAATTTTTTAAGCATCTGGCGCACGGTCTGAGGTCCGGTTCCGATAAAAACCGGTTGGCTCAGTGATCCCTGGGCAAGTATCTGACCCTGTGCATCGAACAGCATGCAGGCCAGGTCGTAGTTTTCGCGAACGATCGTCGAGAAAGACGTTCGAACAAGAACTTCGACCACCTCGTTAGTAATGGAGACGAGTCGGTCCCAGAGAATGCCCAGGCTGACCGGATCAAATACCTGTGGCCCAGCGACGGCATGAGAGTCTGTGGACTGCGTCATTTTCATTGACTGTCTCCCGATTGAATGGTCGCAACCAGATTACCTTTGAGATCAAGAGTGACCGAATCACCAACCCCAACCACGCAGGTTGATTCACGCTCTTCGATCAGAGCGGGGCCTACAAGCGTCTCGCCAACGCCAAGCGCATACCGGTCATAAACGGGGCACTCTACGAAGCCACCAGCCTCCGGAAAATACGCTCGACGTACACCCTTACGGGCACTTTCCACCGTAGTACCGCCTTCGAGACGGTAGTCACTCGTATCGGGATCAGGCCCCCAGACCTCGACTTTCCAGTTGACGATCTCAACAGGCTCACGAAGATAGCTTAAGGAAAATACTTCGCGATACCGATCAGCGAAACGCTGCGCCAAACCCGCGAATACCTCGGAGGGAGACGAATCGGGGGGCAACGTCAGTTCGATCTCATAGCCCTGCCCGAAGTAACGCAGATCGAGTCGCCGCACAAATCGCACCTGATCGCGCGACACACCCGCATCCTTGAGGAAAATATAGGCCTCGTCGTCCATACGTGCGAAGCGGGATGCGAATTCGTCAGCCTTGAGGTTCTCTATCAAGACGACGTCACTGCGCGCAAGCTGAAACGACAACGGACTGACGAGCATGCCAAGAGCCGACATAACGCCGGAGGCGACCGGCAGGATCACCCGGGGGATACGAAGCTTGCGTGCGATTCGCATTGCATGCGCAGGTCCCGACCCGCCAAAGCCAATCATGGTGCCTCTGCGATAGTCGAACCCGATTTCACTGGCATGCACCCTGAATGCTCGCGCGACATCTTCATTGATGATTTCATGAATTCCCCACGCCGCTCGCGCGAGATCAATTCCGAGCGGTGACGCGATGGCGTCTTGAATAGCCCGCTCGGCGGCCTTCTGGTCCAGCCCCATCTTTCCGCCGAGGAAAAACGCCGGGTCGTAATAGCCCAGAACAAGATTGGCATCCGTGAGGGTTGGTTTAAGACCACCCAATCCATAGCAGGCAGGTCCCGGAGCCGCGCCCGCACTGCGCGGCCCAACTCGAACAAGTCCTCGCTGATCGATTTCGGCAATGCTGCCTCCACCCGCTCCGATCTCGATCATTTCAATGACCGGAACGCGCACCGGCAGACCGCTACCTGCGCGGAATTCGTGTACGCGCGCCACCTCGATTTCGTAGCTGCGCTCGGGCTCACCGCCCCGGACGATGGCACCCTTAGCTGTTGTTCCACCCATGTCGTACGAGAGAATGTCGTCGACCCCCAGCCTTCGACCGTGATGAGCCGACATCAGGACACCTGCCGCAGGTCCAGATTCGAGCATCCGAACGGGATACCGGCGAGCGGTGGCTGGTGTCACCGTACCTCCGCTCGAAGTCATGATGAAGAGCAGCCCCTTAGCACCACGACCCGCCAGTCCTGATTCGAGATTACTGAGGTAGCGATCAACCATGGGCTGCGCGTAGGCGTTGATGAGCGTGGTTGTCCAACGCTCGTATTCCTTCGCATAGGGAAGCACATCAGCCGACGTGCTGACGTAGAGCTCAGGCCAATGACGGGCTACGAGGTCACCGATCCTCTGCTCATGCACTGGATTGACAAAGGAGTTCAACAG
>JBDLQY010000130.1:0-3148 GCA_039800325.1 Pseudomonadota bacterium | reverse complement strand
TTGCACTCCATCATGGGCGCGTCTGTCTTCGCGCGCAGTTCACCCACCATTGCTGCTGTAATTGCTGCCATTCACTTCTCCTCAACTTGGTCGCCGCACGGCGACCGGTATCAATATCCTTGCATTACGACCAGCGGCTGACACTAAAGCCACCTACCCCGCGCCATGCATCGCCCGAAAAAAAGGGGCGAACCGCTGTTTGCCCCTGATTTTCTGCCTCAGTGAATGAGGCAGTGCGCTGCGGCGAATCAGGCCTGATCGCTAACTTCGACAAACTCCTCGCCCTTAGTGGCTTCGACGATGTCGGCCACCGAGGTCGCGCGACCTTCGAGAATCGCGTCTGCAACACCACGAGCATACAGCGTGATCGCTTTCGACGAGTCATCATTGCCTGGGATCACATAGGTCACACCATTCGGCGAGTGATTGGTATCCACCACACCAATCACTGGAATACCCAGCTTGGTGGCTTCGGTGATCGCGCCTTTGTGATAGCCCACATCGATCACGAAGATGGCGTCAGGAACGCCGTTCATATCTTTGATACCGCCGATGCCTTTTTGCAGCTTGTCCAGCTCGCGATTGAACATCAGCGCTTCTTTCTTGGACATTTTCTCAACCGAACCATCGGCGATAGCGGCTTCCATCTCCTTCAGGCGCTTGATCGAGGTCTTGATAGTTTTGAAGTTGGTCAAGGTGCCGCCGAGCCAGCGCTGGTCGACAAACGGAACGCCAGCGCGCTGTGCTTCAGCCGCGATAATGTCGCGTGCCTGACGCTTGGTGCCCACCATCAGGATGGTGCCGCGGTTGGCGGACAGTTTACGGATGTACTTGGTCGCCTCCTGGAACATGGCCATGGTCTGTTCCAGATTGACGATATGAATCTTGTTGCGATGACCGAAGATAAACGGGGCCATCTTGGGGTTCCAGAAGCGGGTTTGGTGACCGAAATGGACGCCGGCTTCCAGCATTTCACGCATAGTGACAGACATAATTTCTCCAGGGTTGGGTCTTGAGACCGGCCAGCAACCCGAACAGAGAAAGCTCCCGACGGGCACCCTTAGGGCACGGACTCGTTATTTACAAAGTTGTTAACAAAACAGCTAGCGAATCTAGCTGCTGGCATTGGTTTATTGCCTACACCAGCAAGCTAACCCAAGATTTTACCCGGAAAACCCCGCGCCAGGCAAACCCGCTGACCATTTAGCCTAGCGGCGCCGGCCCGAGCGCGGCCACGTAGTCGGTCGACTATAATCGCCACTTCACTCACAGGACTGCCTCCGCCATTCGTTGATGGCGACCGCGCAGTAGCATCATGGGCAACATTACCATCAAGACACCGGAAGATATTGCTGGCATGCGAGTGGCTGGACGCCTCGCCTCTGAGGTGCTGGATTTCATCACGCCGCATGTGACGGCGGGTGTGAGCACGGATCAGCTGGACAAGCTGTGTCACGACTACATGGTGAACGTGCAGGGGGTGACCCCGGCACCTTTGAACTACTGTCCACCCGGCTATACCCCCTACCCGAAATCCATCTGCACCTCGGTCAATGATGTCGTCTGCCACGGCATCCCCGGCGATAAGGTGCTGAAGCTGGGCGATGTCGTGAACATCGATGTCACCGTGATTGCCGATGGTTACCACGGCGATACCAGCCGCATGTTTTTCGTCGGTGAGCCCTCGATTCTTGCCAAGCGCCTGAGTGAGATTACCTATGAATCTATGTGGCTCGGCATCTCGCGCATCCGCCCCGGCACCTATCTGGGCGACATTGGTCACGTGATTCAGCAGTACGCCGAGAGCGCCGGGTTTTCTATCGTGCGTGAATTCTGCGGTCACGGCATCGGCAAGGTATTTCATGAAGAGCCGCAGGTACTGCACTACGGCAAACCCGGTACGCTGGATCAATTGGTCGCCGGTATGATCTTCACAGTTGAGCCCATGATCAATGCGGGGCGCCGTGAGATTCGCGAGATGAGCGATGGCTGGACCATCAAGACGCGTGATCGCAGCCTCTCGGCGCAATGGGAGCACACTGTGCTGGTGACCGAGACCGGCTTTGAGGTGCTCACCGTGTCGGCGGGCTCACCAGCGCCGCCCGCCTTTATCACCAATCAAGCAGCAGGTAGCCCGGTCAGCGTGGACTGACATGACTGCGCTGTCGATCTCTCTGCGCGAACAGCTAAGGGAAGGCCGGCGGGTAATCGTCGAGGACTACCTTCGCGACCGGCGACCTGAGCGACTGCTAAAGCAAATCGCACGCAACGCCGACCAAGTCCTGACGCAAGCCTGGCAGCAGTTTGACATGCCGTCCACAGCAACGCTGGTTGCTGTCGGTGGCTATGGCCGCGGCGAGCTGTTTCCCCACTCTGATATCGATCTGCTAATTTTGCTGCCGGCAGCACCCGATGCGCCGCTGCGCGAAAAGCTTGAGCAATTGGTGCAGCTGTTCTGGGATCTGGGTCTGGAAATCGGGCATAGCATCCGCACGGTCGATGAATGTATGACCGAATCCGAGGCCGACATCACCGTTCAAACCAGCCTGCTGGAGGCGCGCCGCATCACAGGTTCGCGGCAGCTGTTTACATCGCTACAACAGCGTCATGCGCAGGCAATGGATGCGCGCGCTTTTTTTCAAGACAAAGTTCTCGAGCTGCGTCAGCGCCATGTGAAGTACGAGAACACGCCCTACAGCCTTGAGCCCAACTGCAAAGAAAGCCCGGGTGGCCTGCGTGATCTGCAAGTGATTCTTTGGGTATCAAAAGCTGCCGGGCTAGGACGCTCATGGCGCGAGCTTGCGGATAGTCAGATCATCACCCGTACCGAGGCGCGGCAACTAGCCGAAAAAGAACGCGCCTTCAAAGATATTCGTATCCGCTTGCATCTGCACGCCGGACGCCGCGAGGACCGCTTGGTGTTCGATGTGCAAGGGCCGATTGCGGATACCTTTGGCTTTACTGCCAGCGAAGACCGACGCGCCAGCGAGGTGCTGATGCAGCGCTACTACTGGGCGGCGAAAGCTGTCACTCAACTCAATAGCATCTTGTTGCAGAACATCGAGTCTCGCCTGTTCCCGCAACCACTCGCCTCACGGCCCGTGAATGAACGGTTCAATGAGGTGAACGGTATGATCGATATCGCACA
>JBDLQY010000129.1:0-5304 GCA_039800325.1 Pseudomonadota bacterium | reverse complement strand
GATCCGCGGGTGGTCGACAAAATGGTCCCGTTTCTCTATGACCATTTTGGCAATCCAGCTTCACGCAGCCATCAGTTTGGCTGGGAGGCAGAAGATGCGGTCGAAATGGCGAGGCAAGAGGTGGCTTCCCTGGTTGGCTGCGAGGCCAAAGAAATCGTCTGGACGTCCGGTGCAACTGAGTCAATCAATCTTGCGCTCAAGGGTGCGGCTTACTTTCACCAGGAACGTGGCCGCCACCTGATTACGGTGAAGACCGAGCACAAGGCAACACTTGACACCATGCGTGAGCTCGAGCGGCATGGTTTTGAGGTCACTTATCTCGACGTGCGGGAAGATGGCCTGATTGACTTCGAGGCGCTGAAGGCCGCCCTGAGACCGGACACCATTTTGGTGTCAATCATGTACGTCAATAATGAGATTGGCGTGATCCAGGACGTTCCTGCGATCGGCGAGATGCTTCGCGAGCGCGGAATCCTGTTTCACGTTGATTCTGCGCAAGCAACCGGAAAGATCGACATCAATCTGGCCGACCTCAAGGTCGACCTGATGTCTTTCTCCGCGCACAAGACCTATGGTCCGAAGGGCGTGGGTGCGTTGTTTATTCGACGCAAGCCGCGTGTGCGTATCGAGGCGCAGATTCATGGTGGCGGGCATGAGCGAGGCTTCCGCTCGGGCACGCTGCCTACCCACCAGATTGTGGGCATGGGCGAGGCGTTTCGGCTGGCTCGTGTAGAAATGGCCACCGAGAATGCCCGTATTCGCAGGCTTCGCGATCGGCTTCTGGCCGGTGTACAGGCGATGGAAGAGATTTATATCAATGGATCTCTCGAACAGCGCGTACCCCATAACCTGAACGCCAGCTTTAATTACGTCGAGGGCGAGTCGCTCATCATGGCGGTTAAAGGTATCGCGGTGTCCAGCGGCTCTGCCTGCACGTCAGCCAGCCTTGAGCCTTCGTATGTGTTGCGGGCTCTGGGGCGCAGCGACGAGCTTGCACATTCGTCGATTCGTTTCTCGGTAGGTCGCTTTACCACCGATGCTGACGTCGATTACGCGGTCGATCTTATTCAGACTAAGGTAGGTAAGCTGCGTGAGATGTCTCCGTTGTGGGAGATGTACAAGGAAGGCATCGATATCAACTCGGTTCAGTGGGCGGCACACTGATAACCGGAGTGGCGTCTGTCCGTTGGGTTCAAGTAGCAGGGGAGTCAAATGGCATATAGCGAAAAAGTTGTCGATCATTACGAAAATCCGCGTAATGTCGGTTCACTCGACAAAGACGATCCCAGCGTGGGTACGGGCATGGTCGGGGCCCCAGCGTGTGGCGATGTCATGAAGCTGCAGATTCGGGTCAATGAGCAGGGCGTTATCGAAGATGCCCGTTTTAAAACTTACGGATGCGGTTCGGCCATTGCGTCGTCGTCGCTGGTAACCGAGTGGGTTAAAGGCAAGACGCTTGATCAGGCCGCTACGATTCGCAATAGCGACATTGCCCAAGAGCTGGCCTTGCCTCCGGTTAAAATTCATTGCTCGATTCTTGCTGAAGACGCGATCAAGGCAGCGATCGATGACTACCGAAGCAAGCATGGCAGTGGTGCTGAGTTGAGTTCGGCCGACCAGAAAGCTGCCTGAGGTATCCGTCATGGCGGTTACGCTCACGGAAGCAGCCGCGCGTCATGTGACGCGCTATATCGCACGGCGGGGCAGGGGTATTGGTCTCAGGCTTGGGGTGCGTACCACCGGGTGTTCTGGCCTGGCTTATAAGCTCGAGTACGCCGATGACACGCGCGGTGAAGACCTTGAGTTTGAAAGTCACGGCGTCAAGGTTTTCATCGATCCCAAAAGCCTTGCCTATCTCGACGGCACCGAGCTTGATTTCGTCCGCGAGGGACTGAATGAGGGGTTCAAGTTCAATAACCCCAATGTGAAAGCTGAGTGCGGCTGCGGGGAGTCCTTTCAGGTCTGATGCGGCGTTTGGTGGCTCGCCAGTCCGTGCGGGTGCGCGGCAGCGCCGTGCACCGCCCGGTCGATCCTCAAGCCAATGGATGCGCTCCGCAAAAATCATTTCGACCTGCTCGGTCTTAAGCCTGCGTTCGCTCTCGACGAGTCGTTGCTGGCGAGGGCGTACCGAGAGTTACAGCTGGCGGTGCATCCAGACCGGTTTGCTTCGGGTACACCGCTCGAACGGCGATTGGCCATGCAGTTATCAGCCCAGGCTAATGAGGCATACCGGTGTTTGCGTGATCCGGTCAAGCGTGCCGCTTACCTGTGTGAGCTGGCCGGTGTGGCTATTCATGAGCACACCAATACGGCTATGCCGGTCGAGTTTCTTCAAGAGCAGATGAGCTGGCGTGAGTCGCTTGAGGATGCACGTGCAGCGGATGATGTGCCCGGTCTGCGTGCGCTGGCCTTGCGTATCGATTCTGAGCGTTCGCGCCGGATTGCTGCTCTGCAATGCTTGCTGGATGAAAAATGCGATGCCCGAGCGGCTTCGTCGGAGGTTCGACAGTTGATGTTCGTCGACCGTTTTGCAGAGCAGATCCACGAAGCGCTGGACGCGCTCGCCTGAACGCAACAGGAAAACTCATGGCGTTGTTGCAAATTTCAGAACCTGGCATGGCGCCCGAGCCTCACCAGCGGCGCTTGGCAATCGGCATCGATCTCGGGACGACTAACTCGCTGGTGGCAACGGTGCGATCAAGCGTCACCGAGGTGCTCGAGGACGAACAGCGCCGAGCGCTGCTACCCTCGGTGGTCAGCTATCTAGCCGACGGTGGTGTTTCAGTCGGCTATGATGCAGCGGCCCGCGCGGTGGCTGATCCCGAAAATACCATTGTGTCCGTCAAACGATTCATGGGTCGGGGTCTGTCCGACGCCCGTCATCACCGTAGCCCATACCGCTTTGTTGATGTCCCGGGCATGGTGCGCATCCATACTCGCGCCGGTGACAAGAGCCCAGTCGAAGTCTCATCCGAAATTCTAAAGACGCTGTATCGTCGCGCTGAAGCTTCACTGGGCGGCGATATCGTCGGTGCGGTCATCACGGTTCCAGCCTATTTTGATGATGCGCAGCGCCAGGCCACCAAAGATGCGGCCCAGCTTGCGGGCATCGAAGTTTTACGGTTGCTGAATGAGCCTACCGCAGCCGCCATCGCGTATGGGCTCGATCAAAGTGCCGAAGGGCGCTTTGTCATCTTCGATCTGGGTGGTGGAACGTTTGATGTCTCGATTCTGAATTTATCAAGAGGCGTTTTTGAGGTTGTTGCAACGGGTGGTGATACTGCTCTGGGCGGCGACGACTTTGACCGAAGTATTATCGTCTGGGCGCTGCGTGAGGCGGGTCTGGCCGATGCCGATTGTGATGATGCGATCGCGCAGGCGCTCGACCGAAAACTACTGTCTCCTGGTGACCTGAGAGCACTTTTTGTGGAGGCACGGCGGGCCAAAGAGGCGCTGAGCGAGCATGAGGTTGCGACCTTTGCGCTACGGCTCTCTGATTCAAGCCTTGTTCGTCTTCCCTTGACTCGAGAGCGCTTCCAGGCCCTGAGTGCGTTTCTTGTACAGCGATGTATGAGTACAGTGGGCCAGGTGCTTCGAGATGCTCGTCTCGGCGTCCATGAGGTCGATGCGGTTGTGCTGGTCGGCGGGGCTACTCGGATGCCTTCGATTCGATCAGCGGTTGCAGAACTCTTCAAGCGTGAGCCTTTGGTCAATCTCGACCCCGATCAAGTGGTCGCGATGGGTGCAGCCATGCAGGCTAATCTGCTCGCCGGAAATCGCGCACCTGGTGATGACTGGCTTCTGCTGGATGTCATTCCGCTGTCCCTGGGTCTTGAGACCATGGGTGGGCTTATCGAAAAAATCATCGCCCGCAATTCGACCATTCCGGTTGCCCGCGCGCAGGACTTCACCACTTTCCGCGATGGCCAGACCGCGATCGCCATTCACGTCGTGCAGGGCGAACGTGAACTGGTCAACGATTGCCGCTCGCTTGCCCGGTTTGAATTGCGCAATATTCCGCCGATGGCTGCGGGTGCTGCGCGAGTACGGGTCAGTTTTCAGGTCGATGCCGATGGTTTGCTATCGGTGACTGCCTGCGAGCAGATCAGTGGTGTGAAGGCGTCCATCTCGGTGCGTCCCTCTTATGGTCTGAGCGATGATGAGATAGCCACCATGCTGCAGGCGGCCTTTGCGTCAGCCACCGACGATGCCAAAGCACGAGCCTTGCGTGAGCAGCAGATTGACGCCGATCGTCTCATTGAGGCCACGCGTTCGGCGATGGAGGCTGATGCTGACCTGCTGTCGCCCAACGAGCGTAGCCAGCTGGTAGCTCTGATGGCGCAGGTGGCCGAGGCCCGGCAGGGTACTCATACTGAGCGCATCCGCCAGGCTACCGAAGCTTTATCGCTGGGTACGGAGGCATTTGCCGCCCGTCGCATGGATCGGTCAATTGCCAAAGCGCTCGCCGGGCGGCGTGTTGATGATCTGGGCTCTTCCTGAGTTTGTTTGAGAACCAACGCTGAATTCAAATGACGCAGATTCACGTACTTCCCCATCCGACGCTCTGTCCCGAGGGAAAAACCTTTGACGTTGAGCCAGGCACCATGTTGTGTCGGGCCCTTCTTGGCGAGGGTATCAGTATCGAACATGCCTGCGAGATGTCTTGCGCGTGCACCACCTGCCACGTCATAGTTCGTCAGGGTTACGCATCGCTTCCCGCTGCATCAGATACTGAGGACGATATGCTGGACAAGGCCTGGGGGCTGACCTCGCAATCGCGTCTTTCCTGTCAGGTCACCGTCGGTCAGACTGAGTTGACCATTGAGGTTCCCCGCTACACCATCAACCACGCGCGCGAGGAGCATTGATGCCATGAAGTGGGCTGATATTCACGACATCGCCATAGCCTTGTGTGATGCCTATCCTGACGTCGACCCAACGTCTGTTCGCTTTACTGATCTTCACCGGTGGGTGTTGGAGCTGCCTGGGTTCTCGGATCAGGCTCTGCGTTCGGGCGAAAAGATTCTTGAGGCTATCCAGCAGGCCTGGATTGATGAACGAGACTAAGGCGCTTCGGTGGTCGATTCGTTCAGAGTACGACCCGCTCGTACGACTGCATACGCTATTGCGGTACACGCAAGCCCAACCACTGCAAGTGTTATCACACCCGATAATGGACCCGCTTGCGTGATGACCCACTCGAGAGCAAGCGGAGCCATAGAGCCCGCCACAAGGCCTGGGGCTGCGATTCTTCCCAGTAGCTCTCCGTAGGCGCGCGGGCCCAACAACGCGAGCGGTAGGGCG
>JBDLQY010000128.1:0-21649 GCA_039800325.1 Pseudomonadota bacterium | reverse complement strand
CAACCGCTAGCGCCTGAGCACGAATCGTCTCATCATCGATTGTATTGATATCGCTACCGCCATGACGCTCCAGGCCGTTGGCGGCTACAACCTCAATTCCCGACTGAGTGAAAAACTGACGCTCGGCCTCGACCACCCACCGAACATAGGGAGTTGCCAGCCCAATACGGTGGGCTCCGACAGCCTGCAAAGCTTCCAGCACGGCGGTGCTGGTCGTCATGCATTCGATACCGCTGGCGGCCCGCATGGCCTGTGCGATCGCTTGATCGAAACCCACCCCCTTGAAAAAACTGGCAGAGGTACACGCAAACGCGCAAACACCAACGCCTGCCTTGGCAAGTGAAGCTGCCAGGTTGGGGGCGGCATCGACCATCTGCTGAAATTGCTCTTGGAGGGGACGTCCTCGATCGACATCGGCCCGAGCAAAGTGCACGCCAACGTCTGGAGGTGACATCGCGATGAAGTCATCCTCGGCGATCACGTTGATCGACGGAACGATAAAGCCCATACGCTTTGTCTTGCGCGCTGGAGATCTCATAGACGGGGGTCTCGAAAAACAACGAGAAAACGGTTGTACAATCATCGCACACGGAGAGTTGGCAGAGCGGTTTAATGCGGCGGTCTTGAAAACCGTTGACCATGCAAGTGGTCCGGGGGTTCGAATCCCTCACTCTCCGCCACTCATCCGCCTAAAGTCGGTTAGCGCCTGGGGCAGCTGCCCTACAACCTCTGCCCAATTACCCGGCACAGACTGCCTGAATAATCGTGCCGTTGGATACCAGGGCGAATCCGCACGACCAAGCATCCACCGAAAATCAGGCGCATAGGGCAGCAGCAAAAAGAGCGGCCGCCCAAGAGCACCCGCTACATGCGCGATAGAAGTGTCGACGCTGATGACCACGTCCATGAGCATCGCCAAGGCGGCCGTATCGGCGAAGTCCTCAATATCTGCGTCATGGCGAATAGGTTTCGATCTTGACACAAGCCAGGACAAATCCGACTCGCGGATTCTCTGCTGAAGACAGTGGAACTCAAAAGGTTCGTCAAGTACTGAGCAGAGATCTGAGACCCTCATACTGCGGTTTATATCGTTACGATGGGTTGGGCTACCCGACCACGCCAACCCCACGCGTGGGAGCCCAGGAGGCCCGAGTTGCTCCCTCCACCAGGCAAGCCTTTCGGCAGGGGGTATCAGGTAGGGAATTGGTGCGGGTACCGCATGAACTCGGGTACGCAACGCCAGCGGAAGACTCATTATCGGAATCCGCACGTCTACGACGGGCAATTCGCTGCCCATCGCAACCATTTGCAGAGAAGCATCTGGACGCGATCCTGTCAGCTCATGCATTAATCGCAGCAACGGCAATGGCGTCTCAAGAACGACCTGTGCACCTGCCTGAATCAGTTGATCGACATAACGGAAGAACTGAACAAAATCGCCCAATCCCTGCTCCGGATATACAAGAATCCGCAAACCGGCGATTGGACCATCACCGAGCCACTTCGGAATCGAGCGATGGCGATCTGGTTCATTCGATGGTCGCTGCCAGCGCACCTCATACTCAGCCCACCCCGACTCGAAATCACCAGTCAGGAGGTTCAATAGTGATCGATTCCAGCGAGTCTCGATATGGGACGGGTATAGCAAGGCACCTCTGTCGTAGGCCTCTCGGGCCTCAGCAAGCCGACCTGCCTCGTGCAGCGTCGCTGCACGATTACCCCAAGCCTCAGCGTAGACTGGCTGCAATTGCAGCGCGCGGTCGAAGTTCGCGATGGCCTCATCAAAACGACCCACAAGACGCAATGTATTTCCACGATTGGTATACAGCGGCGCATAGCTTGAATCGAGCGTTTCGGCGCGCGCATAACACGCTAAAGCAGCCTGTGGGTCGTTCAGATTATGGTGGCTGACACCCTGGTTGGTCAGCAGCTGCGCCGTTGGCGGCGTGCGCTTTAGCGCTTGCTCATAACTGGCAAGTGCCTCAAGAGGGCGCCTGAGTTTTTGCAGAGCTACCGCTCGATTTTCCCAAGCCTCTGCACGACTCGAATCAAGCGCAAGCGCCGTGTCATAGTCGGCAATAGCAGACTCTAGCTCACCCAGAGAGTGACGCGCTAACCCACGGTTGTAGTAGATGTCGGCATCGACAAGACCGTCATTAATAGCCCGATCGTAGGCGATGATCGCCTCGGCGTATTGCCCTGCGAGGTGTAGGTCGAGGGCAAGGACGCGGGCCTGATCGCGCGCTCGCGAAGCTTCGCCCGAACGACGAGCCTCCAACCGAAAAACACCTTTATGGGCACGACGAGATTTCACGCGTACACCAGCGTCCGTCCTTACTTCCCAAGCACGGCGCGCGCCTCTCCGATGCCATCGAAATAAACTTCCACACGGCTTCCCGGCGCTGCGGGCACGATCCCGCACCAGGCTCCTGTTGTGATCACATCACCCCTTCGCAAACCGCCATAGCGAGTTACCGCATGTGCGATTAGCCAGCGCAAAGCCGCCAACGGCTCACCCGCCGGATGCGTGCCCCGTGTATCGGAACGGGTTTCGCCATTAATCACCAGCACGCAGCGCTGCGCCTTCCAGTCCAACGGACGAAATGGAACACGACTACCGCACACCAGGCCGCCATGCGTCTGTAGATCAGCCAGCTTCACCGGGGCAGCCACTTGGGTGTGGTCAGCAAACCGCGAATCTATGATTTCGATTGAGACACACATGGATTCAACAATCGCCTCGAGATCGGCGCGCGTGGGACCGACTGCATCTGCTGACCCGAGATCACGTCCGATGATCAGTGCAACCTCGGCCTCAACCCCAGGTCGCGGAAGCACACTGGCCGCAACCTGGGCAGGAGAATTTATGAGACCAGAGTCGGGCAGTGGCGCAGCACTGGCCTCACCCGTCGCATCAGGAACGCCAAGCTTCCATGCCCGCGGTCGCCCTCCTGCAAACCATCCGCCGCGTGCGGCGCATGCGTCCTGCACGCCATAAACCTCTTCAGTTGTCAGAAGCTTCGGCAGCCCAGCCGGTTCGACCGCCACGCCCGTACGCCGCGCCTGAATAAGCTTTTCGACAAGAGAGGCTGCACGATCGCTCAGTTGTGTGGTCATTTTTGAGTCCTGGTATCGGGAAAGCTGACAATTGTAATGTTCTGATTGCCGTAAACGTTCACCTAGTCCAATGATCTCTTCCGACCCCGCCCTCGCACTTGCCCGCTTTATAGAGAGCTATCGATCAATCTTCATCCTGACGGGCGCCGGCTGTAGTACGGACTCAGGCATTCCGGATTACCGGGATAGTACCGGGCAATGGAAACGAAAACCGCCCGTCACTTGGCAGGCTTTCAGCGGTGATGAACAGATACGCAGCCGATACTGGGCTCGCTCGATGATTGGGTGGCGGGCCTTTGGCCAGGCCAGACCCAATAGCGTTCACTTAGCGCTGACGACACTCGAGCAGGCCGGCAAACTCAGCCTCCTGGTTACCCAAAATGTAGATGGTCTGCATCAACGGGCCGGGCACCAGTCGGTGGTCGATCTGCATGGTCGTCTGGACACGGTCGTTTGCCTCGTTTGCGGCAGTCGTACACAACGCCAACGTCATCAGCAAAGGCTGGAAGACTTGAATCCAGGTTGGTTGAAACACTCAGCCGCCATGGCGCCCGACGGCGATGCCGATCTTGATGCCGTTGATTTCAGCAACTTTCAGATCCCTGACTGTCAGCGTTGCGGCGGCATGCTTAAGCCCGACGTCGTTTTTTTCGGCGAGACCGTTCCACGCTCAAGGGTCGAGCTTGCTATGGCTGCGCTTGATCGTTCAGATGCCATGCTGGTACTTGGATCATCGCTGATGGTTTACTCGGGATTTCGATTCGCCCGAGCGGCCGCCGAACGCGGTATCCCGATTGCCGCGGTGAATTTGGGAACAACCCGGGCCGACCCGCTACTCAGCCTGAAAATAAATGCGCCGTGCTCGCAAAGCCTTGCGCCATGGACTAACCCAGTGGCAGGGCAGTCTCATACTTCACCTGCTTGAGCGCAAAGCTCGATCGAATGTTAGCCACGCCGCGAATTTTGGATAGCCGTTCGAGAATAAAACGTTCAAGCGCGGGCACATCAGCAACGACTACACGCAGTAGGTAGTCAGAGTCGCCGGTCATCAGATAACACTCCATCACCTCGGGCCAGGTACTGACCGCCGCCTCAAAAGTCTCAAGCGCCCGTTTAACCTGTTGTTCAAGGCGAACCTGAATGAATACGCTCACCGCCTGCCCCACCTTCAGGGGATCGAGCAGTGTGACGTAGCGATTGATGATTCCGCTTTGCTCCAGTGTTCGCACCCGTGCAAGGCAGGGCGACGGCGAAAGGTGCACTCGAGCGGCGAGTTCAACATTGGTGAGCTTTGCATCTCGCTGAAGCTCTTGAAGAATTCGTATATCCGTTGCGTCGAGGGTTTTCCTAAGCATTTTATGCTGATAAAAAATGTTTATTCAGAATTTTATGCGATAAAAAGGGGTTTTGCGTCATTAATTCAGCATCCACTGCGGCTTTGACCAACCTATATTCCTCGATCTTCATTTTCCTTGGGCGGCGCCATGAGCGGCAGAGAACCCGACCAGTTAATAGCTCATTCCGTCACCCAGGCGGTTGATACCGATCCCGACGAAACACGCGAATGGCTCGATGCACTCGAGGCCAGCGTTCGAACGGGTGGCCGCGAGCGGGCCATGCAACTGTTGCAGCGACTCGAAGAACATGCGCAAGCGATGGGCGTGGTGCCTCACGCACAGCCATACTCGGCATATCGCAACACCATTCCGCTTGAGCAACAACCCCCCTACCCTGGCAACATCGCCATCGAAGAGCGCTTAACGGCGATCATGCGCTGGAATGCCCTCGCCATGGTCGTCAGAGCTAATCAGGCCCACGGCGAGTTGGGTGGTCACATCGCCAGTTACGCCTCGGCGGCCGAGATCTTCGAAACCGGTTTCAATCATTTTTTTCGAGGCGCCAGCAGCGGGCAGCGCGATGCCGACTTAGTGTTCCTGCAGCCGCATTCTGCCCCTGGCGTTTACGCGCGGGCCTGGCTGGAGAATCGGCTTGATACCGAGCAGTTGGGCAACTACCGCCAAGAGCTTGGCGGGCGCGGGCTTAGCTCCTACCCTCATCCGTGGCTCATGCCGGAGTTTTGGCAGTTTCCCACTGGCTCTATGGGTCTGGGTCCTTTAAATGCCATCTACCAGGCCCGCTTCATGCGGTATCTGCAGCACAGAAACCTTCTGGATACCTCCAACCGGCGGGTTTGGGGCGTATTCGGCGACGGCGAGATGGATGAACCCGAGTCGATCGCTGGCCTCACGCTGGCGGCGAGGGAAGGCCTCGACAACCTGTGCTTCATTATTAACTGCAATTTACAGCGTCTCGACGGTCCGGTACGCGGCAACGGGCAGATCATTCAGGAGCTCGAATCGCTGTTCAAGGGCGCAGGCTGGAACGTGATCAAGGTGCTGTGGGGTTCGGACTGGGATGCGCTTTTTGCCCGCGACCGCGACCACGTTTTGTTGCATGCGCTCGCTCACACGGTGGACGGCCAGTACCAGACGCTGGGAGCCAAAGACGGCGCGTACAACATTGATCATTTTTTCAGGCAGAACCCGGCGGTCACGGCACTGGTGTCGCATATGAGCGAAGCCGAGATCGACTCGCTGAGGCGCGGAGGCCACGATTTTCGCAAGCTGCACGCCGCATTCTCCGCAGCTGTAGCGCACAAGGGTCGTCCCACGGTCATTCTGGCCAAAACCAAGAAGGGCTATGGGATGGGCGGTGCCGGTGAAAGCCGTATGACCGCACATCAGGCCAAGAAGCTCGATCTCGATGCCCTCAAGGCATTCCGAGATCGCTTCCAGCTGCCACTAAGTGACAGGGCGGTTGCCGCTCTTGAGTTTTATCGTCCGGAAACCGACTCCGCTGAGATGCGCTATCTGCGCGAGCGGCGCGCGGCCTTGGGGGGGGCGCTACCCGTTCGCCATAGTGATGCCCCCTCACTGCCCGTGCCCAGTGCGCAAACCTGGGGGGGCTTCGCCCTGGGCGCAGCCGGTAAGGAAATGTCAACCACCATGGCCGCTGTGCGCATGCTAGGCGCCCTGCTCAAGGATCCAGAGCTCGGGGCGCGCATTGTCCCCATTGTTGCCGATGAGGCACGAACATTCGGCATGGCTAGTTTGTTCCGGCAGATCGGTATCTATTCACCACAGGGTCAGCAGTACGAGCCCGAGGACGCTGGCTCGATGTTGGCCTATAGGGAGGCCCGTGACGGTCAACTACTTGAGGAGGGCATTACCGAAGCGGGCGCCATGTCTTCCTGGATTGCGGCTGCCACGTCTTACAGCGTGCACGGCCTTCCCATGCTGCCCATCTACATCTACTACTCGATGTTCGGTTTTCAGCGGGTGGGCGACCTGATCTGGGCAGCGGCCGATCAGCGCGCACGGGGGTTTCTGCTCGGTGCCACGGCGGGCCGGACAACTCTGGGCGGCGAGGGCCTTCAGCATCAAGATGGGTCCAGCCTAGTTATAGCCTCTACGGTGCCGAACTGCCGCGCATGGGACCCCGCCTTTGCGGGCGAATTGGCTGTGATCATGCAGCACGGCATGAAAAGAATGCTGACGGAGGGACATGACGAGTTTCACTACATCACCCTCATGAACGAAAACTATGCCATGCCGTCTCTGCCTGAAGGCGCGGCCGATGATCTGCTGCGCGGCATGTATCGCTATGGCGGGCATGTTGTCGATGCAGCCCGGGGACATGTCCGACTGCTTGGTTCGGGCACGATCCTGCTTGAGGTTATTGCCGCAGCACGCTTGCTAGCGGACGACTGGAGAGTGAGTAGCGACATTTTCAGCGTCACCAGCTTCAGTGAATTGGCCCGCGAAGCCTGCGAGCTACAGCGTCGCAGCCGACTGAACCCCGATTCCGCAACCCCCCCCTCCCATATTGAGCGGCTATTGCCGGGCGGCCATCCCGTCATTGCTGCCACTGACCATGTCCGCGCCTGGCCTCAGCTGATTGCCGAGTATCTTCAGGCACCGTTTACGTGCCTCGGCACCGACGGGTTTGGACGAAGCGATACCCGTCAGCGTCTGCGCGCATTTTTCGAGGTCGATCGATTCCAAATCGCGATAACAGCACTATCTTCCCTGGTCCGCGGCGGCCACCTGTCAGGCGATGTTCTGCGCGCGGCGATCCAAAAATACAATATTCAAACCTCTGAAGCTGCGCCGTGGCGTCGTTAGAGGTTTGCGATGATTCCGACCAGCAGTCGGCTGTTTTCTGCATTAACCCTGACCTGCGATTACACTTTGCTGTTGTAAAACACGAGCAGGCGTCTGTTCATCACGATGCAGTGCATCCGTTCTGCGGCCTATGCTCCCCCAGCCTCGGCCGCCGCCGACGATACTTCGAGCAACCTGCCCTTGATGGCGGCTCTCGTCCACGACTCGTTCGACCTCGTCGACCTTCCGCTTCTGGTTGTGCATCTTCGAGAAGGTCTGTTCGATCGAGTGCACGCTAATCCGGCATTTCTTGCCTTTACTGGCTGCACTCGGGCTGACCTAAATGCGCGTGGCATGCTGTCCGTTTCTGTGGCTGATTCTGAGAGTCGTATCCGACTTTCGCACCTGTGCGATGCAATTCTCCAGGGAGTCGCTCGCACTGAAGACCTGAACCTACTGACGGCTCATGACACCGAAAAACGCGTTCAGGCAAGCGTCAAGCCCCTTCCTGGCTCTTCATTGTCCAGCGCGAGGGCGCTGCTTGTCATGACTGAGCCAAAACATGCACGACAGGCCTTGGGAGAGTTCCTGTCTGAGGCTGTTCATGAGCTGCAAACCCCGCTCACGAGCGTGAAGGGATACGCTGCTCTTTTGACCCAACATAGGCTTGACTCTGCCCGGCAGGCGAGCATCGCCAGTCTGATCGAGCGACAAACCGATCGGCTGAGCCGGCTGGTCAATGAACTCATGACGCTATCGCAGATGGACAGTCGTGGCGCATGCAGTATGACGTTCGAAGCCATAGACCTTCTGTCGCTGCTGTCGGATGCCATCGACGCGGTTGGGCCAGAGCGCAGTGAAAGAATTCAGGTCGCGCTTCCGCCTGATCCATTACCCACACTGCGAGGTGATCACGACAAGTTGGTTCAAATGCTGGTCAACGTTCTCGATAACGCACTGAAATATTCTGCTAAAGATTCAACAGTATTTCTCGACCTCGAATCCGTACCAGATCCTCTGAAAGGCGACGAACTCTTGGTCCGGGTGCGCGATCAGGGCGATGGCCTTGTACCCGATGAGCTTAAAAACATTTTTAAGCGCTTCTATCGCTCACCTCAGCACGGACAGATTCCCGGTACGGGGCTGGGTCTGCCTCTGGTCAAAGCGATTGTCGAACTCCATGGCGGGACGATCTCAATTCGATCGACGCCCGGCCAGGGTAGTCAGGTTGACATACAGTTGCCTCTGACGACTGAAATTGGCTGACGCTGACAACTCAAGCCTGGCTTAGCCCCGCCCGAGGCTTCGTCTAAGCATCAATGCTTCAATGAAGCCTTCAATTTTTTCGAAGGGAACCGGTTTTCGGTATACGACGATGCCAGGGGGTAAAGCGCCTTTGGCTTCAATCTGGGCGTTATCCAGGCCGGTAACCACGATGACGTTGGTGCCGTTGAACTCGTGATGTGTCCGAAGCTTGCGCAGAAAGTCGAACCCATCCATGGGCGTCATGCGCAGGTCGGTGATCAGAATTTCTGGACGCCGGCGCTCTATCATGAGCAATGCGTCGATTCCGTCCGCTGCGGTAATCACCTGAACTGGCCAGCCCCAGCTCTCGATGGTACTCACATACAGTTCCCTGAGGGCTGCGTCGTCCTCAACGACGAGTACGGTCAGCGGCTCATCCTCGCCCGGTCGGCGCGCCATCCCAGCGCTTCGCATTCGCTGCACCGCATCCAGCGATTCGAGACTGATTCTGCGGTGCCCGCCTCGCGTACGCCAGGCCTTTAGTTCGCCTCGTTCGACCATTATCTGGATGGTCGTATTAGAGACACCCAGCTGACGAGCAGCCTCAGAGGTGGTGCACACCTCGCGAGCCTCAGCAATCAGTTCATTCATGGCAAACCCTAAAAAAAGACATGGTCATTCTGCCTTTTAGGGCAAATCCGACGGAACCGAAAATGATGAAAGATCCACGGAGGTCAAAGATCGATCAATGGCTCAGGCGAATAGACTGCAGTCCACGCAAGCCAATGCCCGGCCCAAGCAGCGCCGAGTCAGTCCGATTATTTCAGCGGCGCGAGTGTCGACTTCACTATCTCAAACAGACTGTGACCAATGCCGTCAACTCGGCGGCACACATCATCTGTTAACGGGTATGCGCCGCGAATCAGGAAATTGCGCGCAACCCCCGCTGCCCAACCAGCCTGAACGTCGCTTTCCTTGTCGCCAATCAAGATCGAATGAGCCAGATCAAGCTGGTGTTCCCGGGCGGCCCTGAGCAACATGCCTGGGCGAGGCTTTCTACAGTCACACGAAACCGACGAAGATTCGGATTCAGGCGCGTGTGGGCAGTGATACACCGCCAACACCGGGGCACCACTCATGCGAAGGTGCTCGGTCATTCGCTGCGTCAACTCAAAATAGGCAGCTTCGCTGTAAAGACCGCGACCTATGCCCGATTGGTTCGTAACGATGACCAGCTGGTATCCAGCGCCGGATAGCCTCGCAAGCGCATCCTCAACGCCCGGTAGGATTTGAAAGTCCTGCCAGCTGTGCACGTAGCCAGTATCGGCGTTAATGACGCCGTCCCGGTCAAGAAAGGCAGCAGGTCGCTTCGAACTTGAGCTCATGGGGCCTACGAACCACGAAAGGCCCTAAGAGTAACGCGGTAAGCGCGTTAAGACACAGCCCTTGCGGCTCCGAACCAGAGCTAAATCGTGTTTAGGCAGCTAACTTTGAGACATCAACGGGTGGCTGAATCGTGGCCCAAGCATCGCGAATTTCGGCCATCAGACCTTTAACTTCGGCGATAACGCCGAGATCATTGCTGGCATTGGCTTGCACGAGTCGGCGATTAACGTAGCCATACAACTCATCAAGGTTGCGGGCCAGTTCACCACCTTTTTCGAAGTCCAAGGCAGACTGGAGTCCCAGCACGATGCGGCTGGCTCTTGAAAGACTGGCTGATTTGCCAGCAAGGTCTCGCCGTTCGATCTGCCCGTGGGCAACCACCAGGCTGTCAATGAGGGCGTCGAACATCATTCGAATCAGCCCTACACGATCGTTTTCGGCAACCTCAGCCTGGAGCTTGACCGTTCCGTAAGCCTCAACTGCTCGCTTGCCCATTCTCATCGCCGTCTCCAGGGGTTATTGCGTCTCCCTTAAGGAATCGGCATAAAGCAGCGGGACTTTAGGCTGCGCGCTGCCTCTGAATGAAACGGTTAAGTCCCTGCGCATCGAGCATCCGCTGCTCGGCAGCGACTTCGACCGCGTGAGCCTTGCCCTTCTCGCGCTCGAGTAAAAGCTCATATTTGCTGCATTCGAGCTCTGCGCGGATCAACTGACGGCGGGCGGCAGCCAAAACGGACTCAGCCGATACCAGATCCTGCTGAAGCCGTTCCATAAGTCCGTGAATCTGACCGAGAAATCCGCGGTAATTCACCGATTGGGTGATGACATGCGACTGACCTTGTGCCTCTCGAAGCCGGCTTTCGTAATCGGCCCTGAGCGTGAACAACCTGTCGCGCTGCGCCTCGAGCTGCTGAACCCGCTGCGATGCGCGAACCACCGAAATACGCTCCCGGTCAGCCTCGCCCCGGGCACGCTCAAGAAGAATCGACCACGCACTACGCGTCATTTACCCTTAACCTCATTTGACATCTGCGAGCTCAAACACCCATGACCCGACCTAAATCCGACAGGGTTGCCTGGTAATCGGCCCGAACATCTATTTCTTGACGCAGAAAGACTTCAAGTTTCTGACGCAGGCGGATCGCCTCATCCAGGTCGGGGTTGGTACCGGGCTGGTAAGCACCAACTTGGATGAGATCCTGACTTTGCTGGTAAAGCGTCCAGAGCCGCCGAAAGCGATTCGCTACTTTGAGCTGCTCGGAAGGAACAATATTTTGGGCGACCCTGGAAACCGAGCCGGCAAGGTCAATCGCTGGATAGTGAGCAGCGTCGGCTAGCGCACGGGCCAGCATCACCTGTCCGTCTAGCGAGGCCCTGGCGATATCGACGATCGGGTCATTGGCGTCATCGCCCTCAGCCAGTACTGTGTAGATGGCCGTGATCGAACCATGCCCGCCCCGACCCACCCCGGCACGCTCGATCAGGTTAGGTAAGAGGCTGAATACCGAAGGCGGGTAGCCCTTAGCGGCCGGCGGCTCGCCAATGGCGAGTCCGATTTCGCGCTGGGCGTGCGCCACCCGAGTCAGACTGTCAATCAGCATCAGTACATGCTTGCCCCGATCGCGGTGATACTCGGCAATCACATGTGCAAGGTGCGCGGCTTTCAGGCGCTGTACCGCTGAAACATTGGCTGGCGCAGCGACCACTACCGAGCGGGCCAGACCGGCCTCGCCCAAGGTGTCTTGAATAAATTCCTGCACTTCTCGGCCCCGTTCACCCACGAGACCAATCACGACCACATCGACATCGGTGTAGCGCGTCATCATACCCAACAGCGAGCTTTTTCCGACTCCGGAGCCAGCGATCAGACCAATACGCTGACCTCGCCCCATCGTGAGCAGACCATTGATAGCGCGAACACCCGTATCGAGCACATCGCGGATGGGGCCTCGCTCCATGGGATTGAGCGGCATGCCCTGGAGGCTTACGAGATCAGGGCAGGCCGGCGCGGGCTTGCCATCAAGCGGTCGACAGAGTCCATCGACCACGCGACCCAGCAAGGCATCGCCTAACTGAACCGTTGAAGCGTTTCCAACCACTCTGACCGCCGCACCAGGGGCCGCCCCAGTCGCCTCATTGAAGGGCATCAAATACAGCGTTTCATCATGAAAACCGACAACCTCGGCCTCAATTTCGTGTCCGTTAGCACCCTCGACAATGCAGTGTGCCCCGACAGGCGCCATGATGCCGCGCGCTTCCAGCGTCAATCCGACCACTCGAGCAAGGGTACCGCGCCGAGTCGGTGGGCCAGCCCGAGTCGCACTAACCGCCCGGTTGGCCAGAGCCGAGAAATCAGCCGACATCGACCACGTCCATGTCAGTGCTGAGGCCGGGACTGTCGGTGCGAGCCAGCGGGAATGACGCTCTCGGCTGAGAGCCCGCGCCGCGCCAGGCATGCGGATCACCCAGCAACTGCCTCGACAGAGTTTGTAAGCGATTTTCGATCAAATCTTCGATAACGGTCTCTCCGACGCTCAGTCGCACACTGCCGCGGCTGAGGCTTGTATCGGATCTGGTTTCAATGCCATCGAGAACCGTACCGGCGTGGGTTCGCCAACGTTCAAGATCAGCAGGATTAAGGCTGAGTAGCAGGTCACGCCCGGTGCGACGATCAACCTCCAACAGACAGGCATCGACCAGCCGAGCGATCGCGTCACCAGACAGATTCAACTCGCCGCGAACCAGTTCTTGGGCAAGATGCAAGGACAGGCGCTTAAGCGGTTCAAACAGCTTTGCGGCATCAGCAGTCTGCTCTCGAAACGACTCCAGGAAGGCTGATAATTCAGCACGTTGTACTTCAACGCTGGCCAGCAGCTCTGCACGCGCCGCTGCCAGACCTTCTTCGTACCCCTGCTGGCGCGCAGCCAGTACTGCAGCCTCGTGCGTCGCCTCATCGATACCCGTCACAATGGCAGCTGTAGCAGGGGTAGGGCCAAAGCCCTCTCCCGACTCAATCCCTTCACCGAAGCGTTCAGGCGAAATAGGTTCTGGCTGCGCCGACGTATCGGGCTGCGATTCTTCTCGCAGCAGTAAGCCGGGCTGAGCGTCCTCAGCGTCGACATTGTTCAATGCTGACGTTATGGATGCACGGTCTAGGTCAAGTCGATCGTCGGGCTGCTGAGCCAGTGCAGGTGTCGCCAACGCCCGCATGTGGGTCAGCTCGTCGCCCACCACAGCGATCACGTCATCATCCGAACTAGCCGACTCAACCAGGTCGCGCGCCTCGTCCTGTGTAGGTACGCGCGTGATCCAGTCCATGGGCAAGGGCTCGAACAGCTCGGCAAGCCGGGCAGCCCGTAGATCGGGATCTTCATCCTCAACGAGCTCGATCTGCCCATGGGCATGATCACGACCGGCAAGCTCGGTGTCGATGATCCAGGTGGGAGCCTCGCGACCAGGCGTCAGGGTATCAATCTCGCGGAAGCGCGCCGCGCTAGCCTGGCGAGCAACCGCTATCCTGCGGGCCAACGCAATGAGTTCAGACGAAGTCATCGCCACGTCCCGCCAAAACCATCTCACCCGCATCCGCCAGCTTACGGGCGATACGGATAGCCTGTTTCTGAGCTTCTTCGACCTCGGTTATGCGCAAAGGACCTTTAGCCTCCATGTCATCGATAAACATCACACGCGCGCGCGACGACATGTTGTCGAAGAACTTAGCCTTGACACCTTCATTAGCCCCCTTGAGGGCCGTCATAAGCAAATCGGGTTCGAGATTACGCATGAGCGTCTGAATGCTGCGGTTATCGCAGTTAATCAGGTTCTCGAAGGTAAACATGTTGTCCTGAATACGCTGGCCGATATCTGCATCCAGCTTAATCACCCCCTGCAGAATCGATGACTCAATATCCACCTTGGTGAAGTTCATGATGTTGGCAGCTGCCTTGACGCCACCAAAGCTGGACGACTTGGCTGATGAGTTCGAAGAGAACTGCGCCTTCATGATGGCTTCCAGCTCGCGCATGGCGGCGGGCTGAACCGTTTCAAGTGAGGCGACGCGCTGCACAATTTCCGAGCGTACCTCAGCAGGAAGAAACGACAGCACGTCAGCGGCCACTTCGTACTCAAGCACCGACAGAATGATCGCAATGACCTGCGGGTGCTCGAGTCGGATCATCTCTGAAATAGAGCGCGCGTCCATCCAGCGCAGAATCTCGAGCCCTTTGCTGGATGCACCCGGCATGATGCGATTGAGCACGGACGCAGCCTTGTCGGGGCCCAAGGCCAAGCGCAGGGTGTTTTCAACGTAGTCGCTCGAGCCCAACCCGAGGTTAGTCTGACGCTTGATCATCATGACGAAGTCATCAAGCACCAGTCCCACGGCCTCCTGCGACAAATCGGCCACGGCAACCATGGCAGCGCCCAGCGCCTGGACTTCCTTAGGATCGAGATACTTGATGATGTCCGCCGCCTGCTGCTCGCCCAGCAGCAACATGAGGACGGCAGCGCGTTCAACCTGAGTTAGGCCATCAACCTCAGCCCGGATGGCTTCACTGACGGCGCCAGGCTTCTTGTCATCTTTAGCTTTTTCATCTTTCTTCTCGGGCTCTTTGGCGGCTGTCCCCTTGGCGTCCTTTTTGGGATCTTTTTTAGCATCCTTATCGGCCGCCTTAACGTCCTTCTTGGCGTCAGCCTTACCTTTGTCCTTGTCTGCCATTTCGAGTTACCTCGTGTGCTCGGTCACCCAGGGGGTGTCGATCAACGATCCTTCATCATGTTTTTCAATACGATGGCTACTCGCCGGGAGTCCTCACTCACCAGGAAGCGCACCAGAGCGACCTTGTCATCGTAAGAATTCGCAGTGTCAAGCATGTCGATGCCGATGGTCGACTTCTTGGGCTTCAGGCGTGCCTTGATCTGCTCAAGCGTCTCGCCCTCTTCCAGGCGAACCATACCCTCATCGAGCTCTTCTTCCTCGTCGCCAGCGGCCTCGCCCGCCGCGCCCGGTGCTCCAGCAACGCCCGGCTGACCCGGTACGCCCGACATCGGTAGCGCACCTGGAGCACCCGGCTGACCGGGTTGACCGGGAACTCCACCCACCCCAGGCTGACCGACCAAGGCAAGCTGCTGAGGATCGGTGACTGGAACCTGCACGGGTTGGGGCAGGAAGGCCCTCATGACCGGACGGACCACAAACAACAGAATCATGACGAAAACCAGGGCTGCAGTGGCGCTCTTGATAGCACCGATCAGGGTCTCACTCTCGTACCAGGTGATGGGGGGGCCGCTGGCCACCACATCGAATTTAGCCGGCAACAAGGTCACGACATCACCGCGCTCTTTATCAAAGCCGATAGCCCCCCGAACCAGTTCGTTCAGGCGATCGATCTCGACCTGCGAAAACCGGGATGGCGGACGATTGCTGGCTGCGGGCCGTGCCTGCTGACTGCCCTCTCCAGCTGCAGCCTGCTCACCCTGGGCAGCGGGGGCTGCCTCGGTGGCTGGCATCGCCGGCGATGGATCATGCACCACCACCGCGACCGACACCCGCTGGATGACACCCAGTGGGTTCTTGACATGCTGAACACTGCGATCGAGTTCAAAGTTGCGAGTGCTGCGCTTGCTGAAGGTACCGCCTGTAGCCACGGGTTCAGGCGTGGCCGAGGCGTTGTTACTAAAGCTGGCGTCCGGCGGAGGCTGGTTGGAGAGGGAACCCGGAATGCCCTGCGCGTCAGGCCGGGCACTGCGCTCTTCGGCTAAAACCTCAGAACGGGTTTTGGGGCCCTCTTTGCGCGTATCAAAGTCTTCAATGGTGGTCTCGCGCTGGGTAAAGTCCATGCGGATATCGACCTGGGCGCGGACATTGTGCTCACCCACAATCGGAGACAGAATGGTCATCACACGGTGACGAAACTCCTGCTCAACCTGGCGCTTGTGGGCTAACTGCGCGCTGGTCATGCCCAGTGCCTGCTCTGACGAGCTGTCAGTCAGCAGATTACCCTCATCATCGACTACCGACACATTCTCAGCGGGCAGATACGGAACACTGGATGACACCAGCTGCACAATCGCCTTGACCTGAGCGGGCGACACCACGCGCCCCGAAAACGGCGTGACCACCACGGAAGCCTTGGGCGGAACGCGTTCGCGCACGAAGGGACTTTGCCGAGGCATGGCCAGATGCACCCGGGCATTGCGAATAGTGGCAATGGTCGTGACCGACCGCGCGAGCTCCTGTTCTATAGCGGTGGTGTATTTGACCTGCTCCATAAACTGGCTGGTCGTCATCGATGACTGGTCTTTAAGCGCCTCCATGCCCATGCCGATGCTGCCTCGCGGCAAGCCCTGCGAGGCCAACAGCATGCGCGCCTCGTGATAGCGCGCCGCAAGAACTTCGATATTGCCGTTATCGGGATTGACCCGGGCATCGAACTTTCCGGTTTTCAGCGCCTCAAGCGCGGCCTGCCGGTCAGCCTCACTAATGCCCGGAAGCAGCGAACGGTAGGGCGGCTGCTGCATCCATAGCCATATAACCGCGAACACCATAATGACCAACAACGCGATGATCGCAGGCATGCTGCGCTTGACCGCTGGCTGTTCGAAGATGTTGCGCATGCCCGAGAACGCTTCCAGCGGAAAGGCACCCCTGATACGCCCAAGCGGCGAATCCGCGGGCGTGAGACCACCGCCCGCTGGGCGCGAAGCCGGAAGATTGGCGTCTCCTCCAGGCGCGGATGCGTCAGGAGCGGAAGCGTTGGGTGAGAGGCCGGGACCTGGAGCGGTAGCAGTTGCCATGGCAGAACTCGTTGATGTTCTAAATAATCAGACCGGCATGTTCATAATGTCCTCATAAGCCTTGAGGACCTTATTGCGAATCTGCAGCGTGGCTTCAAAGGCTACAGAAGCCTTCTGCATGCCCAGCACCACATCGGCCAGGGGAATCTCAGCGCCACGCTCATAGGCTTCGGCAGTTGCCCTGGAATTCACCTGTGCGGTGTTCACTGAGGACACTGCATCCTTGACCGCCTGAGTGAAGCCTGGGCGAGCGGGGCCCTCGGTGGGCAGCGCGCGCGCGACCGGATCAGCCGAGCCGCTAGCCGCCTGAGCCTGATAATTGCGAATCATGGCAAGCATGTTTTCAATGCCCGCTGCATGAGTTTTATCAATCATCCTTCAACTCCTTCACCCATGGCCACCAGAGCAGCGCCACCGTCAGGATCGCGCAAGCGGGCGAGCTTATAGCGAAGCGTACGCGGACTGATACCGAGGCGGGCTGCCGCCTCGTTCCGATTAGCGGACCCGCGAATGGCAGCCATGATGGCCTGATACTCACTGGCCCTAACTGCCGACTGAAGCCCATCAGCTGTCCCCTCGCCGGCATCGTAACCAGCCGCGTACCCGTGGGTCGCACCACCATCGCGTGTCGATGCAGGATTATTTCGGTGGTTGTCACCCATGGACACGCCACTGTCCTCAGCATCATCGAATACCAAATGCTCACGCTCAATTCGATCCGACTGGCACAGCACCAAGGTCCGATGCATGACGTTTTCGAGCTCGCGCACGTTGCCAGGCCAGTGATAGGCCAGCAGCGCAGCGCCCGCATCACTCGTGATGGCAGGTGCCCGAAGACCATTGGAGTGCCGCACCAGAAACTGTGCAGCCAGTGGAAGAATGTCACCGGGCCGCTCGCGCAGCGCAGGAATGTTCAGGCGAAAGGCGCTGATGCGGAAATAAAGATCTTCGCGAAAATCGCGCGTGATAATCGCCTGGCGTAAATCGCGGTTGGTGGCGGCAACTAGTCTGAAGTCCAGCTTGACCGGAGTGCTTGCGCCCAACCGTAAGACCTCGCGCTCCTGAAGTACGCGCAGCAGCCGGGTCTGTAAACCGACGGGCATCTCGCCAATCTCATCCAAAAACAGGGTGCCACCGGCAGCCTGCTCGAAGAGCCCGGGTCGCGTCTGTGTGGCACCGGTGAAGGCCCCCTTCTCGTGACCGAACAGCATGCTTTCGATAAGGGTCTCTGGTAAGGCCGCACAGTTGAGGGCAACAAAGGGCCCACGCGCACGAGAGGAAGCTTCGTGCAGAACTCGGGCCAGCACTTCCTTGCCCGCACCCGTTGGCCCCGAGATCAACACACCGATCTCGGCCCTCGCCACGCGCTGGGCTAAGGCCAGAAGATTCTGGCTCTTGGGATCCACAAATACAAAGGCCTTCGCCGGCGCCTGAACCGCGGGAGCCATCGCACGATGCGAGGTTCGCCAGGTCGCTGTTGAAAAATCATCCGCAGCAATGACATGGTCGGCTCCCGCGCGCATCGCGCGCACGGCCAGCTCTAAGCTTTCGCGATCAATACGCGCGATCAATGCCGGCTTGGGGTTAAGCGCTGCGATGCGACGCTGTACGTCCACCAGAACGGCTGTGTCATCCAGAATGCGCAGCACGATGCGCTCGGCAGAACCTGCCAGTGATTCAAGCTCGGCGACACTTCTTACGGGCACCGCCCGCAGTCCTGCCTCGGCCAGGCGAGCCACCTCGATTTCACCCAGTCGTGCGACTGGATCAAGCCATACGGCGATTGCAGACTGTTCCGACATTGATGCCACCTGCACTGTGTTTGCTTTGAGTGCAGGGCCATAAGCAATCACTATGCCCGATAAATTTATCTATAATTATCAGATACTTAAGTTATGTAAATGAAGCTATCGAATTTTTGACAGCGTCCTTTTGCGAGTGACTCGTAAGAATCCGTCAACGGTTCAGGCGGCTGCACTGTACCCGCCTACATGACTTCCGGGTGGAAGCACCACCGGAGGAAACGGCCGACGATCCGCCCCCATGCGGTATCGATCGTCATGCACAAGGCAGTGCCTGCGGATCAGGGGCCAGACACGGTCTCGCAAAAAGTCCTGATCCATCCACCGCCAACGGGGTGTGTACTGCCGGAAGTAGGCCAGCGCCTCCGCCTGCAGGTTAGGTAGCCTCCCGGCTACTCCACCCCACATGCCAGCCATCATCAACTCAGCGTGCTCGGCATGATCCCGCATAACGTGAAAAGGGTGCCCGCTTTCGATCCAGGCTCTTACCGCAGCGGCTTCGCGCGGGTTCACCAAGGCGTCGCAATCACGGCAGACAAAACGCTCTACCCCAGGCTCATCACTGGCAAAAAATCGCCAGAATGAGCGCAGCACATGACGGTCTTCGCTGGCGTCGATTTCAATAACACTGGCACCCTCAGCTCTGAGGCGGACGCGAATGTCCTGAGGAACAGATTCATCCACATAGAACCGCGCGAGCCATCCCGGATACAGCAGCGGAACCTGTTCGGCATTGCGAATCGCATTCAGTGTGTATTTGGGCTGAGCACCCCAAAGGCTGAAACAGACCAGGTTTCGACGGGGGTTAGCGTGATCGTTAGGACGAAAGTCGCGCACCGGCTCGGGTGAATCGCTTATCACTGAACCATATCGTTTCATGGCCAATTGCTCTTTCAACTCGAGCACCGCCTGGCCGTGAAGAACGGCTGATACCTCATCGCCACACTCGAGATAGTGCTTAAGCATATTGAGCTGCCACAACAGCCCGTGCGGTTCACGACAGGTCTTTAGAGACACCAGGGCCTCTTCCGAACGTCCAAGCGCCCTTAGGGCCTGTGCCTCCCGGAAGCGTAGAGAATCATCGGGCTCAAGACCTGAGGTCCGGATGCGCGCCAGGACATCCGCGTGCCGACCTAAGGTCATCAAACAGTCTAGTTCAGCATCGATGGAGGGCTTGTGCGCAATCGACAGGCTGTTGGCGCGTGCGTAGGCAACCAAAGCCTGTTCAGGCTGTGCGAGCTCTGCAAAACACTGCCCCAGAACACGCTGAATCTGTGCAGATTTCGCATTGAGCGAAGCAGCCTTTTGGGCGTGATCAAGCGCCTTGTTCAGCGTCCCTAATCGATGCAAGACGATGGCCATATTGGAATGAAACGCAGCATCGTTGGATCGTCCCTGCAGCGCCCGATTAATGAAATACCGCGCCGACTCAAGATCTCCCCGCTGCAGAGCCAAAACACCCGTCAGATGCAAGGCATCCGCGTGCTCTGGATCGTGATGCAAGATTGCTTCGTATATCCGGGCAGCGCCAGAATGATCGCCCGATCGATGCGCTGCGAGACCCTCTGCCAGACTATGACCCGGCGTTTCATCGATACGATCTTTCACAAGGACACCAGAGAGGGATTCAGACACCGTCAGGATTTACCCGCAAAAAGCTTACAGTCGCTACCATCGGCACGGTAAACCTCCCACGACGGCAAGACGCGTGTCTTGAACCCGAATGCCCTGCAAGCGTACGGTCGATCGGGGTCCCAGCTGATGGCAAAGTGCTTACAGAGACGACAGTTGGGATGCTGGGGCGTTGCGACTGAGTCGGTCGCAGGTGCGAGGCGAATGCGCTGAGCATCTCCGAGTTGCACGCGTGAATCAGTGCCCACCGCCCTGCTCCGCTGCGAATCTCGGCTTGTAACCGCCAACATGCTCGCCCTGCGGCAGCATAGCTTCGGCAGGAAAACGTCTGACTTCTCCACCCATGCAGAAATAATCGTCATGGACCAGACAATCGTGTTTGATGACTGGCCACACCCGATCGCGTAAAAAATCCTGATCGACCCACCGCCACTTGGCACCATGAGCCTCGAAGTACTGGATGGCCTGCTCACTCAACTTAGGCAGCAGACCCGCGACCCCGCCCCACATGCCCGCCATGATGAGCTCGGCATGCTCTGGATGGTCACGCATCAGATGAAAGCGTCGGCCCGACTTGATCCACTCGGTCACCGCCGCGGCCTCCCGCTCATTGACCACCGAGTCGCAATCACGGCACAGAAAGCGCTCAACTGACGCATCTTCACTGGGGAAGAAGCGCCAGAATAGTCTGAGATTGTCACGACCGTCGTCGGCAACGCGAATCACTCGTGCGCCGTAGTCAACCAGGGCTCGAATGATTTCGGCTGGCACCGTATCGTCCACATAAAACCGGGCACTCCAACCGGGATAAACACGGGGAACACGCTTGGCGTTCAGGACCGCGTTGTAAGTGTACTTTGGATCAGCGCCCCATAAACTGAAGCAGATCACGTTGCGCTCTGGGTGTGAAATATCGTTAGGCCGGAAACGGGGGATGGACTGCGGCCAGTGAGCACGAGCACGGGCCGCCTCGGCAATACCCATTTGCTCGCATGCTTGTCGATCTTTCCATTCGAGCAAGGCCTGCCCGATCGGGATCGCCGCTGCGCCTTCGCCCATCTCGAGGTACTGCTTCAGTCGGTTAACCAGCCAGGTGCCGTCGCGCTGATCAGCGCAGGCATCAAGACTCTGAATTGCCTCATCATGTCGATTCAAGGCACGCAATGCCTGAGCTTTACGAATCAGCAGCGCATCGTCTATTTCAATTCGCAGCGATTCGATTTTTTCAACGATAGCTGCATGCTGCTCGAGCGTGCGAAGACAATCGAGCAACCCATCTATAGACTTTCTGCAATTCGCGTCGCGACGGTGAGCACCCAAGAATGCCGACAACGCGGCTTCAAATTGTCGTTTTCGATACAGGGCCTGACCTAGCACCAGATAAATCTGCGAGGCACCCGCGCCGAGAGCAATGCCTTTTTGAGCATACTCAATGGCGCGATCAACAAGACCGAGCCCCAACAGCGCCGAGGCAAGATTTCCGTAGAAACTCGCTTCGTCAGGTCGGTT
>JBDLQY010000127.1:0-3859 GCA_039800325.1 Pseudomonadota bacterium | reverse complement strand
GGTTTAGGTCCAGGCGAGGAGCACCTCTTTCGGCAGCGCCTTGGCAGCCCGGCTGGCTGGTGGGCGGGTGGCGGTGCCAAGAGCGATCCAGCCGACCAGCTGCTCGCCGTGATCACAAAAGGCTGCGGCCAGATCCGCATTGCGAACCTTCGCACCCGACAGCATCTTGCCGGCAAAGCCCAGCAGGTGCGCAGCATTTAAGAAATTGCTTAAAGCGCCTCCGACTGCAATCCACTGCTCATGCTCGGGCACCAGCGGATGTCCGCGGTCAATTCGGGCTAGCAGTGCGACCGTGGTGGGTGCCTTGAGCGCGCGCTCTGCATCTAAACGCGCGCCTGCTTCATTCTTGCCGGCCTGACGCGCGGCCTGTTCGAACAGCTGCGCAAGCCGCGCGCGGGCCTTGCCCGAGACGACTTTAAACCGGAAGGGCGCTAGTTCGGCGTGGTCGGGCGCGTGCAGGGCAGCCTCGGCCATCATGAGCAGTTGTTGAGGGCTGGGGCCAGGCTCAGTGAGATGCCGGATACCCAGTGAATGACGGTCGATCAGTGTTGCGAGCGGCTCTATCATCATCGCTCCTGTCAGAACACCAGCGTTCGCCAGCGCAGGTCTGCAGCACGTGCCATGAATTGCACCGCGCCACCGCGCGCCTGACATTCGACAATCAGACCCACCTGGTCGAGGCCGTGTGCGCGCAGAGCGTCAGTACAGGCGAAAAATCGCGCGCCGTGCTCGACCGCCTCTCGCATGCTGTCAAGCACCGTCTTGGTGTGCTGCGGATTGGGTCGGATTGAGGCGGCGACGCCGGGGCGCAGCAGCTTTACGCTGGCGGCAGTGAAGTACATTTCAACGGGAATGTCCATGGCCGCTGCGGCAGCGGCATGAAAAAACGGTGTCGCCAGCCTATGAGGCGTTGCGGGATCAGTGCCCCACAGCAATATGGCGATACCGTCAACCGAGTGCGGGTTAAAGCTGCTCATGGTGCTGACACAGGGTTCAACCAAAGGTAGTGCTGCGTTGGCGGTATAAGGGCCTCGCCGCGATGAAGCAACACGCTCTCTTGATCGAATTGGCTGGCCTGCAGAAGCGCCAGCCAGCCTTCGCCATAGGGCTCTCGATGCACGCGCTCGGGCTGGCTTGCCAGAAGGGGGTTGATCTGCACGACTCGGCCGCTCAAGGGTGATTTCACCGAAACGATAGACTTGGCGAGCTCTACCACCGCAATGGCTCGCCCCTGTTCGACCTCAGTGCCCTCCTGTCGCGGGCGGCACATGTAAATTTCACCCGCCTGGGCGATACCCAAGGCGGTGATGCCAACACGGTATAGACCTGAGGGCTCGGCCCGCGCCCAGACCTGCTGATCGACCAGCACCCATACATCATCGGGAAATTCAAAGCCGGCAATCAACATAAACATGCGCTTGACACGAGCACAGACCCAACAAGGTGACGCACGTGAATATGGCGGAGGGGAATGGGAGTCGAACCCACCCGGCAGCGCTTGGCGCCGCCCACCGGGTTTGAAGCCCGGCCGACCCACCGGGATCGTGTCCCCTCCAGAGAGCCTTTCTGCTGCATGTCGTTCACAGTCTAATCCATGAATAGACGAGTGTCGGTGCGCACTTTGTGCTCATCGCCCACGCGACGCAACACGCCGATACGATCGAAGAACTCAAGAATCTGAATGGCACGCTTGCGCCCCAAGCCTGTGGCATCGCGAAATCGTGCCGCGGTGACGGTGCCCTGCTGCTGGCTGGCGACGCTGCGCGTGAGCTGGGCCAAGCGGTGCATGGTGGGCGCATCGTAGACTAGATCGCGAACCACCTGGTAGACCTCGCCACGTTGGGCCAGGCGGCTGATGGTGACCCGCATCATGGGCTCAGGCTCGCCGGTGTCGCGTGCCAGATCACGTGCCCAGGCGCCCTCAAAACCCGCCTGCATGAGCTGCGGTGCGATTTTCTGGGCGATGCGTTCTTCCACGGCGGACAGACGTGCTGCGTGATCGGGCAGGTGAATGAAGGCTCCGCGCTGGCTCAGACGGGACTGGCCCAGCAGGTCTTGAACGAGGCTGTTCCACAGTGGCTCGGATAAGCGCGGCGCTGCCAGCCTGCGCAGTCGCCCGGTGTCGGGTCCGATTTCATCCGGGTGATCTTCATGAAATCGCGCCAGCGCGGCAAGGCACTGTTCACGCAGTTGATCGGAGCTGTCAGCGCTTAAAGCGGCAACTACCTGTCCGTCCTGAATCACGCTAATGCCAGCTTCGTCGGCGGCTGACATCGATAAAGGGGTGGTTTGACCCTCGATCACCTGGAGCCGAGCCAGATTCACTCCCCAGGGAGCTGCTTGCAGAAGGGCGCGCTGGCGAGCCGCTGCCTCTGGCAGGGCCAGTGCAGCCAGTTCGGCCAGCCGCTGCGGTGTTCGCCGATACCGAGCAGGTGCGAAGGGATCGAGGACCTCGCCGCCCGCCAGGGTGCGCGACGCCGACCCATCGCGCAGCACTACCCGGTCGCCCCGCCAGGCCGCCAGGGGTTCACGCAGCACCAGTTGCAGGTGACCCCAAGTGCCAGGCGCCAGGCTGTCGTCGCCATCGCCATCCAGTCGGGCGACGGAGCCGAGGCTGCTGCAGGCACCCACATGCACATGTACGGGCGTGCCCGAACGCAGCGGCTTCGCCTCTCCCGGCCATAGCAGCAGGGATACGTCCAGGCGCTGAGTGCTGACGGCGATACCCGGCGAAACCAGCCACTGACCGCGTTGGACATCCTGACGGTCGAGTCCGGCAATGGCCAGCGCACAACGTTCACCGGCCCGCGCACGTTCAGCCGCCCGATTTTGCGCATGTACGCTGCGAACACGTGCGCGACGCTCTGTCGCGGATGGGGCGAGCACCAGCTCGTCGCCCGTTTGCACCTGCCCGGCATGAACGCTACCCGTGACGACCGTGCCGATTCCCTCGACGGTAAACACCCGGTCGATTGCGATCCTGAATCCAGCGTCCAGCGGGCGGCGACCGCTCGCCTGAAGTGCTTGCGCAAAGAGGTGAGCCTTGAGGCGATCAATACCCTGAGCCGGCAGCGCGCTGACCTCGAAGCAGGGCGCCTGGGCATAGCGTGTGTCGCTCAGCAGGTCCCTGACCTCATCACGCACCTGCCCAAGACGGACTGCGTCGACCCGATCAATTTTGGTGATGACAATGGTCAAGGACTCAATGGCCAACAGACTCAGCACGGTGAGATGCTCACGCGTCTGCGGCATGACGCCATCGTCGGCGGCTACGAGCAGCAGCGCATGGTCCATACCAGTCGCGCCGGCCAGCATGGTGTGCACCAGGCGCTCATGGCCGGGCACATCGATAAAGCCCAGACGCGTACCCTGCGGCGTGTCGAGAAACGCGTAGCCCAGCTCAATGGAGATACCGCGTTTTTTTTCCTCGGGCAGTCTGTCAGTGTCAATCCCAGTTAGCGCCCTGACCAGAGTGGTCTTGCCGTGGTCGATATGGCCGGCGGTACCGATAATCATGATGACCGACTCAGATACGCTCAGCCGAGCAGCAGTGCGCCCAGCGCCGGCAACTGCCTGATGAGCGTTGTCTCATCTTCCAGGCACCGACAGTCAAGCAGCAATCGTTGCTCGCTGATGCGACCGATGACGGGTACGGGCAGCGAGCGCAGGGCCAGCGCCAACTCATCCAGGGCGCGACCGGCTCCTTTTCGATCCGTCGGCGTGATCGCGCAGGCCACTGAAGGCAGCCGTTCAACCGGTAAAGACCCGGATCCGATTTGCCCCAGGCAATCGCAGACGCTGACCGCATAGCGGGGTGCGAGCTCGGGGGACACTGCTGTTGCCACCCGTTGGGCGCAGG
>JBDLQY010000126.1:0-10787 GCA_039800325.1 Pseudomonadota bacterium | reverse complement strand
CTTCGGAGCTTCCTGCCAAGGTCGGGGCTGGAGCTGGCACAGCGCTTTTCCTGCCGGCTTCTGTCACTGCGCCATTCAACGTCAGCGCCGCTTCGTCCAGTCTTGTACATCAGCTGCGTTTGCAGGTCAGCAACGGTACGCTCAGCACTACAGGTACCAGCGCGGTATCGGTTGTCAGCGGCAGTGGCACGGGCAATCTGGTGGTATCTGGCTTACCCGCGGCGCTGGTCACCTGGCTGCGCACCGTCGACACAGCATCGGTCTTTTACGCACCGGCCGATGGCACGACCGCCGATCGCCAGTTGACGCTTACATTGGCCGAAACATCCTCGGGCGCCAGCAGCACCCTTGTGATCGATATCGGTTTCCCGGCGCCTGAGCCTGCGCAGCCCGTGCAGGATGCGCCGCGACTCGCTATACCGACGACGATTTCAGTGGGAGTCGATGGCGCCCTCAACCTTGGGCCGTCTCCCCTGGGTCTGGCCAGTGCTGCAACCGGTCAGCTGCGCGTGGTTGTAGAGGTGCCCTCGGGCAGCGCAGGAACGCTGGTCGCAGTCTCGCCCACAGGATTGACGCGTGAGCTTGCCAACGATGCTGCCATCGACGCGCGTCGTATCGTGTTGACAGGCGATGCATCGGTGCTCGCGCGCTTCCTCGGAAAACCAGGCGCGATTGTCTGGAAAAAAGCATCGTCGAGCGCTGCGCTACCGGCCACCATCAGTCTGGCTGCGAGTTCAGTCTCTGCTCTCGGCGGCACCCACCGTATCGAATCCCAGGCTACCCGTCCGCTGGCAGCGCCGGGCAGTGGCGGCTCGTCTTCAACCGCGACCAGCTGGCCTGGCGCGACCCCCCTGCTGATATCCGGCCATGCGGTGGTCGACGATGTGCTGCTGCATCAACTGGGCGCCGCGTCGGGCGCCTCGATTCGTGTTGCAGCAACGGGCGACATCACACTCAAGTCCACTACCGTCGCTCTGGCCTCGCTCACGATTGATGCGGGTGGTTCGGTTAGTGTCGTAGGTGCTCAGCCTACGGGCATGGCACTGAATATCATCGCAGGTAGAAGCGTCACCATCGCGCCTGTTGACGGCAGCAACCTGGCGGTACCACTTGTCTTGGGTACAGGGGCTCTTTCTATTACAGCACAGGGCGCCATCGCGGGCGCTGACGGGGCTACCGCCAACATCAATACCACCGGTGATCTGCAACTGCGCTCGCTGGGTGCGGGGCAGGTACGTGTCAATAACCTTGCAACAGGCTCGGTGCGCCTGATGAAGGCCGGAGCCGGTCTGGGTTATCTTGAGTTCCAGACGGCGGGTGCCCTGGTGGTGGGCTCGGTTGACTCTGCCACGCGTTCCAGCGTCAAGCTCGTGGCCGCCTCGGGAATGGCCATGCTTGACTCAAGCGGGCTGGTTGCTGCCGGAGACCTGGTGCTGGGAAGTTCCGCGGGCGGCATCAGTCTACGCACTGAGGTGCGCAGTGTTCAGGTTGAACAGGCGGGCGGTACCGTGGTGCTTGCTGAGCAGGCTTCGGGCGCTGATCTGCGAATCGCGGGTATCGCTGCGGGTGCTCATGCGGTCACCGTCACCGTAGCCTCAGGTTCATTGGATGTTCACGGGGCCATCGTCAGTACCGGTAACGTACGTCTCGAGGCCTCGGGCGCCATTCATGGTCGCGCCTTGCCGGCCTCGCAGGTTCCGGCCGGTACGCTCAGTGCGCAGGCGGATGATGCAGCCCGAAGCTCTGCATCGGTTCAGGCTGCTGGCCTGACCCTGATTGCGGGTGATCGAATTGCTGCGCGCTCGGCGTTTTCATCCAGTGCCCTGCCGCTGTCGGCGTTCACGATCGCGGCGACCGGCCTGCAGGCGCAGGCGGGGCGCGATCTCATAATTGACAATCTGTCTTCGGCGGCGCTGAGCGTCACAGAGCTGTCGGCCGGATCCAGTAACCAGCGCGGTGATATCAGTCTTCGTTCGATCAGTAGTGCCAGCACGGCTGACGCAAACGCATTGACGGTCAGCGGCGCCATCACTGCCCGCGGCCCAGATGCTGTGGTCGAGCTCGATGCGGGTGGTCGTCAAGGCGTGGTCTCGCTGGGTGCGGCCATCGACGCCAGCAGCACTGTACTGGTGTCTTCGCGTCAAAACCTGGTGCGTGCTGCGGATGCTGCTGTGGTCAGTGCGCGCGACATCGTGTTGCACACGGCAGCGGGAAGCTCTGCGCAGCTTGGCTCCACAGCTGCCCCGCTGCTCATCGATCTGCAGGGTGATTCCGGAAGCCTGTCAGGCTCACTCGATGCGGCAGCTCGTATCCGCGAAGCCAGCGGTGATCTGCGCCTAGGCGGCCTTCTGCAGCGCTCAGCCGATGCCGGGCGTGTGGTGCGAATCGAGGCTGCCACGGGCGGCATCATCGGCACAGCAGCATCAGGTCCTGACCTGATGGCGGGCACGGTATCGCTGGTGGCGCAAAGCGGAATCGGCCTGGCTGCTACCGCAACTTCAGCCTCTGATGCTCTCAGACTTGCCAATGCTGCAGGCGCACCCCTCACGCTGGATGCACAGTCATCGGGTGGTGCCATGCTGATTCGTGCGGGTGATGCGGTGGCTGTTAATGCCGCGGGGCTTGGCCTGACAGGCAGTGGCGCTCTCTTAATCGATGCAAACGCCAGTATCAGTCTGGCGGCGGCGGGCTTTATTCGTTCGCAGACCGGTGCGCTCAGCCTGCAGTCGCGGCAGGGTAGTCTCACGTTTGCGGCAGGTTCGTCGGTGCAGACTGCCGGCGGCACGATTGATCTGTCTGCAGGTGGCGATATCACGCTGGCCGACGATGCAGTGGTTCGCAGCGCGGGCGAATCGGCCGCGGGGGCTGATATTCGCCTGGCCGCTGGCCAGCTGTCGGCCGGTGGCGTGGTGCTGTCTGAGGTGCTGGCTGGCAGCGGCTCTGTAGCCATCCTGGCTCAGGGTGGGTCGATTGCAGACGCCGATGGTGCGACCGACGCGGGTGGACCCGATATCGTTGCGTCCAAGCTTCTGCTTCGCGCCGGCGAAGATGTGGGCGGCGCGCGGCGGGTTGGCGGCATGGCAGCCAGCGATGCCGCCCGTGCCCTGAATGCGCTTGAGATATCGGCGGGTACGCTTGCCGCTGAAGCCGGCGCCAGCGTCAGACTGATTGAGCGTGATACCGTCGACCTTGGCAGCGTCACGGTCACCGTGGCGCGTGCCGGCGAGCTTTCGGCCAGCAGTGTGACGACTACGCTGAATGGCCTTCGCAGCACTGGCTCTGGCGATGTATCGCTATCTGCTGGCTCAGCGGCGCAGCCAGGTGGCCTGCGCGCGCTGACAGGTACTACGGTGAGCACGGCGGGCGAGGGTACCGTAACGCTGAGCGCGGCTGGCGCCAATGCGCGTGTTCAGCTGGCTGATGATGTCACCGCGGCAGGTGGAAAGATCATCCTGCAGGCAACAGATACGGTCGACAAGCTCAACACCGCCCAGCTGTCTAATCAGGGTGATCTCATCATCCGTGCGGCCAACGGTCTGCGGATTATCGGCGGCGACGGGCAGTTGGCTGTCGGCACGATTGGCCGCGCAAGTTCTCCAGGTGTGCTTCGAATCGAAGGCAATCAAACCATCGCCACCGGGCAGCGTCTGGCGCTCAAGCTTGTCGATGGCACCGTGGGCGGCCATGATCGGCTGCAGGTGACCGGCACCTTGAGCATTCAATCAGGTGCGACGCTCGATGTGCTGCTGCGTCAGCCCGTCATGGGCACCGAAACGGTCGATACCGAGACGGTTTCAGTCGTGCTTGAGCCTGGCTTCATTCCTCAACTTAAGCAGAACTTCGCTCTCATCACGGCCGGATCCATCGCCGGTCGCTTCGAGGAAGGCTCCGGGCTGTTTGGTTTTGATGACGGTTCGCGCCTGCTTCAAATCAGTAACAGTGCCACCAGCCTGTCGCTTGAAACCCAGCAGAGATCGCTGGCTGATCTGGTCGACATCAAAGCGCACGGCGCCGTCGACAAAAATCGGCTGGGCATGTTCTTCAACTCTGACTATTTCGGCGTCGACCGAAGCTATAGCGTCGGGATGATGGTCACCACGGCCGACTTCCTCACAGTCGATGGCAGCTTCAACCTCAAAAATGCCGATGCCCAGCTGACGCTGTCCGATGGTACGCAGGTGCAGGCTCGTCGCTGGCTTATCGGCGGCTCTAATCTGCACGCCTTTGCGGGGCTCAATGGCCCCTATCGAGTCGATACCAATGGCGACAAGCTGCTCAGCGATGAGACCGACGTCAACACGTCAGCCGCGGGCTTCGAGCTGACTGGCGTTGATCTGGGCCTGTCGATGGCGTTTGAAAAGCCCGCTGTCGGCAGTACGGCCTCGCCGCGTGGCTGGGTGAGCGCAACCGCGACCTCGAAGACCGCCGAAGAGTTTGGTCTTCCCCTGATGGAGGCCAAGGCTAAGCGCCTGAGCGTGCAGGTGAACGCAGGCACCGACGGTCGCACGGTGGTCGATTACAAAGGCACCAATGCGGTCACGGTGGCTACGGGTGCTACAGGGGCAGGTACTGTTCCCTCGATGACCCTCAACTTCGATGGCAATCTCGGCACGCTGGTTCGCGCAGCAGCCGACATCGATTTACAGGTGGCCGACTTCTTCTGGGTCAGTGGTTCGGTCGGCTTTGAAAAATCCTCGCGCGATGTAGTGCTTGCCGATGGCACCAAGGTACGCGCAGACATGCTGGCCTTTGGCGGGCGCGATTTGAACGCCTTTGCAGGCCTCAATGGCCCGTATCGGGTCGATAGCAACCTCGATGGCAAGATCGACGCTGACGATACGCCCAATGGCCGCGCCTTCGGTCTGGTCATGGAAGACGTCGATTTTGGCGTTGCGCTCTTTACGCCGCAGCCAGGCCAGAGTGCGGTCGCTGATCTGAAGTGGGGCGCAGCCACCGCAACCGCAGGTCGGGTTGAGTTTGTAGGCCTTCAAGATGTCACCATCAAGGTCAGCAATATCGGCCTGGACATTAATCTTGCAGTGGGCGGCACAGCCAGTGCTGACAACGACCGTAAAGTCATTGATTTTGCGGGTGACGATGGCAAACGAGCCATCGATGTCATCAACGGCCCCAGCAGCACCATCCGCATCGATCACGATGGACGCCTGGGCCAGTATGTGCGTGCCACCGGTGATGTTGAACTTCGGGTGGGCGACTTCTTTGAGGTGGCCGGTTCGCTGGGCTTTGAACGGCGCGTTCAAACCGTGACCCTGGCCGATGGCAGCACGGTTGATACCGAGCTGATCAGCGTGGGCGGTACCGATTTAAGCGCCTTCGTAGGTCTGGGCCCTTACCGCAAAGATCTTAATAACGACAAGGTAATCGCTGACGATGAAATCAACCCTGATGCCCGCGGACTGGGTGTCAGTGGCGTTGAGTTCGGGCTGGGGCTGTTCCAGGCCAAGACGACCGATACCACGTCGCCCTATTTTGGCAAGCGCTGGACGGCGCTGACTGGAAGCATCGAGCGGGTCGATGCTCTGGTCGGTCTGCCTGACGATATTCAGCTGAAAGTGCATTCACTGGGTGTCGATATCAACCTGGCACACGGCTTTACCGAGGCCCAGGTTGACGATAAGGTGATTGACTTCGGTACTCGTGTGGTTAACGGTAAGACAGTCAGTGGCGCGGTCGAGATAGCGACGGGCACAGGCAAGAGTCTGCAGTTCACATTGGATGGTCAGCGTGGTGAGCTGATTCGTGCCGCCGGTGGTATGGATATCAGCGTGGCCGGTTTCTTCCATGCCAGCGGCACGCTGGCAATCGAGAAATCGGCGCCCGACTTCAAATTGGCCGATGGCAAAACGGTGAATACCGACATGCTGTCCATCGGTGGAACCGATCTGAATTTCTTTGTGGGCGTTAATGGTCCGTACCGGGTCGATACCAACGGTGATGGACAGGTCAATCTGGATGACGCGCCCAATCCGGATGCGGTCGGCCTGACCGCCAACGGCGGCGAATTCGGCCTGGTGTTGGCCGATGACAAGAAGAGTGCACGTCGTTGGATCGCATTGGAGGCCAGCGCGGCCGAGGTCGCACTGGTGGGTGTGCCGCAGGTGACCGCGGCTGCGCGCCATATTGATGTGGGTATCAATCTGGTGCAGAACCCGCTGAGTGACGCGGATTCCAGCACGCAGGTTATCGACTTCAAGGCCAAACCGTTCCAGGTCTCAACCGGCTATCGCAGCACGCGCGAGCTCGATCTCGACGGCAAGCGTGGCGAGTCCATCCGCGCTTCGGGCGAATTCGAAGTGGGTCTGGGCGGCTTTGTACACGCTCGTGGCATGCTGGGCTTTGAGAAGTACAGCACCGACGTCAAGCTCGCCGATGGCACGATGCTTAAGGTAGACGCGCTCAGCTTTGGCGGTGATGACATCAATGTTTTTGCCGGTGTCGATGGGCCCTACCTCATCGACACAAATGCCGATGGCCTGATCACGAACGCTGATACACCCAACAGCAGCGCGCGGGGCTTCTCGCTGGCCGACGCCAGTTTTGCATTGGCAGTGATGACGCCGCGCGGCACCGTTTCAGCTGAACTTGCCGGGGCTACCTGGCTGGGTCTTGAGGCTGGCGCTAAGGCGGTTGAGTTTGTCGGCGGTCCTGATATTGATCTGTCGGTCAAGAATCTGTCGGTCGAAGCCAATCAGGTCTTCGGTTTGCCCGATACCGTCGATGCCACACGCAAGGTGATTGATTTCGGTGTCACGCCGCAACAGATCGTGATCGGCACTGACCGTGACACAGGTGATCCGGCGCGCTACACCCTCGATGTCGAAAGCAAGCGCGGCAACCTGTTGCGGGCTGTGGGCGATGTCGAGATGCGCGTGGGCGAGTTCTTCTACGTGGGAGGCTCTCTGGGCTTTGAAAAGTCCACGCGTGATCTGGTGTTGGCGGACGGCAGCCGTATCAGCCACGACGTGCTCACCGTGGGAGGTGCTGAACTGCAGGCCTTTGCAGGCATCAACGGTGGCCCGCTGGTCGACAGTAATAACGACAAGGTCATCGACAGCAAAGACAGCCCCGGGCCTGATGCAGTGGGATTCTCGTTGTCGGGCGTTGAGTTTGGTCTGGTGGTGGCCTCTGAGCGCGAGGTTATTCGTTCGGTACTTGATCAGAAGCTGGCCTGGCGCGATATAGCGATCTCGCCGGTGCGTCAGGTCGCGGTCGCGTCTACGCCCTCGGGTTCAACTGGCTCGGGCGTCTGGCTGTCCACCGATCAGGGCGCAACATGGGTGGCCTCAACTGCACCTGCCGGCCTCAACTACGAGGCGGCTGCTATCTCGGCCGATGGACTGACGATAGCCCTCACCGTTGAGGGCGGTGCGGTAATCGTTTCGACGAATGGCGGTACCACCTGGGCTATTTCAGGCGCGCGTTCGGATGCCTATACCGACGTGGCTGTGCTGGACAATGATCGCGTGCTGGCCGTTGATATCGCTACCCGTCGCGATGTCGATACCCTGGTGTTATCGGGACAGTACAAGGTGGGTTCGACCATCCTGATCTCGGGCCTGTCCGATGCCATCATTTCTTACCGGGTTGTCGCTAACGATCTCTCGGCCGACGGTAAGGGCTCGAAGGTACGTGCCACCGATGCGCAGGCCCTTAGCAATATTGCAACCAAGCTGCGTGGCTTGATTAACTTGGCGTCCGGCTCCAATGCTATCGCCGGAGGCACTGGCAGCGTCATCACGCTTGCGGGTAAGACATCGATCGCACAGGGCGGTGGCTGGTACGGTCTGGTGGTGCGCGTGGTTGGCCAGGGTGAATTGAGTTCGGTAAGTCAGGCCACGGGCAAATCGACCGCAGCGACCATCACGCTTGAAGGCAACTTTTACATCGACACGCTGTTGACGGTACGGGGCATCGCCGCGCAGGATGTCAGCTACAAGATCAACTACCGCGATTTCTTCGAGATAAGCCCCTACAGTCTATGGGGTGGGTATGGCGACAAATACGCCGGCATCAAGGCGGCCAGTGAGCTTGCTAAACGCATCAATGCGGCGCCGGGGTCGCTCGCCACAGCGACGGCCAGCGGTAATGTCATCACGCTGACAGCCCGTAATTCGGTAGCCGACGGCGGTGGCTGGGGCTCGCTGCAAGGCCTCTCGGGCACGTCCAGTGCGCGTGTGCGCATCGCTGGGGCTGACTCGCCACAGGGTCGTCAGGTCGACGCCCTTGCGCTGAGCGGCACCTGGGCCGTGGGCGATATGCTGACGCTGTCGGGCATTGCCACCAAGCCCGTCGTCTACACCGTGGTAGCTAACGATCTCACCGCCAACGGTGACGGCACAGGCGGTGTTGCCTCAGCTGAGCAGGTACGTGCCAACATCGCACAGCGCATGGTGGCCGTGCTGGATGAGCCGCGCGCCCAGGAAGTCAAGATCGTCGCCAAACAGATCGAGTATCACAAGGCCGTTCTGAAGGCAGCCGAGAAGGCGGGCCTGCTGAAGAACCTGACGATCTTTGAGGACGGCAGCTACAGTGATGTGCCGATTGGCAGTATGACCTTGTCGGCGCCGAAGCTGCTGACCGATGCGCAGATCACAACCTGGGAGCAGAACAGCCGCTTCACGGCTGACATCAAGAAGGGTTACGAGACAGTCAAAAAAGAGCTGGCCGATCTGAAGGCTAAATCGCTGGCGGCAGCGGGTATTACGGTGAGGGCGATGGCCAGCGGCCACCAGATCGTACTTTACGGCAAGGCACCTGATACGCAGTTCACGCTGACCGCCGCAAGCACCGGCAAGAGCAGTGTGGTGACCGTCGGGAGGGCCAGCGAATTCGTGCCCAGACAGGGTGCGGTTCAGGTGTCGGTCGACGACGCGGCATCTTCGGCTTTCGTCAATCGCGCGCCGAGCACCCCGGTTGATTTGCGCAATACCAACTGGGCTGCGGTCGTGAGCTACGGCGTGAACGACGCCAGCGGCAGTGGTCTTTTTGCAGCCGCGGGCCCGCAGACCTTTGGCGGTGCGGTGGGTGGGCTTTACCGAGCGCAAATGGGCCTTCGAGGCGAAACGGGTACTTGGGAAAATATCAATCGCAACGCGCCAGTCAATATCGCCTGGGCGGGCGTGGCCGCCGACGCGACCGGCGCGCGCTTGCTGGCAGCAGCCGCCAACGGTCGTCTCTACGTGGCTGACACTAGCCGTGCAGGCTGGCAGTGGCAGGCTGTCGAAAGCAACCGCAACTGGACAGCAGTGTCGGTGTCGGCCGATGGCCAACAGATGGCGGCCACAGCGCGTGGTGATGAAGGCGGCATCTGGGTGTCCAGCAACGGTGGCGCGAGCTGGCGGCTGGTGACGGGCACCAAGGGGATGGCCTGGATGTCGATCGCGCTGACCGTCAATGGTGAGCGTCTGATTGCCGTTGCTGACGGCGCTGGTATCTTCACCAGCAATTTGGGTACTGCACGGGCGTCGCTGCCAACGCGTATCGGCATTGAGGCCGACGCGGGCGCCGTGAGACTGGTCGGGGTTGATGTCCTTGACATTGAAGTCTCCGACATTCAGGTTCAGGTCAATCTGCCGGGTCGCGACAGTGGGCAGGTCGTCGATTTCGCCCGTAGTGAATTTGACGTGGTCACCGGTCCTAATAAGGTTCGACGCATGTCGATGGCGGGCAGCGACGGCGAGTTGTTGCGTGTGGCCGCCGATGTGCGGGTAAGTATCGGCGACTTTGTGTACCTCAGTGGAACTGCTGCCTTCGAAAAACGCGATACGACGGTCAAGCTTGCCGACGGCAGCTCGGTGGCTGTACAGGCGCTCACCATCGGTGCGTCCGATGTTGAAGCATTCGCCGGCGTCAACGGGCCCTACCGGGTCGACAGTAACAAAGATGGTGTTATCAACGGCGCTGATACCCGTAATCAGGAAGCCATTGGTGTCAGCCTGGGTGATGCCGACCTGGCGTTGGCACTCTTTTATGCCGATGCGGACGCGAAAGAGCTTGGAGGGACGTCGCTCAAGGGGACGACCTGGACTGCAGTCAGAGCCCGCGCAACCACGGCTGAGCTGGTGGGTGTGCCGCTGATCACGCTGTCAGCCAGCGATATGAATATTGAGGTCAATACGGTCGATGGTCTGGCAGCCGATCTGAAAGATGATGAGCACGTCATTGACTTCAAAGCCATGCTCAATGCCAGCGCTCCGTTTGCAGTACGTACCGGGCCGCAGAGCACGCTGAACCTGACCATGGACGGTCAGCGCGGTGAGTCCATCAGTACCTACGGTACGGTGAAGGCGCAGGTCGGTGATTTCCTTTCGGTGTCGGGTACCGTGGGCTTTGAGCAATACCGCAGTACCGTGGCGTTGACCGGTGGTGGCGAGGTCGCTGCCAGACTGCTGGTCATTACCGGTGCCGACGTGTCGGCGCGTTTAGCGACGGGCGCGGATGCCGATGCCATCGGTGTCGAGATGAAGAACCTCGACTTTGGTCTGGTGCTCGCCTCGGCCGAGGCTGCGGGCGATGCGCGTACCTGGCTTTCGGTCAAGGGTCAGGCTGAGTCGGTGGCTATTCTCGGCACGAAATCTCTGGGCGTTGAACTGTCGGGCAGCAACGTTATGTTTGCGCTCAACATGGGGCTCGGCACCCTTAGCAATGGGCAGGCCAATCGCTCGACCGTTGACTGGAGTGGCGTCGACGCAAACGGTAAAGCGCGCAAATTGACACTATCGGCGGGCGGTCTGGCGGCAACGGTCATCGACTTCAAAGGCGATGTG
>JBDLQY010000125.1:0-5573 GCA_039800325.1 Pseudomonadota bacterium | reverse complement strand
GACGGTTAGGAAGCCCGTGGCGCGCAGCAGCTCACCCCGCGCGCCGTCCATGTTGAGCGTGATCTTGCTGGAGGGCCCGTTGATGATCTCAAGCGGACTGGCCTTGAAGTCGATGACCGTGGTGGCTGCGCCGTCAGCCTGGTTCAGCACCACGCCGACATTCGTGGCCGATATGGTGAGATCACTGCCCAGACCCACAAAGCTGACCGAAGCGGCACTGGCCTGCAGTGCCGTCCACTTGCGCGGCGCGGCCTCATTGGGCGCACCGGTGAGTTTGCTTGCGGCCAGCGCCAGACCAAAGTCAACGCCGGTTAACTTGAGGCCCAGCTCATTGCTGGTTCCGCCATTCAGGCCCGCAAACGCTGTGACGTTTTTGGCACCGATGGTCAGCAGATCAACCGTGACCGTACTGGCGGCTTTGGTAGACGTACCATCTGCCAGCGTAACGGTGGCGGTCTTTTTCTCAATGCCAAACTCACCCTTGGTCTGGAAAAATCCAAACAGGTTGATATCGAGCATGCCCGTGACGCGCATGTAATCGCCCAAGGCGCCATCGAGATCCAGCGTCATGCTGCCCGCCGGACCCGTGGCAATGCTCAGATCGGTTGCGGGCGAAGCGTCGTCAGTGCCCGTGGTGTAGTCAACCACGACCGTGCGCTTGGGCTTGGCCGGCGTCACAATGGTTTCACCAGCCCTGATCAGCTCAAGCGAGGCGGTACCCGCCCGCGCACTGGGTGTCACCACCAAAGCGGCGACGTCGACACCGTTCAGCGAACCCGCAAAGCGCACGCTGGAAATCTTGCCTGCCCAAACCTCCCAGGTGGCACTTGCCGCGAAGCCACTGCCCACCGCCTGATTCAGCTTGACCATGAAGGCGTCGAGCAGTGCCTGTGCATCGTCCTTGCTCAGGCTGGTGTTGAACGCGTCGCTGGTGACGGTCTTTCCCTGATGGGTCAGCTTCAGCGTGAAGTCGACTTCAGTGGCCTGAGTATCAAAACTGATGGTCTGCAGCTCGCCCGTCCTGGAGACGCCCTGCTGAATGTTGCTGGGCTTGACCACGCCCAACTGCAGATTGGCAAAGTGACTGGTGATGTCGTTGATATCGGTATTGGCTAACGCCCCGCTGAAGCCCACCTTATACGAGCCACGCCGCGCATTGCTATCGCTGGTATCGGCCGTCACCGTGATGGTGTTCGTACCACCAAACAAAGCCTGCAGCGCCGTCTGCAACCGGGTTCCCATCACAGCCGCGTCGCTGCTGTAGTTGATGGCGCTGCTGGTCTGACGTTGTCCCTGCGCGTTCTCGACTGAAATGGTGAAACTGCCGCTGGGCAGTTCGGGATCGGTGGTGATAGAACTGGCCTGCAACTTCGGCAGGTCTACGCCGGCCAGCCCACCCGAAAACATGACGCGATAGGCATTGCTGCCATCAGCCGTCACGGCTATCGAGCCCTGACTGGAGAGCGTGAGTGTTCCCGCGTTGGTCGTGGCCGTCGCCGCCAGCAAGGCCGCCTGCACGGTTGCAGCCGTCGCATTCAGCGCGATATCTGCGGTTACAAAGGTCTTGCCCGCATGGACGAGACTCAGACGATAAGAGCCCGTCGTGTCAGCGGCACGATCAACCACCAAACGCTGCACCTCACCGATGGGTGTAGCGCCATCCTGCATCAGACGCAGCTTGAGCGGCGTGTTGAAGGCAATGGCGCGGTCGGCGATATTGGTGTTGGCCAGCGACCCGACGAAGCTGATGGTGTAACGCTCACCCGCGACGCCATCGAGCGGCGTGGCAGTGTACTCAACCAGAATATTCGACTGTGGGGTGTTCAGCAGCTGAGCATAGGCCGCGCGCAGATTGCTGATGTTTTGGGGCACATTGCCCACGACGAAACTACCGCTACCCTTTTGAGCCGTCGCTGCCGCACCCTCGACTTGCAGGGTCATGCGGTTGAATTGAGTGCCCTTCAGTGCGCCTTCGAAACTGATGGTGAAGGTATTCGCGCTCACCAGCTTCACCACCGGCGCAAGGCCCTTGATAGCGGCAAAGCCCGTATCGACTGCGCGCTGAATCTGCGCTTCAGTGGCACCGCCCGCAATGAGCCCCGTCGTGTAGATGGCACCATCATGCGTGAGGCTGAGCCGGAAGCCCTTGGCAATCGCTTCGGGACCCGCACCCACCCATTGCAGCTGCGCAACACCCGCCACGCCCGCATCGAGCGTGCGCACCGACACACTGGCGTTCTTCAACTGGCTGACGTCGCTGACCACCACCTGCGATACATCCGCCTGACCCAATGCCGCCGTAAACCGAATGTCAAAGCCCAGCTGCCCCGCATTGGACTGCTGCGCGTTGTAACTCACCACCACATTGCCCGCGCCAACACTGCTTAAGCGCGCAAGCTCAGCCTGCACCGTGCGCGCCAGCGCCGCCCCATCAGCCACCCAGCTGATCGCACGCGTCTGCTGACCTGCGTGCGTCAGCTTGAAACTGCCCGACGACCCCGACTGCACCGGCGTCGTCTGCACCGTCAACAGCCCCAGATTCGCCCCCTGCAGCCCGCCCCCAAACGTGATCACGTAATCACCACGCGCCGCGCTCGTGACGCTCACCTCTGCGTCACTGCCCAGCGCCGTGTTCAGCGCATACCGCACCGCCGCCGCGCCCGCACCAAACTCAAGCCCCGTCGTCGTGTACGTCTTGCCGTTGTGCACCAGCCGCAGCGTGAAACTGCCCGAGCCCTGCGCATTGAGCACCACCCGCTGAACCTCAGCGCGCGCCTCCGCTCCCCCGCCCAGCTGCATGTAGCTGTAGCCATTACTGGACGACGCCTTGCTGCCCAGGAAAAAGTTAAAGCCCGTCTGCGGAATCTCTTTGCCCGCCAACGCCCCCACAAACTTCACCAGGAATCGCTGTCCCTTACCCGTGTAACCCGTATCCAGCGTCACCTGCACGCTGTTGATGTCGGCCGTGCCTCCCGTCAACCCCTTCAACAGCGTCGCATACGCCAGACGCATCTCCGCAATCGTTCCAGCCACGTTGCTGTCGCCCCGGAACACACCCTTGACCTTCGTCGCTGGCGCACTCATCAGGAATAACTGGTACTCCTGAATCACCTTCTCAGCCTTGAACACAATCCCAATCGTGCTCGCCTGACCCGCAGACCCCGACTGAACCTCCGTCACCACCGGCGCGGCCGACGATACCGGTGCATCAACACCCGTCACCACCAGCCGCTGCACCTCATCTTTGCCCGCCACCGCAGCTCGGTCCTCGCGAACCACGCCGCCATCCTGGAAGAACACGTCGTACGTGCCCGCCCTGGCCGGCTCGGTAAAGACGATGGTGCTGATTTCGATGACACCCGCCTTGCCTTGCGTAATGTCTTCGGCATAGACCTGCGCGGGATCAGGCTCGCCCCGAACGGCCTGCACCACCACACGCTTGATCTCGTTCTGACCTGCAGCAGCGGCCGCCTCGGTGCTGACCTGGGTGGTGATGGCGGCTGGCTGCGCGACAACGGTAAGACCCGTGACGTTGGTACCCGTCAGCGTGCCGATAAATTCGACGGTAAAGCCCTGCTGCTTACCGCCACTGACCTTGACATTGCCCGCGCCCACCAGCGTTTCAAGCGCAGCCGTGATCTTGAGTACCAGCTGGGCATCGGTGTCACGCGCACCAAAGGCGGCCGACGCCGTCGCGCCATTGCGCGTGAAGTCGACGCGACCGATCAGATCAGCCGGCACATCGAGCTTGAGCACCGTGTTGATGCGAGTGGTCTTTTCGGCTTCGAAGGGTCGCTCAATCCCACGATTGATGCTGATCTCGAGATCGCTGGCGGCGACCGTCATGTTCTCGATGCCCACGAAGGCGGCCAGCGCAGCCGTAGCCTTCAGGGTGGTGAACTTACGCGTTGCATCGTCAGGATCAGAGATCAGCGCGAGCGCGAAGTCGGCTTTGTCGAGCGCAAGTCCGATGCGATCAGAGCGACCCGCATTAATTCCGGCGAAGGCATTGACGTCCTCGCCACCAAGGGTGAGTACCCGTGCCTTCTCAATTTCGGTTCCGTCCGAGAGTTTGATGAGTTCATCGGTCTGCGAAACTGCGAAGCCGCCGTCCAGGCGTACAAACCCGAAAAGGTCAACCAGCAGGTTTCCGCTGGCGCGCAATAACTTGCCCTTGGCTCCGTCCATAGACAGAGCCAACTCGCTCGAGGCGCCGGTACGAATCTTGAGCGCGCTGGTGGTGCCTAGACTCGCCTTGTGATCGACGACGCGATCACCCGCCTTGTCGGCCTGATTGATTTCAAGCGAGAGATTGCTACCCGCGACCGTCAGGCCATCAATACCCTCAAACGAAACGCTGCCAGCAGTGGCCTGCAGACTGGTCCACTTGCGCGTTGCATCAGCCTTGCTGCTCATTAGCGCAAGACCGAACTCAACCTCAGTCAGTTCAAGCCCGATGCGGTCGTCGGTGCCGCCCCCCACGCCTACGAATGCGTTGATGCCCTTGCCGCCAACCGTCAGCAAATCGATGTCGACGGTCTCTACCGTGGCGTTTGCAGCGGCAGCCAGCTTCACCACACCACTGGATTTTTGTACCGCGAATTCACCACTGACCTGAGCAAAACCGAAGACGTCAATCTCGAGTTCGCCGCTGGCCCGGGTGAGTTCACCGAGACTGCCTTCGGTATCCAGCGTGATGCTGGCCTCAGGCCCGGTCAGTACCTCAAACTGCCGGTAGCCGTGATCGAGCACCAGATCGGGCTTGCCGCCCGTGCCCTTTACGCCCCGATTGATCTCGACGCTGAGATTGGTCGCTTTGACGCCCAGACCTTCAAGGCCTACAAACGCAACCTGACCGGCTTGCGCCTTCAGCGTGGTGAACTGTCGTGCCTGCGCGGTGCTGCCCTCAGCCAGACGTTCAGTGGCCAGAATAAGGCCCATGTTGACGCCGGACAGCGACAGACCCATGGCCGCATCCGTACCGCCGTTGATACCCGCGAATGCATCGACACCGTCAAGACCGATGGCAATAAGGTCAGTCTCAATCTCAGTGGGCGCTTTAGCGGTAGCTGGATCGTCGTTGTAAACACCGTCATTCAGGAAGAAAGACTCGCGCCGCCGCTCGAGTGCAAAACCACCGGCCACCTGAACAAAACCGAATACATCAAGGTTGAGGTTTCCGCGTGCCCGCAGAAGGTCCCCCTGGGTGCCGTCAAGACTTAACTCAAGCTCGCTGGCAAGCCCAGTAGCCACCTTAAGCTGAGTTTTGCGATTGCTGGTGTTGTTGGTTGGATCAGCCCGTCCGTAGTCGACAACGGCATCACCCTGCTGCTTAGCCTGATTGATTTCCAGAGTGATGGTGTCAGCAGAGGCCGTCAGCCCATCGATACCCACCAGAGCAGCGCTGCGCGCACTGGCCTGCAGCGTGGTCCATGCACGGGTCTGCTGCGTGGCGTGCGAGAACATGGCCAGAGCGAAGTCGACCCCGGCCAGCTCAAGGCCTATGGCCTCATCAGTGCCCCCGTTGATGCCCGCAAACGCCCTCACATTGGACGCCCCAAGCTTCAACACAT
>JBDLQY010000124.1:0-147242 GCA_039800325.1 Pseudomonadota bacterium | reverse complement strand
CGCTGCTGCCCGTGCTTTACCAGCGCTCAGGCTTCGGCCAGACAACGCTCACGACACGCCAGCGTCGCTTCGCGGGTACTCCACAGTCAGTGCTGGCCCTTCGCGATACAAGTCGTCGCCTAGGCTACCGCCATTTAACCGCAGGTGTCGCCATTCATTCGCTGCGAGCAGTTGCACCGGAATCCATCGCACATCTGATCACCCTGCTGGGCGATGACCCGGCGCCTGTCCATATTCACATTGCCGAGCAGACAGCCGAAGTGCAGGACTGCCTGACACACACGGGGCTTCGTCCAATCCGATGGCTGGCCGAAAACGTCCGGCTCGATAGTCGCTGGCAGTTGGTACACGCCACCCATGCTGATACCGCTGATGTACAAAGCATCGCAGGCACGGGCGCGGGCATTGTGGTGTGCCCAAGCACCGAGGCCAACCTGGGCGACGGTCTGTTTGACTGGCGGGCATGGCGCAGTGCCGACGTACCCACTGCCATCGGCTCGGACAGTCATGTCAGCCGGCAATGGCCTGGCGAGTTGCGCCTTCTTGAATATGGCCAGCGTCTTCACCTGCGCCAGCGCAATATCGCCGCACACAGCTACCGGGACATGGCCTCCAGTGGCAACGCACTGTTTGCGTCCAGCCTGACCGCAGGCGCTACCGCGGCAGGGCATTCGGTCTGGGGCTTACGCGAAGGCGCGCGCGCAGACCTGCTGGTGCTAGACATCCAGGCGTCTGGGCTTTTGGGCGTTCCTACGCCTGATCTGATCGACGCCCTGATATTCGCCTGCGACACCCCGGCATTTGATGAAGTCTGGGTGGCTGGCGAACGGCGGGTGGCGGCAGGCCGCCACCACGCTCAGGCTCAGATCAGCGCACCTTTTTCGGCGCTGATGCAGACACTCACGGCGCAGGCCGAGTCATGAGCGACTGCGTTTGCCGGTCTGTGCGGCCTTGGCGGCCTTAGCAGACTTGGCGGACTTGTCAGCCTGATCGGCCTTAACGCCCTTCGCGGCTTTTCCGGCTTTGGCCGACCCACGCAGCTGTGACGCTTCAGCGGGCTTGTGCGCACGTGCGGACGAAGCCTCTTGCGCGCGCAGGGCGCTCAAGCCTTCACGCAGGCGGTCAGCCATCAGTCCGATGTCATAGCTGTAAGACACCATGCGAAAGCCGCGCACCATCCACTCGCGCGCGGTATCAAGGGTCGGGGCCATGCAGGCGGCAAACTTGCCGTGCTTGCGACAGGCCTTCAGCATGCGATCGATGCCATTCTGAATGACAGGCTGATCAAACTGCCCGGGAATACCCAGAGACAGTGACAAATCGAACTGCCCCAAATGAACACCGTCAACCCCGGGCGTGGCAATGATCTCTTCCATGTTTTCGAGTCCCTCGCGGGTCTCGATCATCATCATTACCAGGGTTCTATCATTGGCCGCCCGCATCTTCTGGGCCAGATCGCCACCGGCATAATCATCGTGCGCACCGCCAAACATGGCGCCACGGCGTCCCTGGGGTGGGTATTTCGTCCACGAAACGATCTCACGCGCTTCGCGCGCTGACCCCACCATCTGAAACATGAAACCCATGGCGCCAATGTCTAGCAGCAGAGCGGTTGTGGCGTAGCTTTTATCGGGCGGCCTGACAATGGGCATGATGCCTGCGGCACGGCAATACTGAAACTGCCGCTTCATATCAGCCACGGTGAAGCCCGTGTGCTCCATGCAATACAGCGCGTAGTCAGCGCCGCCCTGAGCGAGGATAGAGGGCAGCCCAGGCGTTGCGAACTCAAACACCATGGTGCCAAACACTCGGCCGCCCTGAGCAAGTTGTGTCTTTACCGGATTCGGACGCATAACGCGCTTCCTTTCAAAATCGATCATCGAATGAATCAGCGAGCGTAACGGCGCAGACAATCCGAGTCGGCGGCTTGGATGGCATTGAAATCGCGGGCTGCCAGATACTCAGGCCGCGCAAATGCGGTGCCCTGGTTGTCGGTTCGGCACACATTGAGGTACAGAATGACTCGGCGCAAGGGCGTGATGTTCACCGTCGAGCCATGCACCACTTCCATATTTAGAAACAGCACCGAGCCTGCTTTGCCCGTGACCGTTTCGATTCCGTACTGGTCGATCAGCCGCTTCATGGTTGTACGAGAAATATCATATCGGTAGCGTGCAGCGCCCTGATGATCCTCGACCTGATCATTAATCGCCGCCTCGCTCACCAGTCCCTCGCGGTGAGAGCCCGGAATAGCCATCAGCGGCGCGTTGCAATTGTTGATGTCGTCCAGAAATATCGAAATCATGATGCCATCCGGGCGCGGTACGCCGTCGACACGATGGTAGGTTCCGTAGTCCTGATGCCAATCGACGATGGCACCTCCCATTTGCTTGCTGTTGACGCGGGACTGATGCACGTAAAACGATCCGCCCAGCAGATCTTCGGCGATGGCAACCAGCCTAGGATGGCGACTTAAAGCACGCAGCCGATCATTGATCAGGTGCATGCCATAGATAACATGAGGCGTGCCGTCTTTCTCGCGCCGCACTTCGGGCCCATCGTACCGGTGCATGTCTTCGACCGCCTTGTCCAGCACTGAGAGCTCGATCGAATCAAGCAGGTTCGGAATCAGCACATAGCCGCGATCGCGGTATTCATCACGTTGCTGCTGGGTTACATCCATCAGAGGAGTCTCCTGTCGAGGTATGTCTAGAGAGGCCACAGGGCGATGCCGGGCAAGAGAAGCACCAGGGCGATCGCCACCAGCTGCAAGCCGATGAAGGGCCACATGGCACTGAAAATTTCCTGCAAAGAAATATCATCCGGTGCAACGCTTTTCAGAAAAAACGCTGCGGGACCAAAAGGTGGACTGAGGTAAGCCGACTGCACCACCAGGCAAAAAAGCACACCGAACCACACCAGATCGAACCCCATCGCCTTCACAACAGGCACAAAGATGGGCATGGTGAGCAGGCAGATTCCGATCCAGTCCATGACCATGCCCAGCAGAAAGATCACACCGAGCATGAACGCGATCATGGCCATGGGTGCAAAATCAAGTCCACTGAGCATATTTGAGGCGAAGCGCGTTCCACCCACCAGGCCATAAACCCCGATGAGCGCAGCTGCACCGAAGGTCAGCCAAAGCACCATGCCGCTGGTCCTCAGGGTCTGCTTCATGACATCGTGCATCACCGGTCGGCTGAGGCTTCCGCGCGCCCAGGCGCACAACATGGCCCCTGCGGCACCCACGCCAGAGGCTTCTGTAATCGAGGCGATTCCCGCATAAATGCTGCCAAGTACGCTGACGATCAACAGCAATGGCCAGATCACCTTGCGCAACTCCTGCGCGGCACTCGCGGTGCTGGCCTCATACGCGGGTGGCAAGGGAGCCAGGGCAGGATTCAGATTCACGCGAACGAGGATGTAAAGCGCATACAGACCCGCCAGCATCAGTCCAGGGGTAAAGGCTGCGGTGAACAGATCGCCAATCGAAACGCTGGCCGTAATGCCATACACAATCAGGACAATCGACGGCGGAATCATGGCCCCCAAGGCGCCACCCGCACAGATGGTGCCGATTGCAAGCTTGCGGTCGTAGCCCAGGCGAAGCATCTGAGGCAGCGCGATCACCCCCAGCAAAATGACCTCACCGCCCACGACGCCAGTGGTTGTTGCCAGAATGACTGAGACCACCAGGGTTTGCAGAGCAACTCCGCCACGAACCCTACGCCCGATGGCATTCATGGCCTCGTAAAGATCGTGGGCAACCCCTGATTTCTCAAGGAAACTGGCCATCATGAGGAACATCGGCACCGATACAAACAGGTACTCGTTGACCAGCGAGAACACCTGACTGGCCACTACCGTGAGGCCATTTGCACCAAACATGGTGAGCGCCACAACGACGGCAATGGCGCCCGTGACGAAAGCCAATGGCACGCCCAGCATCATCAGCACGACGATAGCCAGCGCAATCAGAAGACTTAGCGTGCCGATGTCCATTACTGCCGCCCTCGTACACGCCGGACGATGTCGCCCATGAGAATAAGGATCATCATGACGCACACGACGATCACGGTCGGCTTGACGATGGCCGGCATCGGAGAATTAAACGCGCTTTGAGTGGTCTGCCACTGAGACAACGCTTCCCAGGCGTCGCGCCAACCGCCATACACCACGCCGGCGAGAAAAACGATGCCCAGCAAGCGACCGAAGACATCCAGAGCCGCGAGCAGAGCAGGGCCTGCACGCTCTGAGAGCACCGTAACCCGGATGTGTTCATCGAGCGCCTGTACGTGGGCGCCGCCCACCGCAAAGGCTACCGAGCACAACAGGATGGTGATCTCCTGGGCCCAGCTGGTGGGCCGACCGAAGCCGTAGCGGGCAATCACCTCATACAGCGTGACCAGCACGACCGCAAAAAACACCCAGGACACTGCTGAGCCGAGCGAACAAGATAGACGACGCATGGGAATACTGGTGAAGATCAATCAGATAAGCATCCGCCAGCCGGAATCATCCGGACCAGCGGACGCTGAATCCCGATCAGTCGAGTAGACGTAGCTCTTTCAGGAAGGTGACCTGACTATCAACCACCTTGCGCGCAAGCGGCGTCTTCTGGGCCAGCTCTTCCCAAGCCTCGACGGCAGCAACGCGGAACTTCTTACGTTCTTCAATACTCCAGTTGATGAGCTCGAGGCCCTTCTTGCTGGCTTCTTTGGCAACCTTCTCGTCGGCCAGCACCAGCTGCTGCGCCATATCGCGGGCGAAGTCGCGCACCGAAACCTCAAGCAATGCCTTCAGATCCGCTGGTAGCGCATTCCACTTGGCCATATTGACGACGATATCGGTCGCAGGCATGGAGTGGAAACCTGGATAGATCGCGAACGGCGCAATCTTATGAAAGCCCAGATCGTCGTTCATCGACAGAGTGCCCCAGTCGGTAGCATCAAGCACGCCACGTTCAAGCGCCGAGTAAACCTCAGAGCCGTTCATGGTGACTGGTGCGCCGCCAAACTTCGACAGGATGGCGCTGACCGGCCCCGGGGGCGAACGCATTTTCAGGCCCTTAAGGTCGGCCGTATTACGCACGGCTTTCTTCAGAGGAATCGATTCAACGCCGTGCCACACAAGGCCCACGTGCATGGTGTTGTACTTGCCGTAGAGCTCACGGGCAATCTCTTTGCCACCTCGGTATTCGTACCAGATCTGCATCTGCTCAGGCCGCTCGTACGCACCGGCCATGTCACCAAACAGACTGAAAGCCACGTCCAGATTCGCGCTCCAGGTGCCACCACCGTTTTGGCAGTCCAGAACACCGTTACGCACCGCGTTGTACATCTCGGGAGCCTTCACCACGGTCCCATCGGGCAAGGCCTCAATGTCGAGCCGACCACCACTCATGGCACGAACCCGATCGGTCCATGCAGAAAATATTTTCATGTTGATCGAGTTGGCCGCCCACAGCGTCTGGCAGCGCCACTTGACCGCCTGGGCACTGGCCTCGCCGACAACCGCCACACCGGCAAGCAGCACGGCTGCGGCAGCCAGGCTCCTCAAAATTTTTGTTCCACGAATCATTGCTGGTCTCCTTCCTAAGGTATGGGTCACCCGTCCACCGTCGCGCGGGGGTTGACGCTCGTCAAGTTAAGAGAGATTCTCAGCCTGCGCATCCCCCATTCAGGGGATGTGCGTTTCCCTGGATGCATCCTTGAACAAAAGATCATGAGTTTCAGTGAGGTCGTCAGTGGCGTGTACCGCGCGGGCACCCAGCGTGAAGCATGGCAGCGGGCCCTGGGGCTTTTGGCTGCCCACTGCTCGGCCAGCAGCGCGCTCATGATGGTGCACGAGCGTCATACCGATCGACTGCAGTTCTGCCTCGAGCACGGACTGTCCGAGCGTGCCCGATCTCGGCTGAGTGAGGTTTATCGGTTTGCGCGCACGGGCGCGCTTCGCCGCGCCGATCTGCGTCTGCGCGACCTGCTATCGCAGCCAGTCGGCTGTGTTCGTACCGATACCATGCTGTCCGACTATGAGGCCTATGTTGCCAGCGACGCCTACCGCCAGATTTACAGCAGCCTGGGTACCGAACACGCCATGGGCGGCTTTGTTCAAGAAACCGACGGACGGGCGGTCGCGGTGCGGCTTTTTCGCTCGCGCCGCCAGGGTGCTTTTCGTTCCGCCGACGTTCGGCGATATGAACAGCTGCTGCCCCATCTGGCCCAGTCCGTTCTGTTAGCCCAGACGCAGATCAGAGCCAGTCTGCTGACTCAGCTGCTGAGTATCGAAGGCGTATTGCCGGGGCACTCCTTCTGTCTGGTCGACGATCGTGGCGAAGTACTGCTGCAGGCAGGCGACGGCGCCTCGCTGCTGAGCATCGATCAGGGCGCGGGCCGCGCGGTGCTGGGCCGACTTCGCGATCATGATCAGACTCAGCGCCTGTGCCTGCATGATGGGCGTGAACTGATCGGACAGACCCTCGCGCAAACCCGCTATGATGCGGTGCCCGGAATTGGCGCAGACCTCTACCTGCTGGTGGCGCATGGTGAACAGTCACCGGCGTGGCGAGCACAGCGTATGGCTACCCGCTTCGGACTGACGGGTGCCGAAACTCGCCTGCTGGTGGCGCTGTGCAGTGGCTCTCCGCCGTCGCTCACCAATGCTGCCCGCGAACTGGGTATTGGTCGTGAAACCGCCAAAACACAGCTGGCATGTATCTTCCAGAAGACGGGTGTGCACCGCCAGGTCGACCTGATGCGAAAAGTGATGCTGTCTGCCTGACCGAACTCGATAAGCTCAAGATACTGCGCGTCGTCCTGGAAGACGAGCTCTACCACTTGCTGATTAAGGCTCGAAATACACACTGAGATAGTCACGGCCTTCGGCGTCCAGGCCGGCGGCCAGATGCCCCAATAGCGCCGGACGTGTAAGCGGCATCAGCCAATTCATGGCCGCATCGTCGATATTCAGACCCCGTGCAGCCTCGCGCAGGGCTGGCTCTATCGCCGCGACCCGCAGCAGGGTCGGATAGGTATTCAGATCAAGGCCTTTACGCGCTGTGCAGTTCTCGCTGACCTCGCTCAGAACCATGGCAGCCAGAGCTTGCTCATCTAAGGTTTGCCGCAGCAACGCCTGCAGCACCGCAAGCGTCGTTGGTTGCAAACCAAGGCCTGCAAAATGCTGCACAAGATCCTGCGCGCTGGCGACTATGCGCTCGCGATAAAGCGTTACTCGGGGTCGCACGTCAGAGCCCACGCACCACTTAAAACCCTGGTGAAGCAGGCGCCCCTCAGTGCCGCATGTCGCCTGTACGTCAGATCGATCACGCCCGTGCAGCGATGGCCGATATTCAAGATAAAGCTTTAACGTAGCGTCTTCGATTCCGGCCTCAAACCCCAGCAAAATACCGTCAGCGTGTTCAAGTTCGTCAAGAAACTGATCCCGCAGAGACGCTGGCATTGCGAGCGATCGGGCGATCGAAGCCGCAGTGGCGCGCGAAGGGCGCTCGCCTGGCACACCTAACAGATAGCGATTGGCAAGCAGGCGCCCGCCCGCCATCTTGAACGAGCGTTCATAGGCGTTGGGCAGTCCGTGCGCCTGCAGCACTTGAAAAGGCAGTATGGACAGGTGCGCCATGTCTGCGCCGGTGGGATCCATGGGCATGACTCAATTAAACCATGGGCTGCGGGCTCCCCCACTTAAGAACCCTGGGCGAGCGATAATCGGGGTCCTTAGCCGGGCGGGAACCCATTGAATGACCTTCAATCACACACTCGACAGCATTGACGCCGTCTCTGGCGCTCTCAGGGGCGTAGGTTATTTCGCACCACGTCCGCTGTGCACGGCCGTTCTGCTGGCGTTGAAGCTGGGACGGCCCCTGCTTTTAGAGGGCGAGCCCGGCGTAGGTAAGACCGAACTCGCCAAGGCGCTCGCACGGGTATTGGGCAGACCCCTGATCCGGCTGCAATGTTATGACGGCATGGAGCAGCGTGAGGCACTGTATGAGTGGAACTATACGGCGCAGTTGCTACACATGCGCGCCGCGGGCAAGCACTCAAGCTCGGACGACCTTGAGCGTGAGGTCTATCAGCCGCGCTACCTGATTCGTCGGCCGCTGTTGCAGGCGCTACAGGCTCCCTCGCCGGGAGCGGTCTTGCTGGTCGATGAAGTCGACCGTGCCGATGAACCCTTCGAGGCCTTTCTGCTGGAATATCTGGGCGAGTATCAGGTGAGCATTCCCGAGCTGGGAACCGTCTGCGCAGCGCACCCGCCGGTCACGCTATTGACCAGTAATCGCACGCGCGATCTGAACGACGCGGTCAAACGTCGCTGTCTTTACCAGTGGCTGGACTACCCCGACCGAGAGCGTGAGCTTGAAATCATTCAAGACCGTGTTCCAGAGGCCGGCGCAACACTGAGTGCAAAGATTGCCGTTTTCGTAGGTCACCTACGATCGCTACCGTTTGTCGACGCTTTTCAGCGCGCGCCGGGTATCGCTGAGTCCGTCGACTGGGCCAAGGCTTTAATCGCGCTCGACACGCTGCAACTTGACCCCGAGGTAGTCAAAAATACCGCTGGCGTTCTGTTCAAACAGCGCGAAGACATTGCAGCGCTCACGCCTCTGATTGACCGCCTGCTCACTGAACCGTCGTCCTGACCGATATGCTCACCGACGCTGCCCGCAGCGGTGCGCTGCTGGATAACCTGCTTGGCTTTGGACGTGCCCTGCGACGCGCGGGCGTGCCAACCGACAGCAGTCGGATCGCTCTGGCAGCGCGATCCATCGACATGGTAGGCCTGGCTGGCCGCGATGACTTTAAGAGCGCGCTGCGCGCCGTTCTGGTGAATCGCCAGCAGGACCTGGCCGTCTTCGACGAACTATTTGACGCCTGGTTTTGCGAGCCGCGCAGTCAACGGCTATCGATGGCACCGATGCTGTCCCAAACCGCCGAAGTACGTCCTGTCAAAAAGCGAGCAAGAGTTCAGGAGTCGCTTACCCCGCAGGCTGAACGCGATGATGCTTTCGCGCGCGAACCCAAGCTCGAACTCGATGCAGCCATGAGCGCCAGCAGTCTCATGCGGCTTCGCCAGGCCGACTTCGCAAGCCTCAGCGCAGCCGAACATCGCCGGGTGCAGCGGCTGGCCGGCGACATTGCTCTTCAGCTTCCCCGTGTAGCAGGCCGACGTACTTCAGCCGCTGACCGTGGCACCGCGCTGCACTGGGGTCGACTCATGCGTGAGGCCTCTAGTCACGAGGGCGAAGTCCTGCGTCTGCCGCGCCGCCGTCGACGTGAACAGCCCCTGCCCATTCTCATACTGGTCGATATCTCGGGCTCGATGGAGCGCTATGCGCGAATAATGCTCGCCTTTCTGCATCGGGCTACCCAGAGTCATCGCCGCTGCGTATTTGCATTTGGCACCGGACTGAGCGACCTCAATCCCGCATTCAGGCTGCGCGATAGCGATGCCATGCTGACCGTCGCCGCACAGACGATACGTGACTTCGCCGGCGGCACGCGCATCGGCGAGTCCCTGGCCACCCTACGGCGAGAGCATTCGCACCGACTGGTGGGTCGACGCACGGTGGTGCTGCTGATTAGTGATGGCCTTGATACCGGCGATCCGCGGCAGCTCGATGAAATGCTGGTCTGGCTGGGCAGGCGATGTCGCATGCTGCTATGGCTTAATCCGCTGCTGCGATTCGAGGGCTACGCCCCGCTGGCGAGCGGAGCATCGGTGCTGCACCGGCATGCCCACGCCATGCTTGCCATGCACAATCTGAGTCGGCTCGAAGACCTGGCCAGCGGGCTGTCTGACTTGATTCGCCAACGGTCACCTGACCGAGGCCGCCCATTGCCCGTCATGTAAGGAGTCCTGTCATCATGGAAAACCTGGACGTGTCTGTACTGCGGCAGCTGCTGCAATGGCGGCGTGCCGGCCAGCGCGCGGTACTGGCCACCGTGATCCGAACCTGGGGCTCATCGCCCCGACCCATCGGTTCGATCATGGCCCTGAGCGAGTCCGGCAGCGTCATCGGCTCGGTCTCCGGCGGCTGCATTGAAGACGATCTCATCGCGCGCTTTCGCCCCACAAATGCCGATGATGCCCACACTGCACAGGGCGAGCTTATGTCCGACGGGCCGCCCGAGCGTGTTCGGTACGGTGTCACCGCCGATGAAGCACACCGCTTTGGGCTGCCCTGCGGCGGCACACTTGAGTTGCTGCTTGAGTTTAATCCCGACGTGGTCGCACTTGAGCAGCTGGTTGGCGAGCTCGAACAAGGCCGGCTGGTGCGACGCGATACCGAGATCGCTACCGGGCGTGTAGTAGTGCAGTGTGTTGCGCAGCCCTCGGTATTGGTTGATGACGGCGTCTGGCTGAGCAACAGCTTCGGCCCTGAGTTCAGAATGCTGCTGATCGGGGCCGGTCAGCTGTCTGAGTGTCTGGCCACCATGGCGCTGTTCTGCGGCTTTGCGGTTACGGTCTGCGACCCGCGCGAAGAATATCGGGGGCACTGGACAGTAAACAACGCTCGGCTGGTCACCGGCATGCCCGATGACGTCGTGCGTGACATGGCGCCCGACCGACGTACCGCGATCATCGCGCTCACTCATGACCCCAAGCTGGACGACCTGGCATTGCTTGAGGCACTGGCCAGCGATGCGTTTTATGTCGGCGCAATTGGTTCACGGCGAAACAACGAAGCCCGCCGGGCCCGCATGATCGAACACTTTGAGCAGACCGCCGAAAGCCTGTCGCATCTGCGTGGTCCGGTCGGTGTGTTTATCGGGAGCAAAACGCCGCCCGAGATCGCGGTGAGCATCATGGCCGAGGTGCTGGCGGTAAAAAACGGCGTCGATCTGCCCGACAGGCTGCGCGTGGGGCCAGCCAAACAGCAACGAGCCATCGCCGAGAACGACCCCGGCATGCTGCCCTGCAAGCTGGGTTGAGGCTACCAGCTGACCAAGCCGCTCAGGGCCTGCTCCTGAATCGTGCGCGCGTGCGCCAAAACGCTGGCACGCCAGGCGAGCTCTGACGGCGTGAAGGCCTCGCGCACCGACAGCCTCATTTCCGCAAGCATTGTGGCGTTATCAGGCGTGTTGCCGAACTTCAACCAGCGATCAAGTCGAACCGCATCAAACGACTCTTTGACCGGCAGCGTGCCAAATTCGATCACTGCACCAGCCATGGGCGCTGGCGCGACAAAACGCTGCACGCCGTGAAAGATCAGGCCGGTGTACTTGGGACGCGAGGCACCTTCAAAGCCTGCGGTCGTTTCGACACGATCGCGCCCCCACCAGCGGCAGGCCTGTTCCCACTGGGCATCACGGTAGTCGTTAAAGCACAGAAAAAACGGCTGCCCACGCTCTCCTAAACCGGTATGCCAATCGATGAAGGCTAATCGATCAATACCGGCCAGGTGTCGGCTACAGATGGTCTGCAGCGTAAGGTGCGACCATTCAGGGGCGCGTCCGCCATAGTTAAGCCCCGTCGACTCCTCGTACTGACCCTTCATGATGGTCTGGGTCCAGGCTTCTTTGCCGTGTTGGGCAATCCAGGCGTCGAGTTGCGCCTGAGTCTGGGCAAGCGTCAGCTCATCCCATTGCGCAGGGCACAACAGCGGATGCACCTCGAGGTAAGCCGGATTACGCGGCGGCGGCCCCGAAAAATCAATGAAATTGCGGTTGAGATCGACGTTGTTCTCAGTCGTGCGGGTCCAGTGGGCGAATCCGTAAGGGTTTATGCCATGCACCATCACGACGCGAACATCGGCAGGCAGTTGGGACAGGGCTGCGGTCTGAATGAATTCGATCTGCGCAGCGCTGCCCGTGTAGCCCTCGCCGCCATGGGTTCCAGACAGAATCAACAGGGCTCGCCTGGCATCGGGTCGACCAAACACCGCCACGTCGATGGATAGGGTGCCACCATCCGGTCCAACAGCCGACGGATGCGTGTAAACATGTACTACGGCACCCGCCTGTGAGGCCGCCCATTGAAATCGCGCACGGGCCTGCGCATAGGTGTGAGCAAAACGGTCGAGGTCGGCGGTGGTGTTCAAAGTGTTCTCCTGGCGATCGCATCAGACTCTATACAAGAACGGTCGTATCAGGGTAAGCTGACTTTGCTTCATCAGCATCGCCCCCGATAGGTGCAGGGTCCAGCGCAAAACCGAGGCTGTGGCTCTTACATCGTCCGGTTCGTTGCTGATTGCGATCGCTTCGTTCAAATGACGGAATTTGCGGCTTACACTGACGAATTCTTCAAGCACATCAGGAGGAACACAATGCTCACCCGTTTGCGCGCATCGCTGGCTGCCCTTGCCTTCGCGGCATCAGCGCCCGCTTTCGCTCAGGATATTTTCGTCGGTTATCAGTTACCCCTGACCGGGTCTCAATCGCAGTACGGCGAGGTCTTCAAAAACTCAGCGCTTATTCAGGTCGACCGCCTTAATGCAGCCGGCGGTATCGGCGGTCGTAAGGTGCAAATCGTCTTTGAGGACTCCAAGTCAGACCCCAAAGAGGCGGTGAACATCGCACGCAAGTTCGTGGACGACAAGCGCATCGTCGCCGTGCTGGGCGACTTTGCTAGCGGCCCCTCGATGGCGGCCGGTGAAGTATACGGTCGCGAAGGTGTGGCGCAGCTGTCGCAGACGGCTTCGCATCCCGACTTTCTTAAAGTTTCCAAATGGCAGTTCCGCAATATCGTGACCCAGGCCGTTGAAGGTCCGTTCATGGCGCGCTGGATGCTGCAGGACGGCATCAAATCGGTCGCCGTCATCGGCCTGCAAAACGACTGGGGATTGTCAGCCACAGGCGAGTTTCGCAAGGCCTTTGAGGCCGGTGGCGGCAAGGTCACTTCAGTTGAGCTCTTTAACCCGGGCGCACGTGACTTCAAGGCCATTCTGACCAAGGTTGCTCAGGCCAAGCCCGAGGCGATTTATTTCGCCATGTTTTACGAAGAGGGCGCACTGATTCTGCAGCAGGCCAAACAGCTCAACATCAACGCCAAGATGTATTCGGCAGGTCCTTTCTACGCGCAAAAGCTTCTTGAACTGGCGGGCCCCACCGCCGAGGGCGTAAAACTGTCCACCGCCTTCGTGGTCGACAATCCTGACCCCAAGGTGCAAGAGTACGTTGCTGAGTATAAAAAACGCTACAACTCTGAGCCCAGTATGTTCGCAGCCCAGGCCTTCGATGCGGTCGGCATCATGTTTGAGGCACTCAAGCGCGCAGGCCCCAACGCCAACCGAGCTCAGGTTCGCGATGCCCTGGCGGCCACGGCTAAGTTTCCGGGCGTAACGGGTGAAACCACCTTCGATCCGACCACGCGCGAACCCGACAAGCAGCTCGCCAAGCTGCAGATCACGGGCGGCAAGTTCCAGATCGTGCGCTAAGCCACTGGCCGATTCACTCGCCCACCGGGTGAGACCTCTCGGGTCTCACCCGGTGTGTGCTGCGCCGGAAGCCTGACATGGATCCTGTTGTCTTTCTTCAGCAAATCGTCAATGGCCTGTCAATTGGGTTGGTGTATGCCCTGATGGCCATCGGCTTCACGTTGATCTTTGGCGTGCTCAACGTTGTTAACTTCGCGCATGGCGAAATTTATACGCTGGGCGCTTTTGTAGGCCTGTTGCTCATCACCCTGCTACAGCCCCCCTTATGGCTGGTGCTGGTGCTGGTGCTGATGTCGGGCGGCTTGTTTGGCTACATCCTTGAGCGTCTGGCCTTCAAGCCCTTCCGTCGTTTTCAGGATGAGGCTTCGCTCAAGTCCAAAGCCATGCGGGAGGCCACCCTGCTGTCCTCGCTGGCTGTCTCCATCATCGTCCGCGAGGCGCTTGAGCTGCGCTTCTCCGGCGAAATGCAGACCATCGAGCAGTCATACCTGCTGCAAAACCCCATTCAAATCGGCCCCATCAGCATCACTGACGGCAATCTCATCATCTTCGGTCTATCGGCGGTCATGCTGGCAGCCCTGCAGTACGTGCTGTATCGAACCCGTACCGGCTTATCCATTCGCGCAGTATCCAACAATGTATTGGGCGCCCAGTATGTTGGCATCAACACCGACCGCACCATCATCGCGACCTTCATTGTGGGCTCCATGCTTGGTGCCGTGGCAGGAATCATGGTCGGCCTCTATCAGGGCGCCATCTTTCCGCACATGGGCTTCGAGCCTGGCGTGAAGGCATTCGTCGCGATGGTCATGGGCGGCTTATCGAGTATTCCAGGCGCTGTGGTCTGTGCTCTGATCCTCGGGGTGTCCGAATCGGTTGCCACACAATTTTTCTCGGATGGATGGAAGGCACTGGTGTCTTACGCGTTTCTTCTGCTCACCTTATGGTTCTTCCCGTCGGGACTGTTTGGCTTCAAGCGCGAGAAGATGTGAAAACCCACCTTAATAAACTGCTCATTCTGGCTCTGGTGCTGGTTCTGGCTGGGCTGGTGGCTTATCGATCGAGCTACTTCAACCAGGTGGCCATCATCACGATGATCTTCGTGATTCTGTCGGCCAGCATGAATCTCATCACCGGATCAGCGGGCCTGCTCAGCCTGGGCCATGCAGCGTTTTTTGGCGTGGGTGCCTATGCCGCAGCACTGCTATCGACGCAGTGGGGCTGGTCGTTCTGGCTGACCATTCCGGTGGCTGGTCTGATTACGGCCCTTGTAGGGGCGCTGGTGGCCATTCCCACCATGCGACTCACCAGTATTTATTTTGCCGTCGCTACCCTGGGCATTGGCGAAATGATTTACGTCACCCTGCTTAACTGGGTAGGATTTACGCGCGGCCCTATGGGTATCCGCAGCATCCCTCCCATAGAGCTGCTGGGGCTCAAGGGTACGGTGGCCAGTATGACCTTCGTTGCTCTGCTGATGCTGCTGTCCTTGTGGGTCATGCATCGCATCGCACACTCTTACTATGGCAACAGTCTGCGCGCCATGCGCGAAGACGACGCGTGTGCCGATGCCATGGGCATCGACGTGGCCCGACTCAAGCTCGAGAGCTTCGGCGTGGCCTGTTTCTTCGCGGGCGTCGCAGGTGCGCTGTTCGCCCACACCACCGGGTATATCAGCCCTGACAGTTTCCGCTTTGGCGAGTCAATTCTTATTCTTTCGATGGTCGTGGTGGGCGGGCTGGGCAGCATCTATGGCTCGGTCATAGGAGCAGTCCTGCTATCGGTGCTGCCTGAAATGCTGCGTGATCTGGGTAGCTACCGGATGATCGTCGTGGGCGTGGTTTTATTCCTCAGCATTCTTTTTCTGCCCAAAGGTCTGGTGGGCGAGGTTTCGGCGATTGACCTCATTCGCCGTCAAATTAGACGCACGGGCAGCTCGGGCTCGGCACGCACCAGCTGGTAACGCATGGACGATCGCAAACCTGTTCTCGAACTTGATGGCCTGACCCGCCGTTTTGGCGGGTTGGTGGCCGTCGACAAAGTCTCCGGAGAAGTCCGGCGCGGTGATCTCGTGGGTCTTATAGGCCCCAACGGCGCTGGCAAGACTACGCTGTTCAACCTCATCTCGGGGGTGACGCCGCCATCGGCCGGACAGGTGCGCTTTGAAGGACAGGTCATCACAGGCTTACGCCCGTATGAGGTCGCGCGCCTGGGCATAGGCCGCACCTTCCAGAACCTGCGTATTTTTCCCAACATGACCGTGTTCGATAACGTGTCGGTAGGCGCCATCGGACGCAACAGCCTTTTAGATGCGTTCTCGGGCTCCGGTCAACGCCGCGCACGCGAGATCAGCGAAGTCTCGGTACAAATGCTTGATAAGGTGGGACTGTCGCAGTTCTCAGACGAGCTGGCGGCCAATCTGTCTTATGGCAAACGCAAAATGCTCGAGATTGCACGTGCGCTCGCCAGCCGTCCGAAGCTGCTCATTCTTGACGAACCTGCGGCTGGACTCAACGATGCCGAGACCGGCGAGTTAGCCCGGTTTATTCAGCGTTTACGCGATGAGGGGCTCACTATCGTTCTGGTCGAACACGACATGGGTCTGGTCATGAAGATATGCACCCGGGTCATGGTGCTGGCTTTCGGCCGTAAGATCGCCGACGCCGATCCGGCCTCGGTACAGCGTGATCCCGCAGTCCTCGACGCTTACCTCGGAACCGGCGAGTCATGAGTACGCCTGATCCCTTGACGTCAAATTCGTTGAGCACGCCGCTGCTGCAGGTGCAGGGCCTGAGCGTACGCATGGGTATTCAGCAGATTCTCCATGACGTAAGCCTTGAGGTACCTGAGCGCAGCGTCATCACTGTGTTGGGTGCCAACGGTGTCGGTAAGACCACGCTAATGCGGGCCATTTCGGGCATCTACAAGGCCACTGCCGGCGAGATCCATTTCGCAGGTCAGATGATCTCAAGCCTCAGGCCGCATCAAATCGTTACTCTGGGACTGGCCCAGGCCCCCGAAGGCCGGCAGATTTTCTCGAACATGAGCGTGCGTGAAAACCTGTTGCTCGGCGCGGGCGGCCTGACTGGCGAGGCCTTTGACCGCATTTACTCTGATGTTTTGGCGCGCTTTCCGATTCTGTCCGAGCGAATCAACCAGCAGGCTGGGCAATTATCGGGCGGTGAACAGCAGATGCTGTGCATTGGCCGCGCCCTGATGAGCCGTCCAAAGCTCTTGCTGCTCGATGAGCCCTCGCTGGGCCTGGCACCCAAGATCGTCGCGCAGATCTTCAGTCTGATCTCCAGCATTCGCGAGTCGGGCACCTCAATTCTGCTGGTCGAGCAAAACGTGCGCGGCGCGCTCAAAGTCGCTGACTATGCGCACGTGATGGAGGGCGGACGCATTGTCCTATCCGGGCCGGCTGCGCAACTGCGCGAAGACAGTCGTGTCCGCGATGCCTATCTGGGTGGCGGCGGCCACTAAAGTTGTATTCAATCTGCTCAGGCAGGAGACTCACCATGGCCGATGTCAGTATTCTCGATCAACGCCGCATTGAAGCGCGCTTTGCAGGGCAAATGCTCAAGACCCTGGAAGCTGAGCTGGGCACTGAACGTGCCCGCGCGATTCTCGCCAAGGCCATCATTTCACTGGCGCACTCAGCAGGCGCTGAATTCGCAGCCGCAAAGCCGGGCAACGAGGACGGCGCTAACCCCCCTGACCTGAGCGATCTGGCGTCCATTACGCCGCTGTGGCAAAAGGAAGACGCACTGCGGATTGAATGGTTAGAGCAGTCTCCCGACAAGCTGTCGTTCAATATCACCCGCTGTCGCTATGCCGAAACCTATCGCGAGATGGGGCTGGGCGACATTGGCGATCTGCTGTCGTGCAACCGGGACGGTGAATTTTGCAAGGGCTATAACCCCAAGATTCAGCTCAAACGCACCCAGACCATCATGAAGGGCGCCACACACTGCGACTTTCGCTACACCATGGCCAAAGACTGAGCATCAGCAGCGGCTCAGCATAGGGCGATCAGCCAAGCGCTCAGCACTGTTAGTGACCTAGCTCCCGACGTTCTCGTGTGCTTATGTTTGGTTGGAAGATCCTGCAGCCTGGGGGCGAGCACTTGCGAACTCAGGATGTAAGCGCGCAACCACTTCGCCGTCGCTGGCCCAGGCAATGCAGCCATCAATAAAATAAGGTTTGCCGCCACGTTGACTGACCGGCTGTTTCTTATCGTCTTTGCCGAAATAACGCCAGCCGGTCAGCGTCTGGTAGGCCACCGTGGCCATCGGAAACAGTAACTCGCGAACATGCGTGCAACCGTGCGCGCCGCCCGCGGCGTTCTGCACCGCCTTGCGCCAGCCTGGGCCAATGTTCACGCCCACCAGTGCGCGAAAATTCGGTACCGCCTGGCTGCAGGTCGGGTAGGGCGTCGCCGGCATCTCGACTTCAATGTCATGAACCAGCAGATTGTCGTCGATGGTCAAGCGCACTCGCATATCGTGAAGCGGGCTACCCGCGGGTCTTTCACCCCGATAGGCCTCGGTGTAGTCGTACGACTTGGTATCGAGAATGCTGGCCTCGATGTCGTACAAACCATCATCACGTAGATAGCCCTCACACACAATGGCACGGGTGTGCAGTTTTCGGCGAGGTGCAGGTGGCGAAAAGCTCATGGTTTTCTGTGTGGATACGTTCAGTTGGTTTCACCCAGGGGCACAACGCTGAAATCGCCATGATGCAGGCTACGCTTACCCAACCGGGTAATGCGAAACCGGGCTCCGCAGGCCGGGTCGGTGCTGGCAATAAGACAGTCAGAGGTCATCCAGTCATTGGGATGAGTCGGCCGCTGCTTGGCGGGAATGAAGGGCAAGACAGCCAGCAGACCGTAGAGCGAAAAACTGGGATTGTCGGGCGGCAACACCACCCGGCCACCGATGACATCGAAGTAATCGCCCTTCTTCACGTGCATCACAAAGGGCTTCTCAGACTCTACGACCTCAACCCTGAGGTCGTAGAGCTCAAACTCATCGTGTTCAGCAATTGGGTGATCAGGCTGGGTCATTCAGGTCTCCGGACGGTTTTGACTGGGGCCAGGCGTTGCGTGACAAGGCCACCATTCTGAACCATGCCGGGCGCTGCTCGGCGAACACATCTCGGACCTGGCCCGCGCGTTTTTTTGATGCGACACCTTGACGGCACTCAATGGTATCGATACCGTTGACGCTTCTCGATCCGCAACAGGCCGCGCTGCAACACGTTCGATATCTCCCGCTAATTTCGATTCCCAGATCTCAGGACTTCCATGGCCTTAACTTCTAAACAGGTTGATTTCTATCGCGAGCATGGCTACCTCGTGCTCGAGCGGCAGATCAGCCCCTCGCAACTGGCGGGGCTGCGCCAAGGCGTCGACGAGCTGCTGGCGGGCGCCAGCCAAGTCGAGCAAAACGATGCGCTATACGACCTGGAAGACACACACTCACGGCAAACACCTCGGGTGCGACGCCTGAAGGCACCACACCGGCATCACCGCGCGTTTGCCGACATTATTCGCGACGAATGCCTGCTTGAACCCATGCGCGCCCTGATCGGCCCGTCATTGCGGCTACAAAACGTCAAGCTCAATTTAAAGTCAGCCGGTTATGGCGCAGCGGTTGAGTGGCATCAGGACTGGGCGTTTTATCCGTACACCAACGATGACGTACTGGCGCTCGGTGTGATGCTCGATGATTTCACGCCCGATAACGGCCCTATGATGGTGTTGCCAGGCTCGCATCGCGGGCCCGTTTACGATCACATCGGAAATGGTGTGTTCTGCGGCGCGATCGACACGCAGGCCGCTGGTATTGATCTACGTGCAGCCGTGCCGCTGCTGGGGCCTGCTGGCTCCATCACCCTGCACCATGCGCGCCTGGTGCACGGATCTGCACTGAATACATCGGGTCGTGCGCGTAACTTTCTGCTGTACGAAGTCGCGGCAGGCGACGCCTGGCCACTGGCCGGTGGCTTTGCTGCCTATAAAGATTTTGAAGAGTTCAGCGAACGTCTGCTGTGCGGTGAAAACACGTTTCAGCCCCGCATGACTGCCGTACCTTTGCGCATGCCACTGCCACGCCCGCCCGATGCCTCATCGCTTTATCAGGCCCAAAAAAATCTGGGCAAACGATATTTTGACGTTGTACGCTAAGACCGACTCATCACAAAAACTCAACACCAAGGAGACACCCCATGAAAACCCTGATCAGCGCGTTGGCGATTACTGCCAGCTTCACACTGGCACCCTTTGCCGCAGCCCAGCCTACCCTGGTGTTGGGCGGGTCTGACGCGGTGGGTACGGTCATAGACCGTACCAATGCCATGTTTACCAAGCTTGTCAATGAGCGCGCCGCTGGCAAGGTCAAGATCAACTTCATCCAGGGCGAACAGTTGGGCAGCGACGTCCAGGTCATTGAACAGATGATGAAGGGCTCGGTTGCCATCTACGGCGACGTGCTCGACTGGTATTCCAACTGGGTCAAAGATTTCTCGGTGCTGGCCTGGGGCTTCACATTCCGCGATAACGACCACTTTCAGAAATTTCTAGAGTCGCCCACCTTTGCCGCGATGGCTGAAGAACTGCGTACCAAGCAGGGCCTGCGAATTCTGGCTGCCGCACCTACTCAACCGCGGGTGCTCTTTGCCAAGAAGCCTGTCAATGTGCCCGATGACCTCAAAGACGTGAAGATGCGCGTGCCCGAGATCAAAACGTATCTCAATCTATGGCAGACCCTGGGCACCAAGCCTGCGCGCGTCGCCTGGGCTGAGGTATTTCTAGGCCTTAAAACCGGCGTGATCGATGCAGCCGAAGGCCCCATTGGTTCTGCCTATGCACAAAAATTCCATCAGGCGGCCACCAACGTGATGCGCACAGACCACATCATGTCGTCGCAGCACATCACCATCAATGAGAAGACCTTCCAGTCGCTGCCGGCTGACGTACAAAAAGTCATGATCGATGCAGCACGCGAATCGATCGCCTGGGGCCGCAAGCAGGCTGAGGCAGAAACCGATCAGGTCGTCGCCAAAATGACGGCTGAGGGTGCCAAGGTCATCAAGCTGAATACCGCACCTTTTGCCGAAAAAGCGGTCTCGGCTGCTGACGGCATGGAGAAGGATGGCGCCTGGTCAGTCGGACTGTACAAGCGTATTCGGGCCATTCAGTAACCGGGCGACTGCGCACCCTCAGTCCTGAACCTCAACCCGCCCAGACATCCGTTCTGGGCGGTGTTGCTGCCCGATCAGGGCAGCTTTAAAGCCGGACCAAGCCTCCATGGATGCTCTGCTCACCCGCTGGTGGCAGCTACTTGAAGCGCTGGGGCGCCTTGAGCGCGCCATCGGAATCCTTCTGGTGGTCACGATTGTCGTGTCCATCACTATCCAGGTCTTTACTCGCTATGTCTTCGGTCAACCGCTTGTATGGGTTGAAGAGTTGGCTGGGTACTGTTTTCTATGGTCTGTCTTCATTGGTGCCTCGCTGGGCATGAAGCAGCTCAGACACATCCGCATCGAAACCTTTGTGTCCCGGTTGGGTACCCGTGGTCGGTCGGTCTGGCGTGCCATCAGTTGGCTGCTGGTCTGTATTCTCGCCGGTACCGTCGCGTATCAGGCCTGGGACATCATGGAGGTTGAGTCGCGCAGCCGCACCATTTCACTGCCTGTCGATCTGCCTCGTCACCTGTTTTACTCGGTGCCGCTTTTTTACTGCATGGCGTCCATCGCATTCACCGGCGCGCAACTGCTGTTATCCGAACTGACGAGCCTGGTGACAGGGCGGCCCGCAGACGCAGAATTGGCGCGGGTAGCCCGAGAAAAGGCTGAGCGAGACACTGAAGCGCAGGCCGAACTTGAGTCCGAGCAGCGCGCTGCGCACGACGCGCAGCTTAGTTCAAGCGGCCAGGGCAGTCGGCCTTGAACCAAAACCGATCAAGCTCTTGATCCGGGGGCCCTGACCATGGAAGTTCTGCCGCTTTTTCTAATGCTGTTCGGTCTGATCGCAATCGAACTTCCGATTGCGTTCTGTCTGGTCGCGGCAGCCCTGGGATGGCTGCTGTTTTTTTCGCCTGTACCCATGTCGCTGGTGGTCCAACGCATGAGTTCAGGCATAGATAGTTTTCCACTACTGGCTATTCCGCTCTTTGTGCTAGCCGGCAATCTTCTCAACTCAGGCGGTATTGCCAATCGCATCTTTGAGTTCACCATCTCGGTGGTCGGACATATCCGGGGCGGGCTCGCTCAGGTTAATATCTTCGCGAGTCTGGTGTTTGCCGGTATGTCGGGGGTCGCGCAGGCGGACGCAGCAGGCCTGGGCACGGTCGAGATCCGCGAGATGAAAAAACGCGGCTTTGACCCCGCGTTTGCCGCAGCGGTATCGGCTGCCTCAGCGATCGTCGGCCCCATCATTCCGCCCTCGGTGATTATGGTGCTTTATGGCGTGCTGGCGCAGGTCTCGATCGGCGATCTGTTTCTGGCGGGAATCATCCCTGGTTTGGCTATCGGCTTCATGTTGATGGCCATGGTCTGGATTCTGGTGGCCACAGGGCGTGTTCATGCACCCGTCGAGCCCAAGTCGCCGCCAGGCACCGCAGTGCGTACCTTTATTCGCGCGCTGCCGGCCCTGTTGGCTCCCATTATTCTGATGGTAGGCCTGCTCACTGGCGTCGCCACCCCCACCGAGCTCGGCGCAATTACCGTGGTGTACGCAACAGTCTTGGGATTTGCGTATCGCGAACTTACCTGGAAGCGACTGGCACACTGCATTCAGGAAACCTTTGTGACCACCGGCGTCCTGGTGTTCATCATGGCCGCTGCCGTGCCCTTCGGCTGGGCCATCGCCGTTAATAACGTGCCAGCCAATCTCGCCGCCTGGCTGCTTGAGCTCACCTCGAACAAATGGATCATCCTGGGGCTGATCAACGTATTGCTGCTGGTGGTGGGATGCATCATGGAAACCACCGCGATTTTGCTGATTGCGGTTCCCACTTTTCTGCCGCTGATCATGATGCTGCAGATCGATCCGATTCACTTCGGACTGATCATCATCCTGAATCTTCTGATCGGTGCCACCACGCCGCCGTTCGGTGTGCTGCTGTTCATCGTGCAGCATATTGCCCAGGTGAGCTTTGCCGCCGTCGTGCGCGCGATCATTCCTTTCTATATCCCTCTACTGTTCGCGCTGGTGCTCATCACGTATTGGCCGGATCTCTCACTCTGGCTACCCAGAATTTTGAAGTAGACCCGCTGCACTTTTGAACCATAAGCAGGCCTGGGCCTGCTTTGCGTATCATTGAATAGACGAAAATTTGCACGGCTACCGAAGTACGAATGGATGCTGTGGACACGCATCGTGAACGAATCTGGCGCCACCATCGACTGATCGGACAACACCAGCATGAATACCGCTTTATCGCATGTCATCCGCCTCGACCCTGCCGACAATGTTCTGATCGCACGGGTAGAAGTGCCACAAGGTACCCACATCGCCGAGATTGGCGCACAGACGCTGCAGGCCGTGGCGATGGGGCACAAGATCGCTGCCAGAGCGCTGCGCGCGGGCGAGGCCGTACTCAAGTACAACACCACTATCGGCTATGCGGCCAGCGATATCCCAGCGGGCAGCTGGGTACACAGCCACAACATGCGCTTCGATGCCGTCGAAAAAGACTACGCATTTACGCGCGACTATCGTCCCACTCAATATCTGACGGCCAACGAGCGGGCAAGCTTCATGGGATATCACCGAGCCGATGGCTCTGTGGGCACACGCAACTATATCGGTGTGTTTATCACCGTGAACTGCTCAGCAACCGTAGCACGACGCATCGCCGCGCATTTTAAGAACGGCGCACTCGACGCCTATCCCAATGTAGACGGCGTGGTGGCGTTCGTGCACGACCAGGGCTGCGGTATGGAAATGAGCGGTGAGCCGATGGAGTTATTGCGACGAACGCTGGCCGGCACCATCCGTCATCCCAATATCGCTGGTGCTGTCGTGGTGTCGCTGGGCTGCGAGCGCAACAACCTGGCCCGGTTCTTCGAAGAGCAGGGCCTTAGCGCGGGGAAGATGCTGCGCACCATCACCATGCAGGAGGCTGGTGGTACCCAGGCGGCAATCGATCTGGGCATTGCCCACGTTAAAGACATGCTCGAGCAGGCCAACCAGTTCGAGCGGGCGCCAGCCAGCGCCGAACACATCATGGTGGGTCTGCAGTGCGGTGGCTCCGATGGTTTCTCGGGTCTGTCGGCCAATCCCGCTCTGGGCAAGGCAGTCGATATTCTGGTGCGGCATGGCGGAACCGCCATCCTTTCAGAGACTCCGGAAATTTATGGGGTTGAGCACACCCTGACCGCGCGTGCTCGCTCGCGTGAAGTGGGCGAAAAACTGGTCGAGCGCATGAACTGGTGGCTTGAATATAACCGCGGACGTGATACGCAGATTAACGGCAACGTCTCGCCCGGTAATCACTCGGGCGGCCTCGCCAACATCCTTGAGAAAAGTCTGGGGGGTGCCAAAAAAAGCGGCTCCAGCGGGCTTATGCAGGTGTACCGCTACGCAGAGCCGGTGCGCGAAAACGGTTTTGTGTTCATGGACACCCCGGGCTACGACCCTGTATCGGCGACCGGTCAGATTGCGGGCGGTGCCAATCTGATCTTCTTTACCACCGGGCGCGGCTCATGTTTTGGCTCATACCCGGCGCCCACGGTCAAGCTGGCGACCAACACGCCCATGTTCAAACGCATGCGCGGCGACATGGATATCAACTGTGGCGATGTCATCGACGGTACCCGCACCCTGGACGAAATGGGAGAAGAGATTTTTCAGTTCATGCTGAGGGTGGCGTCTGGCGAAAAATCCTGCAGCGAGTCTCTGGGCGTGGGCGAAAATGAATTCGTCCCCTGGCAGATTGGCGTGTTGTCCTGAGTCAAGACAGGAGTCAAGCCGTGAAACGCATTCTGGTTATCGTGCCCTTTGCCATGTCAGACGAAAATCTGGCATTGCGGCGGGCACAACTGGACAGCCTCAAGCTTCCTGACGATGTTTTGTTTGATTACCGTCCGGTTAAGGCGGGTCCCGCTAACTACTCCAGCCATCATGATTTCGTGCTTGCCGATGTGTCTATCTTTGAGGCAGGCTGCCGAGCTGCCGACCAGGGGTACCACGCGGTATGCATCGACACGATGAGCGACTCCGGGGTGGCCGCCCTGCGCTCGGTCCTCAGAATTCCGGTCTTTGGACCCGGCAAGTGTTCAATGCTGGCCGCGCTGATGCTGGGTGATCGCTTCTCGATTATCACGATGGCCAGTCGCTGGAAGCCTCTCTATAAAAAAGCGCTCGATGAGCTGGGCATGCATCATAAATGTGCCTCAGTGCGGGCCATCGAAGTACCGCCCGATAATCAAGCGCTTTTGGCGGGCAAGGAAGAAGACGTTTTTCCGCTGCTTGAGCAGGCGGCTGAGCGCGCGGTTAAAGACGATGGCGCCGACGTGCTGATTCTGGGCTCGACCACCATGCATCAGGCACACGCCTGGCTTGCGCCACGGCTGAGCGTACCGCTGATTAATCCCGGACCGCTCAGCTATCAGATGGCGCTGGCCGCTTTGTCGCTGGGCCTCTCGCACAGCAGCACTGCCTACCCTGCGCCCATGCACCCCAGGCTCGAGATGTTGCAGACGATGCTGGCGGCCGCCCAATCAGGGCTACGCTCGTAAGCGTTTGGCTTGGGCCGTCAGGCAGCGCCCCCGCGCGGCGCTTGCGCCAACAGCCGACACCACTCAGACCATGCCAGCGCTGCCGCCTGAGAGCCGGGCCGATCGCGCCCCAGCGCAAGCGTGGCCTCGAGCACGGCGTCGCAGTGCCCGGCTGGCCATACTCGTCCGGTGAGTTCAAGAAACTTGGCACGCAGCTCGGCACGCGTGTAGGGCGAAGCATCGTCGCCGCGATTGACGCCCGCCTGCGCCTGCAGACAACTGCCATCGCGCAGGTAAATGAGCACCTGTGCCGGTCGCTCATGAGGCAGCCTTTGGGTCATCGCGGGGTCTTCGCGTACCGACACCCGCGCGGCGAGCGCCAGGGTCTGTGGATCGCGCAGCGCGTCCCAGGTAAAACTGGTCAAACCACTTGATCCACGCACGATTCGGGTGGCCACTGCAAACGGCACAGAGAACTTGGCTGCCAGCGTGTTGCGCGGCGAAGGATCGCTGAGCTCGGCCGCAAGATTGTAGGTAGCGACCTCGATTCGCTCGATCTGATCAGGCGCGGGTAAGCCCTGTGCATCAGCCAGCATGTCGAGCGCATCGAGGGTGCCGTGGTTGTAGCGACAGCAGGAGTGCCGCTTGAAGTAGTTTTGATTGATATGCCATTCGGAGCCCAGGCCCCGAACAAGGGCGATCTCATCAAGCGACTCTGAAACCACCTGCCCGAACACCGAGGCGATGCCCGCACGCTCGCCGCTAAAGCCGCTTTCAGCCAGGTCAAGGGCGAGCAGACCGTTGCGATTGGCAAGCCCCGCATACACATTACGCACCAGCCCCCCCTCGAGCATGGTGCGTTTGGAACTGGCAGTGGTGAGTGAGGTGGCAATATTGAGGGTCTCGGCAAATGAAGACTCTGCCAGCTGAACTGCGCGCGCGCAGGCCGCCGCCGCACCCACCGTGCCCCAGGTGCCGTGGGGATGCATAGCGCCGCGCAGCCTGCTGGCGGCGCCAATACGTGAACCCACTTCATATCCGGCAAGAACACCCAGCAAAAACCGCTGGGCAGCAAGTCCCCGGTCTTGGCACACGGCCAGCGCGGCCGGAATCACATGAATGCCAGGGTGCCCTCTGGAGAAGCGATTGCCTTCATCCATCTCGAGGAAAGTGCCCGCCGTGCCGTTGACCAACGCAGCGACATCGGGCTGGGCACTCAGTCCCTGCCCCGGCAGCACCGCAGGGCCTGCGTGGCGGCGTAGCCGTCGGCTTAGGCTTAGCACTTCGGGTTCAGCGGACCCTGCGACGATGGCCGCCGTGGTGTCGGCGAGCACCCATGACAGTTGTTCTGTCACTGAGGCGGGAAGGTCGGAAAACTGAAGGGCAGAAAAAAATTCGCTCAATTGCTGCGTGCTGTCTTTCATGCTCTAAAGCTCCGTGAATGCAGTGGCTCCACTAGATCTTAAAGTCTGCCAAAGTGCTCTGGACCCGGCTGAGGGGCCATTGTTGACAGCAGTCTTTGACACGCTCATCCTCCGACCTGATCTTAACGCTCGCAGCTCTATTGTTCCATCAATAGATCCATTGCCTGATATGCCTGGTATTACGTCTATCACCTCCGTCGAAATGCCGCTTCCCAAGTACCACCGGGTTTATTTGGTGCTACGCGAGCAGCTTCTTGACGGCCGTTTCGACGCTGGCATGCCGTCCGAAATTCGCCTGGCGCAAGACTTTGGCGTCGGTCGCGTCACCGTCCGACGGGCACTTCAGCACTTAGCCGACGAGCAGCTCATCCGTCGCGAGCCAGGTCGTGGCACCCGTCCGATCAAGCGCGACAGAATTGACACTGGCGACAGCTCTGAATCTTCTGGCGGACGACTCACTGGCTTGATGGACAGCATTGTCCAGACCAGCCGGCGCACAAGCGTGCGGCTCGTTGAACTCAGCCTGCAGTCGGCGCCTGCAGCAATAGGCAAAGCTTTGGCCCTGCCCGATGACGCGCGCGTCTGGAAGGTCGTGCGCGTTCGCAGCATGGGACGTGAGGCGGTCTCGCTTATAACGGCCTACGTACCCCAGTCGGTGCTGCAGCGTCCCCGTCGGGACGATCTTCGCAGGCACCCACTGCTTGAACTGATTGCCCAGCAAGGCATTAAGCCTGGACGAACCTATCAAACAGTCAGTGCCCGCCAGGCTGATTCCCAGGTCGCCACTCACCTCGATATTGCTGTTGGCAGTGCGCTGCTTGAGGTCGAACGCGTGGTCTACGACCAGGAAGATCGACCCGTTCAGTGGCTGCATGGCCTGTACCGACCCGAGCGCTATGCCTACCACCTGGACATTTCGAGCAGCGGACAGGTACGGGCTTCGATCTGGAGCGATGATGATGCAGGTCGTTGAGAAACAGCCCCAGACGCTCGCTCAAAAGCTGATCGCCCGCGCCACGGGTAAAACCGCCGTGACCGTTGGCGAGCTTGTCACCTGCGCGGTCGATCTGGCCATGTTTCACGACTCATCCGGGCCACGCCGCCTCAAGCCCATGCTGGCGGAGTTGGGGGTTGGCCCCAAAGACCCCTCGCGCCTCGTGCTGGTCATGGACCACTATGTACCCGAGCAGGATGATGAGTCGCGTCGTATCGTTCGCATCGCTCGTGAGGCCGCCCGGGAATGGGCCTTACCACAGGCCAATGTCATCGATAGCGAGGGCATCTGTCATGTGGTGCTGCCTGAGCGCGGTCACCTCAGGCCTGGCATGTTCTGCGTGGGTGGAGACTCCCATTCGCCGACAGGAGGCGCCTTTGCCAGCTATATGTTTGGCATCGGTGCCACCGAAATGCTGGGCGTGGTTGTCACCGGTGAAATCTGGGTGCAGGTTCCGCGCACTATTCGCATGGCCTGGCAGGGCCATCTGCAGCCCGGCGTCAGCGCCAAAGACATGATGCTGCACATGATTGCTCGCTTCGGCATGAACGGCGGTGAGTATCAGGCCGTTGAATTTGCCGGGTCTGCGGTACGGGCCCTCTCGATGCAGGAGCGTATGACCTTGTCCAATATGAGTGCAGAGCTGGGCGCTCAGGTTGGACTGATCGCGGCGGACCAGACTACGGTGGACTATCTGACGGCGGCGGGCGTCACCCCTCAGCAACTTGAGGGCTGGGAACAATGGCATACAGACGACGACGCGCCGCTGACGCAGCATGAATTCCTGGCCGACCGTCTGGCGCCACAAGTTGCAGCGCCCTTCAGTCCCGCCCGTTCGGCACCGGTCACAGACTTTAATCAGGTCAAGCTGGACATCGCCTATATCGGTGCCTGCACCGGCGCTAAGCTTGAAGACCTCCGGGCCGCTGCCCAGGTGCTGCGCGGGCGCAAGGTGGCGCCTGGTGTACGGCTGATGGTCGCACCAGCCAGTCTGCGTGAACAGCAGCAGGCGCAGGCTGAAGGCGTGATGACGGTGCTGACCGATGCCGGTGCGCAGGTTCTGGCCAACAGCTGTGGTGCCTGTGCTGGCTACGGCGGCGTATTCGATGCCGACAGCACGGTTATTTCGAGTACAGCCCGTAACTTTCGTGGCCGCATGGGTCCAGCCAGCGTTCAGGTTTATCTGGGTTCGCCCTACACCGTAGCAGCATCGGCCCTGCGCGGCCGCATCACCGACCCTCGCGAGGTGCTGGGATGAGCACTGATAGAGCGACCGGCCGTGTGTGGCGGGTGGGTGCTGACATCGATACCGACGTGCTGGCGCCCGGTGCCTGGATGAAACACGGCATTGACGTTATCGCACAGCATTGTCTTGAGGCCGTGCGCCCTGACTTCGCCTCAGGCGTCTCATCAGGCGACCTGCTGGTGGCCGGCCCAAACTTCGGCATCGGCTCATCGCGCGAGCAGGCGGCCGGTGCTCTGCGCGAACTCGGCCTGGCCGCTGTGGTGGCGCCCTCTTACAGCGGACTGTTTTTTCGCAATGCCTTCAACCTGGGCCTGCTGCTGCTCACCTGTAACGAAGCCCAGTCAATGACTGAGGGCGAGCACTGGCAGATTTCGTTTGATCCCGAATCCGGACCGCCGCGTCTGCAAGGTCCTGACGGGCGGGTACTTCAATGCGCTCCCATTCCTGGCTTCCTGTACGACATGGTTCGCGCGGGGGGCCTACTGCAACTCCTTAAACAACGCTACACGCGCCCCTCCCATGCCTGATTCAAGCTCAGCATTACCTTCTCTGGACGCAGTTACCCTGGCAGTACTCAAGGGTCGACTCGAGCAGGTGGCCGACGAAATGGACGCCACGCTTTACCGCACGGCCTTTAATCCCATCATCGCCGAGGCCCACGACGCCTGCCACGGTTTGTACGACGCGCGCACGGGCGATACGCTGGTACAGGGCAAATCAGGATTACCCGTCTTTGTCGGTGCCATGTCCTTCGCCGTACGCGCGGCCATGGCCGCTGCCGGGTCTCGTGGCGGCATGCGCGATGGCGACGTCTGGCTCTTTAACGACCCCTACGAGGGCGGCACACACGCCAGCGATTTCAAACTGGTGCGGCCGGTCTATCGCAAGGGTCACCTGTTCTGCTTTCTGGCGTCGGCAGCACACTGGCACGATGTGGGTGGCGCCGTCCCCGGTAACTACAATCCGGCCGCTACCGAATGCTGGCAGGAAGCCGTACAGATCCCGCCCGTGCGTATCGTGCGCAATCATCAGATGGATGAAGACGTATTGGCCATTCTGCGGGCCAATACGCGACTTCCCGACAGCATGTGGGGCGATCTCAACGGACAGTTGGCCGCCCTCGAGCTGGGTGCCCGCCGTCTGGCCGACTTGCTCGATGAAGTGGGCGATACCCGTATCGAGCAGGCACTTGCCGAACTGCGCGCTCGCGCTGAGCGTCTGATGCGCTCGCACGTGCGCGAACTGCCCGATGGCCGGTATAGCTTCAGCGACGTGCTCGATAATGACGGCGTCACGGACGAGCTGCTCACGATTGCCCTCGATATGACCATCGAGGGCGACCAGCTCACGCTCGACTTCTCGCGCACCTCGCCACAGTGTGCTGGCCCCGTCAATATCTCGCGGGCAACTGCGGTGGCGGCCTGCTACGTTGCGCTCAAGCATGTCTTTCCGGATGTGCCGGCCAACGCTGGCGTGCTCGATGCCGTGAAGTTCATCATGCCCGATGGCATGCTCATTACCGCGGCGCGCCCTCGCCCGGTGGGTGGCTATACCGAGACCATTCTGCGCATGATCGATGTGGTCTTCAGCGCCACTGCGCAAGCCGATCCCAAACGGGCGGTCGCCCATGCATACGGCACCATCAATGCACTGTCGATCGCGGGACACCGCAGTGATCCGCGTCGCAAAGGTCAGCGCTGGGTGATGTTCAGCTTTTTTGGTGGGGGTCATGGCGGCCACAGCGAGGGAGACGGCCTGTCGCACGGCAATGCGCCGATCTCTACTGCCACCATACCGCCACTTGAAATTCTCGAAGCCGCCTACCCGGTTCGATTCACTCAGTGGGCCCTGCGCGACGGCTCGGCCGGCGCCGGAGAGTACCGGGGTGGACTCGGGGCCATTTACGAAATCGAACTGCTCGAAGATAGTGCCGAGGTTTTCATTTTCGGTGAGCGTGGCCGCTCGCCACCAAAAGGTATTGCCGGTGGCGGCGATGCCAGGGCTAACGTGTTCGAGTATGAGAACGAGGGGCAGTGGCTGCGCCCACCCATGGTGTCAAAGATGCGCGGCATCCGCATCAAACGCGGCGAACGAGTGCGTCTGCTCACACCTGGCGGCGGAGGTTGGGGCGACGCCGCCCGGCGAGACCCTGCCAGGCTGGCCCGCGACGCAGCACTGGGCTACACCGATTCGGGCCGTGACAATGCCGCAGACGCCGGGCCAAGCGCAGGTCAGCAGGCAGGGGTACCGCGATGAATCCGACTCATATGACCAGCACTGGGGCCGGACGCACCGTGATCGGCGTAGACGTAGGCGGAACCTTCACCGATCTGTTCATTCTGGACGAAGGCTCGGGCACAGCACGCATCGTCAAGGTTCCGTCCACCCGTGGTGAAGAGGCTCGCGGTTTCATCAATGGCATCATTCAGGCTGCTGGCGCCGCATCGGGTGATGTAACCCATGCGGCATCGTCGGTAGCCACCATCGTGCACGGCACAACGGTGGGCACGAATGCCCTGCTCGAACGCAAGGTGGCGACCACCGGCATCATCACCACACACGGATTTCGCGACGTGCTGGAGATGCGTCGCCGCGACCGACCGCGAACCTGGGGTCTACGCGGCGAATTCACGCCCATCGTGGCTCGCGATCTGCGGCTTGAGGTGGTGGAGCGTGTGCTGGCTGACGGCAGTATTCACACGCCGGTCAATCTCGATCAGGTACGCGCTCAGGCGCGCGCGCTGCTTGATGCCGGCTGCACCGCGGTATGCATCTTCTTCATCAACGCCTATGCCAATCCAGCCAATGAGCGCGCGGCGGTCCAGGCGGTGCGCGAACTGTGGCCCAATACCAGCGTAACCGCTGCTACCGAGGTACTACCCGAGATTCGCGAGTTTGAGCGCCTGTCAACGGCGACCCTTAACGCAGCGCTGCAACCGGTCGTCGGCAGCTATCTGGCCCGACTCGAAGGCGATCTTCGCGCGCACGGCTTCGCGGGCGAACTGCTGATCGTGCAAAGCAATGGTGGCGTGATGTCGCGCGCAACCGCCTGTGAGTTTCCGATTCGTACCGCTTTGTCAGGCCCCGCCGCGGGCGTCATCGCATGCGCCGCTATCGCGCGCAGTGCCGGTTTTCCAGATCTCATCACGGGTGACATGGGCGGCACCTCATTTGATGTGTCACTGGTTGCCGAAGGCCTGGCTGCGCTTGCCTCGCAGACCGCCATCGAGTTTGGCCTGGTCGTACGTTCGCCGATGATTCAAATTGAAACCATTGGTGCAGGTGGAGGCTCAATAGCCTCGGTCGACGGCGGTGGCATGCTTCAGGTGGGGCCGGAATCCGCAGGATCCAATCCGGGCCCGGCCTGCTATGCACGTGGCAATACCCGCCCTACGGTCACCGATGCCAATCTGGTTCTCGGAAGAATCGCGGCTGATCGCCCGCTGGGGGGCGGTCTGCTCAAAGCGTTCGATCTAAACGCAGCACGCACCGCTATTGATCAGCATGTGGGCACACCTCTGGGTTTAAGCACTGAAGAGGCCGCTGAGGCCATCCTCACGGTTGCCAATGCCAAGATGGCCGGAGCCATCCGAGTGGTCTCCATCGAACGAGGCCACGATCCCAGGCGCTTTGTCTACATGCCCTTTGGCGGCGGCGGTGCGTTACATGTGTGCGCCATGATGCGTGAAGTGGGCGTCACCACGGGCCTTATTCCCCGCTACCCCGGCGTCACTTCCGCTCTAGGCTGTGTCATGGCTGACATGCGTCATGACGCTGTCCAGACACTCAATGTGGCGCTGGCAGACCTCGATATCGATGCCCTGAAGACCCGTGTTGATGATCTCGCGCAAGCCTGCACGCAGCGCCTGCGGGCCGCAGGCGTGCGACTTGAGCGCATCGAAGAACACCTGACACTCGACATGCTCTATTTGGGTCAGACACACACGCTGAACGTCACCGTATCGCGCGAGGCTCTTAGCCGCGAGGGTATCCAGACCGCCTTCGAAGCCGCCTATCAACGCGCTTTCGGCCGCGCCCTGCACGGCCTTGCGATTCGCGTCATGAATCTTCGGCATGCCATGGTCGGTGTCAGGCCCAAGTTCGATCTGGGCGTGCTCGCCCCCAGAGGGCCAGGATCAACCCAGCCCGTAGGTACGCAATCGGTTTATCACCAAGGTCGCTGGTGGACGGCACAACGCTATGCCCGGCTTGAGCTTCCCGTGGATGCGCATGTGTCAGGGCCCGCCATTCTTGAGCAGGCCGACACCACCGTGTGGCTGGAGCCCGGCTTTGAGGCACGGGTCGATAGCCTGGGCAATCTGGTGGTCACAGCCGGCTGAGCAGCACGGCATGCAACGCGGAGAGATACGATGACAGCGAGCCAGCCCCGCTGGGGCATGATGATGGTTGACCTGCAAAATGACTTCCTGGCGCCTGATGGGGCCTATGCGCGTGGCAAGGCGATAGCCCCAGGCGCCACCGAGCTGCCGGCAAGGGTCGCGCCAGTCGCGCAGGCCATTCGTGACCGGGGCGGTCTGGTCACGGCGAGCCTGTTCACCTTATGGCCCAACGCCCAGGGTGAACCCATGATCTCCGAGCATCTGTTTCGCAGACGTCCTTTCCTGCGCAAAGGCGACTTCGCGCAGGGCTCGCGCGGACAGGCCTGCGTCGATGCCATCGCGCCGCTGGTTCAGGTATCGGTCATGAAGGTTGCCTACTCGGCATTTTTCAATACCCAGCTTGACTGGGTGCTGAAAAAAGCGGGCGTTGATACTCTGGTTGTGTGCGGCATTCTCACCAACGCGGGTGTGGCCAGCACCGTGCGCGATGCGCATGTGCGTGACTACCACGCCATTGTGCTGTCCGATGGTTGCGCGGCTGTGTCTGACGATATCCACCAGACAGCGCTTGCAGACCTGCGCTCGGTGGCCGATGTCATGAGCTGCAGCGAGCTGCTCGCGCAGCTTCGCGGCTAAGCCAGGCGAGGCATGCGATGAAACCGCCTCGCGTTATTCGGCAGAGCCTGTCGACCGCCGGTGAGCATCTGCCGGTTGTCATCGTGGGCGCTGGGGCCTGCGGTCTGACGGCAGCACTGGCGCTGTCGCGAGCAGGTGTTGACTGCGTTGTGCTCGAGCGCGACGCAGTGCCTGCGGGCTCAACAGCCTTATCCTCGGGTTTTATTCCCGCAGCGGGTACCCGCGCGCAGGCGGCACAGGGCATTGCGGATGACGCCCAAGAATTTGCTCGCGACATCCAGGCCAAAGCGCACGGCGAGGCTGCGCCGCACCTGGTCGCCGCCTATGCGGCCACCGTTGCCGCCGCCATTGATGCGCTGGGCGAGCATCACAGCATCCCGTGGCAGGTTCTTGACAACTTCCTGTACCCGGGTCACCGAGTACATCGTATGCACGCCGTGCCCGAGCGCAGCGGCGTTGGTCTCATGAACCGACTGCGGGTCGCCACCGACGCCGCAGGCATTCCCGTGCTCACACAGGCCCGAGTGGTCGAGCTCTGGGTCGACGATGACCGCCGCATTACTGGCGTCGGCTGTGAGCGCCGCGACGGCGCCATTGAGCACATAGGCTGCCAGGTGCTGCTGCTGGCATGTAATGGCTTCGGCGGCAACGAGAGCCTACGCCGCGAGCTGCTGCCCGAAATGGCGGACAGCACCTACGCGGGACATGTTGGCAATGATGGCTCAGCGATTCTGTGGGGGCGCGAGCTGGGTGCCCGTCTTGCCGATTTGGGCGGCTACCAGGGTCACGGCTCATGGGCAGTCCCGCAGGGCGCACTGATTTCCTGGAGTCTCATGATGGAGGGTGCAATCCAGATCAACGCTCAGGGCCGCCGTTTTCACGATGAGACTCAGGGCTATTCAGAGGCCGCCGTGAAGGTGCTGGCACAACCCGATGATATTGCCTGGAACATCTTCGACGAACAACTCCTCGCCTTCGCTCAGGACTTTCCGGATTTTCGTGATGCTCAGGCCGCAGGCGCTGTGAAGCGTTGCGCCGATCTCGTCTCGCTGGCTGAACTGATTGGATGCGAGCCCGCTCAACTCGAAGCCACCCTGAACTCAGTGGCTGCGGGCACAGACACAGCAACGGGCCGAAGCTTTAAACGCAGCCTGCAGGCTCCTCCCTGGTACGCCGTCAAAGTCACCGGCGCACTGTTTCACACGCAGGGCGGCCTCGATATTGACGCCCAATGCCGCGTGCTTGACCAACAGGGCATGCCATTTCCCAACCTGCTGGCAGCCGGTGGCGCCGCACGCGGGGTTTCAGGTAACGCGGTCTGGGGCTATCTCTCAGGAAACGGCTTGCTAAGCGCTGTGGCTGGCGGCCATATCGCAGCCAACACGGCTGTCAGCGTGCTGAACCGTTAACGCCAGAAGCGAACTGGGGCTGCCACGCAGCCCCAGACAGACGACTACCGGGGAACCCGGCGGGCTCCCCGGTGACGCAAAAATTACTTCCGGATCTTGGCCAGCTCGTCCTGCATGCGCTGAATGGTCTCAGCGCCAATGGTGGCCTTGTGCTTTTCATAGACCGGCTTGACCTGCTCAAGCATGCGCTTGTACTCAGCCTGGCTGATCTCATTGACCACCATGCCCTTGGCCTTCACGTTGGCCAGCGACTTATCAGACAGCGCACGTGACACCTTGCGCTGCTCATCACGGCCCTCGCCGGCGCAAGCCTGCAGTGCTGACTGCTCGTCTTTCGACAGCCGGTCCCACAGCGGCTTGGAGTACAGCACCATAAACGGCGTATAGGCATGCCGGGTTACCGACAGGAACTTCTGCACTTCATAGAGCTTGGAGGTGTCAATGGTGACAAAAGGGTTCTCCTGACCATCGATAGCCTTAGTCTCGAGCGCCGTGAACACTTCACCAAACGCCATCGGCACCGCATTGGCGCCCAGGGTCTTGAAGGTGTCCAGGAAGATGTTGTTTTGCATCACCCGAACCTTGACGCCCGACAGGTCTTCCCATTTGTTAACCGGCTTTTTCGAGTTGGTGAGGTTACGGAAACCGTTTTCCCACCAGGCCAGATTCACCAGGTTGACGCCCGGCAGTCTGGAGTTGATGTAATCACCCACCGCGCCATCGAGAATCTTGTCGGCCTCTGCCTCATTGGCAAAAAGGAACGGCAGATCGAACACACCCAGATCAGGCAGGATGCCCACCAGCGGCGATGACGAGGTAATGACCATTTCCTGCGTGCCTGAGCGCAGCGCCTGTGTTGCCTGCAGATCGCCGCCCAGAGCGCCGCCCCAGAAGGCTTGCAGTTTCATTTTGCCGCCTGATTTTTGGGTCAGACACTGGGTCATCTTGGCGACGCCATTACCCACCGGATGGTCTTGGTTGATACCGTTGGACACACGGATAGTGCGCTCTGAAAACTGCGCCAGCGCTGGCGTGGCCGCAACAGCGCCCAGGGCCAGCATGCATGCCGCCAGCAGCGGCTTATAGGTGAATTGCTTCATAGTCTCCTCCTTGAAACGTGAAATAAACAAACAGCGAACGGGTTAGCGACAAATCAATCCGCAGATACTGGTCGACTGGCATCGGACAAGTTAGCGTCCCCTGAGCCACTTGAGCGGAACGGTAACCAGTTCAGGAAAGGCAATCAATACCAGCAGCACGCAGATCTGGGCTATCAGAAAAGGCATGACCCCACGGATGACGGCACCCATGGGTACTTTGGCAACGCCGCACACCACATTCAGAACGATTCCAACCGGCGGCGTAAGCAGACCGATGGCATTGTTCATGATGAACAGCACCCCAAAATACACTGGATCAATACCCGCCTGTTTCACGATGGGCATAAGCACGGGCGTGAGGATGAGCACCGTGGGTGCGAAGTCAAGCGCCGTGCCCACGACCAGCACCAATAGCATCATCATCAGCAGCAGCAGCTTCTTGTGCTCTCGGAAGGGCTCAAGCAGCGAGCCCAACTCACCCGGAATATTAGCCTGGGTAATCAGCCAGGCCGAGACCAGCGCCGATGCCACCAGAAACATCACCACCGCTGTGGTCTTGGCAGCGACCAGAAACACCCGATAAAGATGCTGAATCTTGAGCTCGCGGTAAATAAACAGGCCCACAAACAAGGCATACACGGCGGCCAGCACGGCTGCTTCGGTGGGCGTCACGACACCGAATCGGATGCCACCCAGAATCATCACTGGCATGGCCAAGGCCCAAAGACCATTCAATGTGGCTCTGCCACGCTCGCGCCACGAAGCCTTCGGATAAACCTTCACGCGCTCGCGCCGCACCACCCAGGCCCAGGCGATGACCAGCGACAAGCCCATCAACAAGCCCGGAAAGACCCCGGCCAGAAACAGTTGTGTGATCGATACGTTTGCCGCCACGCCAAAGATGATGAAACCGATGGAGGGCGGTATCACGGGTGCGATCACGCCACCCGCTGCAATCAGACCGGCAGATCGAGGAACGTTGTAACCGGCCTCGCGCATCATGGGGATGAGAATAGATGCCAGGGCAGCCGTGTCAGCAGCGGCCGAGCCGGACAGCGAGGCCATGATGACCGCGCCAAAGATGGCCACGTATCCCAGTCCGCCGTGCACATGGCCGACCAGGGCGACTGCAAAATTAACAATGCGGCGGGACAGGCCGCCCGCATTCATCAGCTCTCCGGCCAACAGGAAGAACGGCACGGCCAGCAGCTGGAAATTATCAGCGCCGATAATGAGGTTCTGCGCCACGATCTGGCTGTCGAACACATTCAGGTGCCACATCAGTGCCAGCCCGCAGAAGATCAGTGCAAAGGCAACCGGCATACCGATGGCCATCGCGCCGATCAGCGAAGCAAGAAACACTGCGACGGTCATTCGAGGCGTTCCTTCAGGCTGCCCGCCTGACCCCCGGGCGCGTCACCGGCAAAGTCGTCGAGTTCGCCCGGACGCAGCCGACCCGTCAGGGCACGCACCAGACGCAGGGCTGTTATCAAGCCGATGCCCAGACTGGTAAAAAACCCGATGCCATAAATCCAGATCATCGAAATGCCGGTGATGGGCGCGATGTTGGACATATTAAGAGGCGCCTGCCGCCAGGTACCCCAGAAGAACACACCGCAGCACAGCAAAATGAGCGCGTCGCTGAGCACCATACAGATGCGCCGCCCCACCGGCCCGAAGCGCCGTACCAGGGTTTCAACACCCATATGAGCATTTTCGCGAGCGACGACCACCGCACCGATAAAGGTCAGCCACACGAACAGGTAGCGCGACAGCTCTTCCGAGACGGCAATACCGGAATCAAAGGCATACCTGAGCACCACATTGCCGAACACCATGACCACCATTGCCGCCAGGCATACGGTCATGAGCAGCTCGAGCAGCTGAAAAAAGCGCGTAGTCAGTATTTTCACACCGGCAATGCTACCGCATCGGATCGAGTCTGGCTGTGGCGACGGCCCCGTCCAAGGGCCCCGCTCGCCCCGCTGTGCCTAAACCCTGCGCTTGACCTGCGGATACTCGGTCGGTAACTTCCCCCACCCGTTCAGCTGTTTACGACGAACCGGTATTTTTAGCAGTCAGCCACCCGATCGACCGACGCTGACCCATCGTTTTTGCAAGGGGAGATCAAGCCATGCGTACACGCTTACATCAGGCCAACCAAGATAAACCCGCAGCGCATGGCGCCAGGGCCCTGATGCGCGCGACGGTAGCTGCTGCCTTCGCGGTCGCCTCGAGCGTCGCCTTGAGCCAGACCGTAACGGTGGTTACTTCCTTTCCCAAGGAACTCACCAGCGCTTACAAGACTGCCTTCGAGAAAGCCCATCCCGGCTTCAAGCTCGAAGTGCTCAATAAGGGCACCTCGGCGGGCGTGGCGTTTGTGCGCGAGGCCTCGCCGGGACGTCGGCCCGAAGTGTTCTGGGCTTCGGCACCCGACGCATTCGAGGTCATGGCCAAGGATGGCCTGCTCGAAAAATTTGACCCCGGGGTCAAGGTGCCTGAGAAGATCGGCTCGTATCCCGTCAACGACCCCAACGGGTTTTATCGCGGCCAGGCGCTGGCCGGCTACGGAATTATGTGGAACACGCGCTATCTGCGCGCCAACCGCCTGCCCGAGCCGCGTGAATGGACAGACCTGACCAAGCCAGTCTATTTCGGACATGTCTCAACCTCGTCGCCCTCACGTTCAGGCACGACCCATCTCACCATCGAGACCATTCTTCAGGGAGAGGGTTGGGACAAGGGCTGGTCGCAGGTGCTGCAGATGTCTGGCAACTGTGCAGCCATCACCGAACGCAGCTTCGGCGTTCCCGATGGCGTGTCCAACGGTCAGTTCGGTATCGGCATCGTGATCGACTTTTTCGGTTTGGCTGCGAAGAACTCCGGATTCCCTGTGGAGTTTGTCTATCCGTCGATGACCTCGATCGTGCCGGCCAACATAGGACTCGTCGCGGGCGCACGCGACAGCGAGGCGGCCAAGCGTTTTATCCGCTACACGCTTTCGCCCGAGGGGCAACAGCTACTGCTCGATCCCAAGATCAGCCGCCTGCCAGTGCTGCCTGAGACCTATGCCAAGGCGCCTGCGGGCTACCCCAATCCCTATGATGGAAAAATCCAGGCCAAAGTGAATTTCGATACTGCCGTCTCCGAGCGGCGCTACTTTCTGGTGTCATCGCTCTTTGACCAGACCATCACCTTCAGGCACAAAGAACTGAGCGCCGCCACCAAAGCGATTCACGAGGCCAGTGCAAAAATTGCCTCCAAGCCCAATGCACAGGCCAGCAGGCTACTTGCGCAGGCGCGCGAACTCGCTTTCTCGCCGGTGGTAGGTGCCGACAAAGCGGCTGACGCTGAATTCGTTGCAGTGTTTCGTGACACCAAGCGCGATGCAGCCAAGCAAAAGGCGATGACCGCCCTGGAAGAGCACTGGGGCAAGAGCGCGCGCCAGAATTACGAGCGCGCGACCGAGCTGGCGCGTCAGGCGGCAGCGCTCGCACGCTGATCGATAACTGGCCACTGACCTCTATGGGCCAAGCTCAACGCCCTACGCGTTCTTTCTAAGCGCCCACGCTCCAGGCCATGACCGCACTCGTCCGATCTCGTCATGGCTGGGGCGTTAACCTGGTCGCGCTGGCGATCGCTGCCTTTCTGATCGTCTTTCTGATCATTCCGGTCCTGACGGTGGTGAAGGCGGCCTTCACGGATCCGCAGGGCGCATTCACCCTGGCTCATCTGCGCGGTTTTCTGGGGCTTTCGCTAATGCGCGAGGCCTTTGCCAACAGCCTTTATGTCGCCACGATGACCGTGGTGTTTTCCACCCTCATCGCAGTGCCCATTGCCTACTTCACCACGCGCTTTACGTTCAGAGGCGCACTGCTGGTGCAAACCCTGGGCGTACTGCCCCTGATCATGCCGGCATTTGTGGGGGCATCCGCCTTACAGCTGCTCTTCGGTCGTTCGGGATCAGTCAATCTGCTGTTGAACGAGTGGTTCGGCGTAACCCTGCCCATCATGCAGGGACTCAACGGGGTGATCTTCGTTGAAACCCTGCACTACTTTCCATTCATTCTTCTGAATGTCTCGGTGGCCTTGGCTAATATCGATTCCGCCATGGAAGAGTCGGCCCAGAACCTGGGCGCCCACGGCTGGCGGCTGTTCAGACGAATTGTCTTTCCGCTGGCGCTGCCGGGCTATATGGCCGGCGCATCGCTGGTCTTCATTAAGGTGTTCGATGATCTGGGCACGCCACTGGTACTCAATGTCACCAATATGCTCGCGCCGCAGGCCTACCTGCGTGTCACGTCGGTGGGCCTAGAAGATCCGGTGGGCTATGTTATTTGCGTGATTCTGGTGCTGTTCTCAGTAGCAGCCATGGCAGGGTCGATGTGGTTCCTGCGCGGCCGCGATTTTTCCACGCTGCAGCGAGGGGGCCGATCAAGCCGGCAGCGAAGCCTTACCCGCCTGCAAAACGGCCTGGCATGGATCTGGATCATCCTGATGCTGCTCGTCGTGCTGTCACCGCATCTGGGTGTGCTGCTGCTGTCCTTCGCTAAAGTCTGGAGCTTCAGCGTACTGCCTGAAGCCTGGACGCTGGACAACTACACGATCGTGCTGCGCGATTCCTCGCGCATGATCATCAATACCCTCGTTTACTGCGGAGCAGCCGCCCTCATCGATGTGTTAATCGGTACCGCAATCGCCTACCTGCTTCTGCGCACCACCGTGCCAGGCCGCCAGTGGCTTGACCACATGGCCAGCGTCGCCCTCGCCATGCCAGGCGTCGTATTGGGTATCGGCTATCTGCGCACGTTTCGCGACTGGAATATTCCGTTCACCGACACGCCGCTGCTGGCATCCGGGCTGATTTTCATTCTGGCCTACGCGGTTCGCAGGCTTCCCTACGCGCTGCGATCATGCACGGCTGCGCTGCAGCAGGTGCATCTGTCCATGGAGGAAGCGGCCGAAAGCCTCGGCGCGTCGCGTCGACGCACCGTTATGCGCATCGTTGTCCCCCTGATGGCCGGTGGCATTATGGCCGGCTTTCTCACCAGCTTTATCACGGCTGCGGTCGAAATCTCTGAGACGATACTGCTCACATCACGCGAAAGCATGGCGCCGATGTCTTATGGCATTTATCTCTATATGCAATCGATTGCCGGTCGTGGTCCGGGTGCGGCACTGGGCGTCATCGCGGTCATTATGGTTGGACTGGGGACCTGGTTGTCGCACTGGCTGATCGCTTCAAGAAACCGGCCGCGTGTACAAGCCTGAGCAGCGCGGGCCCGTATCCGCCTGAAGGAAATAGCCCGATGAACGCTACTGAGCAGTCTTCTTCGCAACCGTCCAGCAATCACCCAGTCGCCGTCGATCTCGACCAGATCACGCTCTCGTTTGGCAGTACGCCGGTTTTACGCCAGGTAAGCCTGTCCATCGCGGCTGGTGAATTCTTCGCGTTGCTGGGGCCGTCAGGGTGCGGCAAGTCGACGCTACTGAGAGTGATCGCGGGTTTCAGTGAGGCCCAAGTGGGCAGTGTTCGGGTTGATGGCCGACCTGTCGAGCAGCTTCCGCCCTGGAAGCGCGACGTCGGCATGGTGTTTCAGAGTTACGCACTATGGCCGCACATGACCGTGGCCGGCAATATCGCCTTTGGGCTCGAAGAGCGAAGACTACCCCGTGAGCAGGTGCGCGAGCGGGTAAGACAGGCGCTAGACCAGGTGGGGCTGCAACACCTGGCCAACCGCAAACCGGGTGAACTATCGGGAGGCCAGCAGCAGCGCGTCGCCCTGGCACGCACCTTAGCCATACAGCCCAGGGTGTTGCTGCTTGACGAGCCCCTTTCCAACCTGGACGCCAAACTGCGGGTGCATATGCGGCGGGAATTGCTCGCGATGCAGCGTCAACTGGGCATTACCACCATCTTCGTCACTCACGATCAGGAAGAAGCCATGACAACCGCGGATCGAATCGCGGTCATGAACGAAGGCGTGGTTCAACAGGTGGGATCTCCGGTCGATCTGTACGACCATCCTGCCAATCGCTTTGTGGCCGAGTTTGTGGGTACTATCAATCTGCTGCATGCACCGACCAGTGCGGGCACCATGCAGTGCGTGTTCGGACGTATTGCAGCCCCGGCTGGGCAGGCGGCAGACCCGCAGGCAACCCTGTTGGCGGTGCGCCCGCATCGCATCGAGCTGGCGGTCAATCCAGGCGCCGAAGACGGTCGGCTATGGCGGCCCGCGCAAGTGCTCGAGCGCGAATTCATGGGCGAATTCGTCCGTTACCGCCTGTCGGTGCAGGGCATTGAACTGCTAGCCGACCGGCCGCATCGGGGAGGAGTACCAGAATTCGACATCGGCGCACGGGTGTCGGCTGGCATCTATCCGGCCGATCTGCGTGCACTCGCTGATCACGCATCGGACGCGCGCTAAACCCGGGGCAGGCTTGTCGGCAGGGCCTTTAATCTGACAGACTGCGTTTTAGTCTACGAGGAGCCGACTCAGATGAACCCAGTCTTTCTTCAGTCTCGTGGTTTTCGTGCTCATGCACGAACGGCTTGTTTATGGCTTGCCGCGGCTTGTATGTTGACCTTAATGGCAGGGTGCGGTCAGGCAAAGCGTGAGCTTGAAGCGCAGGTGGCTGACCTTACCCAGCGTCTCAAGTCGGAGTCTGATAAAGCCGCGCAACTCAAGGCCGATCTCGATGGCGCCAACAAGGCACTGGCCGAGGCCCGCTCAGCCAGCTCCGACAGTCAAACCAAAGCCAATGCCGCTGAACGCAGTCTTGCCGACCTGCAGGGCCGACTGAGTGTAGCCGAACAGACCGCCTCCCAGGCTAAGGCGCAGGCCGATACGCTTGAGCAGGCTAAGACCGCATTGCAACAGCAGCATGCAACCAGCGTACGCGAACTAACGGATCTGCGTGCACAGCTCGAACAGGTGCGTCAGGCTGCACAAAGCGCGCAGACCGAGCGAAGTGCACGGGTAGAGCTTGAAAAACGCGCCGAACAGCAGTCGCGTGAGCAACAGCAGCTTCAGGCGGTCAATGGGGGCCTTGAACGAGAACTGACGCAGCTGCGGCAGGAGTTCGCCCAATTGCGTGTCACTGCCGAACGCGCTGAGTCCGAGCTTGCTGAATCGCGGGCTAAATTCGCCGAGCTCGAAACCCAGCTGTCGACGAGTTCAACGGATCTGGCGCAGGCTCAACGCAACGCCAGCGCGCTTACCGACCGGCTCGCCCGGGCCATAGCAGACCAGGCAGGTCTCAAAACACTGACGGACGCACAGCGCGCCGAACTGGCTGCCATCAGCGCGGCTCTCAATGAAGCACAAGCCAAAGTCGCGCGCCTGACGGGTGCGCGCGGCATCTATACCGTCAATGACGGCGATTCACTGTCGTCGATCGCGCTGTACTTTTACCGCAACGCAGGCCGCTGGCCTGGCATCCTGAAAGCGAATTCGCACCTGATCAGTAATCCAGACCTGATCTTTCCTTCGATGGTGCTGATCATTCCCAAATAGCCGCGGGGGCTGACCTGCCCCGTCGCTCTTTGCTTCATTACCCCACACCCTGACACTGCGGAGAGATTTTCATGGCTGACAGCAAGCCTGCCGAGCGTAAGAAGCGAACCATCACTGAAATCCGGGACTCCAAGAAAACCGGCGAAAAAATGGTTTACACCTCGGTGCCCGACTACACCTCGGCCAAATGGGCAGAAGCCGCCGGAGTAGATGTTGCCGTGGTGGGCGATAGCCTAGCCATGGTGGCACACGGACACCCCAGCACGGTGCCGGCCACCATGGACATGATGGTGATGCATGCTCAGGCCGTGCGCCGAGGCGCGCCCAGCACCTTTGTTTTGGGCTGTATGCCCTACCAAAGCTACAACACCATTGATCGCGCGCTGGTCAACGCCACCCGCTTCATGCAGGAGGCGGCCTGTGACGCCGTTAAACCGCAGGGTGGCAAATCGCAGGCCCATATTCTGAAAGCCCTGGTGGATGCGGGCATTCCGACGGCTTCCCATATTGGTCTGACCCCGCATACCATCGCCATGTTCGGCGGCTTCAAGATCCAGGGGAAGACCGCTGACGCAGCCATGAAAATTCTCGAAGACGCCCTGGCCATTCAGGATGCGGGCTGCTTCATGCTTGAGTTTGAGGCGGTTCCTGGTCCCATTGCCCGCGTCATCTCCGAGCAGCTTGAAATCCCCACCATAGGCATCGGTGCAGGGGCTGGTACCGACGGGCAAATCCTGTTGTCTTACGACCTGCTCGGTGTGTTCACCGACTTCAAACCGAAATTCACTAAGCGCTATGCCAATTTAACCGAGGTGGCAGTGGCGGGCCTAAAGGCGTATGTGGCCGATGTGAAAGGGGGAACCTTCCCCGATGACGATCACAGCTACGGCGTCGATCAGAAGGAGTACGAGAAATTTCTCGACCGGGTGCAAAAACGTCGCCAGCTCTGACGGTACAGGCCACGCCTGCTTCACTGACCGATCAGGCGTACACACTGCTTGAAGAGATGATCGTGCGGCTGCAGTTGCCCCCGGGCAGCGCAGTTTCTGAGGCTATGCTTTCAGCGCAACTGGGCATCGGGCGCACGCCCATCCGGGAAGCCCTGCATCGGCTTGCCCGCGACCGTTTGGTGCAAATTCTGCCGCGACGTGGGGTCATCGTTTCAGGCATCGATGTCGTTTCCCAATTACGCCTGCTTGAGGTGCGCCGCGAAATCGACCGGCTGAGTGCGCGCGCGGCCGCACGCCGCTCCCAGGTAGTTGAGCGCACGCAGTTCGCGCAGATGGCCGAGCAATTTCGCACTGCGGGTCGCAAGGGGGACGACGTGACCTTTCTGCGCGTCGACCGAGAGTTCAATGAGCTCTGCCTGAAGGCGGCTCGAAATGAATTCGCTGAGATGGCCATGATGCCGCTGCATTCATTATCCAGGCGCTTCTGGTATGTGCACTATCGGCAAGCCGCCGATCTGGCCGAGACGGCCGAACTGCACGCGGATATCGCGCATGCAATCGCCCTGGGCGACGAAAGTGCCGCTGGCCGCGCCGCCGACGCGCTACTGGATAACGTAGAGGCCTTCACGCGCAGCACGGTTGACCTCGATTTTTGAATCCTAATGTCCTGATGCACTCGACAAACGTCCAGACATATGTCTAACATATCAGCATACCCGGGTACTGCTGATGAGTTCGCCCGGGTTCCTGAACACACCGAATCGCGCAGGAGATTTGCCATGGCAGCGCTCATTGAACGCCACAACCCCTCCGAACGCCAGGTGCGGTTTCGCGAGGAATACCGCTCCAATATCCACCCGTCCTATAACGGCGTACTTCATATAGGCGTTATCTATCTCGTAGGCGCCCTGGTGATTGGATTTTGCCTGAGTCGTCTGCAGGCAGCTTCCTGGGAATGGCTTCTGATTGTTCCGGTGTTTTTTTTCTCGAATCTGTTCGAGTGGTGGATTCACAAGAACGTCATGCACCGGCTTATTGATGTATGGGCTTTGCGCGCCATCTACGATCGGCACACACGCCAGCATCATCAGTATTTCACCGACAACGAAATGACAGTCGACTCGACACGCGAGTGGCGTATCGTGTTTTTCCCATGGCGGGCTCTGTTTACCTTTATGGGTCTGGGCCTGCCATTTGCGTGGGTACTGGCGCAGATCCTTAACGCCAATGCGGGCTACATCCTCATGATCACCATCGTGGGACAGTACCTCATCTACGAGACCTTTCACTACTGCTGCCACGTGCATGACAACTGGTTCGTGCGCAACATGCCGTTCGTCAACACCATCCGGCGCCATCACACCGCTCATCACAACTACGGCATCATGATGAGTCACAACATGAATCTCACCTTCCCAATCGCCGACTGGGTCATGGGCACCAGCGACCTTGACCGCGGGCTCGTCGGCACCTTGCTTAACGGCTACAACGAGGACCACGTCAAGCGCGATCTGGTGCCAGTGATCGAACGCTTCCGCCGGGTCGATGCCCCGGTTACACTCGATGGGCCAGTAGAGGAACAGCCAGCCTGAACCTGATTCACAATAACCCCGCAAAACACAGAGGAGACACCATGAAAAAACGAGACTTCATCAAAGCCGGCGCCGTTGGCGGCCTGGCTATTCCGGCTATTGCCAACGCGCAATCGGGTCCCAGCTACAACTGGAAAATGGCCACGGGCTGGCCCGGTGGTCCGCTGATGGATATCGGCGCCAAGGCCTTCGCAGACCGCATGGCGCAGCTCTCGGGCGGACGCTTCAAAATTCAGACCTTTCCAGGCGGCGCGCTGGGCAATGCGCTGAAAGTCGCCGAAACCGTCAAGAACGGGGTCGCCGAATGCGGCCACGGCTGGATGGGCTGGGACTGGGGTAAAGACGCCGCCACGGTACTGTTTGGGGGCTATGCGGGTTCTATGGACAGCGAGCGCATGCTGCACTGGCTGTATGCGGCTGGCGGCGAAGCCATGCAACGCGCCCATCGCGAAGAAAAAGAGGGCATCATATCCATGCCCTGCTTCATTCGAACCGCTGAGGCCTTCCTGCACTCGCGCAAACCGGTCAAGACGCTAGCTGATCTCAAAGGCTTGAAACTGCGCACCGCGGGCGCCTGGCTCGATATGGCCAAAGACCTCGGCGCTGCGCCTGTCACCACCGCGGGCGGCGACGTGTATCCCATGCTCGAGCGCGGTGCCATCGACGCCACCGAATGGGGCACCCTCTGGGAAAATATTTCCACGGGCTTCCACAAGGTTGCCAAGTACGTGATCATCCCGGGCGTGCATCAGCCCACGGCCCCCATGGAGCTCACCATTAACAAGGATGTCTGGGCCAAGATGCCGCCTGCAGATCAGCAGCTGGTACAGATCGTTGCGCGTCTGGTCACGTTTGAATCCTGGATCAAGGTTGGCGCTGAGGACGCGAAAGCGCTTGATTTCTACCGCAAGGCCGGCAACGAAATCATTGAGCTCGACGCGGATGTTCAGCGGCAGGCTCGTAAAATCGGCCTAGAGTGGGCGCAGAAGACCGCACAAAAAGACGCTGCGTTTGCCAAAATCCTCAAGAGCCAACTCGACTTCGAAAAAGAGTGGGAAGGTGCTGAGCGCTGGCGCAATATTCGCGGGTAATTAATGTTGTGGCGGATGCTCTCTGCATACCAGAGAGCATCCCTAGAGGCCAGGGTATTGCCTAGCCGTGCTTGCACCCGATCGGGTGCTCGTGAGTTTTCTTGCACCCTGGCCCCGCAAACCACGACAACTCACTCGAACGTTTACTCGAACCCACGGGGCAGAGGAGAACCGAGCATGAGCTCACTGGTGCGCGCCATCGAGCGCGCAAGCGATAGCGTCGGCGTCGCGGGCGCGATGCTGCTCATTCCTCTCGTTTTGGCCACCTGTTATGAGGTCATATCCCGATATGTATTTGGCTCGCCCACCATTTGGGCCTTTGAAGTCGGTTTCATGCTCACGGGTGCACACTTCCTGCTGGGCATGGCGCTGACGCTGCGCGCGGGCGAGCATATTCGCATCGATGTGTTCAGCGGTAAGTTTTCCGCCAGAACGCGGGCGATTATTGACCTTATCGGATACTCGGTGGTGCTGCCCCTGACCATCTGGCTTTCCATCTATTTGTTCCGTTACTTCTCCAGTGCCTACGCCTCTGGTGAGCGAACTGGTGCTTCGGCCTTCAACGCTCAGGTCTGGCCATTTCGCCTGATCTTTTTCATTGCCTTCGTGCTGCTGACACTTCAGGTCTTCGCTGAGGTGCTCAAACTGATTCGCATACTCAGGGCTCCCGCCCCGGAGGCCCGCTGATGGAGATGCTCCCCTTCTACATGCTGCCGGTGGCCTTTGTGCTGATGTTCCTGGGCTTTCCGGTCGCGTTTTGCATGATGATCACCGCAGTACTGTTCGGCCTGGTGGTGTTCGGTGATCGGGTGGTCTTTCAGTTCATCGAAAAGATCGACGACCTGTCGTCCAACTTTGTGCTGGCCGCGGTTCCGCTGTTCGTGTTTATGGGCGCCATGCTCGAGCGCTCAGGCATTGCCGAACGCCTATTTGAAGCCATCCATATCTGGACCCGCAGGCTACCTGGCGGACTGGCACTTGCCACCGTCATCATGTGCATTCTGTTTGCCGCCTCCTCAGGCGTCATTGGCGCCACCGAATCGGTCGTGGGTCTGCTCACCATTCCGATCATGCTGCGCTACGGCTACGACAAGGGTCTGATCTCGGGCACCATCTGCGCCGGGGGCTCGTTGGGTACCATCATTCCGCCCTCGGTGGTTGCAGTGGTCATGGGGCCTCTGGCCGACCTGTCAGTCGGCGATATTCTCTACGGCATGACCTTCCCGGGTCTGGTGATGGCAGGTTTGTATCTGGTTTACATTTTCGTGCGCTGTGTGATCAATCCAGCGTTCGGACCAGCCATACCGCCCAGCCCGGATGATCCTAATTTTGCGCAAAAGCTTGCCATCAGCGCGCGCAATCTGGTGCCGCCGGTGCTGCTGATTTTTGCTGTTCTGGGTTCAATTCTCTTGGGCTGGGCGTCCCCAACTGAGGCCGCCGCCATTGGCGCACTGGCCTCAGTACTGCTCACCCTGCTGTACGGAACCTTTAGCCTGCCGGCGCTATACGAGGCGCTTATCAAGACGCTTAAGGTCACCGCCATGATCATGACGGTGCTGCTGGCCGGCACTTTGTTCACCGGCGTCTTCATCGGCGCGGGCGGCATCAACACCGCCAGCCAGATGATTGGCGAAATGAAGCTTGAACCCTGGACGCTGCTCGCGCTGATGCTGCTGATTATTTTCATCGCGGGCTTCTTTCTGGACTGGATCTCTATCGTTCTGATCTTTGTGCCTATCTTCACGCCTCTGGTGAAAATGGCGGGCTTTGATCCAGTCTGGTTCTGCGTGCTGTTCCTCATCATGATCCAGACCAGCTACCTGACACCGCCCATGGCGCCGGCCATTTTTTACCTGCGGGCAGTGGCGCCGGCCGAGATCACGATTCAGCACATGTATCGCGGCGTCGTGCCTTTCATCCTGCTGCAGGTCGTTACCCTTGCGATCACCATGGCGGTACCCTCGCTGGTTACCTGGCTGCCCACGCAGATGCTGCAGTTGCGATAAGGCGCGCTGCCCGCTGCCCGTAATCAGCACCGATTATTTGTTGGAGATACGCTTATGACTCCGGAACAGGTTCTTGAAATTCCCCCTCGCGTACTCAGCCAGTCGCAGCGTGAGTTTTACTTCACCGAGGGTTATCTGCTGCTTGAGAAAGTCATTGATGACACCTGGTTGGCCAAACTGCGCGCAGCCACCGACGAGATGGTTGAGCGCTCTCGGTCGATCAGCCAATCCGACAAGGTCTTCGATCTTGAGCCAGGGCACCGCCCCGATGCGCCGCGACTAAGACGTGTGTCCAATCCGGTCGAGCAGCACCCCGTGTACTGGGACTACGTCAATCATTCGATACTGCCGGATATCGTGGCCGATCTGGTCGGACCTGACGTCAAGTTTCACCACTCAAAGCTTAATTTCAAATGGGCCCGCGGCGGCGAAGAGGTGAAGTGGCACTACGACATCAGCTTCTGGCCGCATACCAATTACTCACCGCTCACGGTCGGTACCTACATTTACGACTGCGGCATGGACAACGGTCCGCTGATGGTGATGCCGCGCAGTCACGAAGAGATAGAACCCCTACTCAGCCAGTTTGATGCGCAGGGCCGCTGGACCGGATGCTTAAGCGATGCCGATGTGGCCCGACTGCCTCTGCAAAAGGCGGTTGCGCTGCCAGGGCCCGCCGGCTCTTTAACCCTGCACAACTGCCGTATGCTGCATGCCTCGCCCAAGAATCTGTCCGATGCCGGGCGGCCTCTGCTGCTCTACACCCTCACCTCGGCCGATGCATTTCCGTACACCGTCAATCCCATTCGACCCAAGCATGACCAGGCCATTATTCGCGGCAAACGTGCAGCCTGGGCCCATCATGACCCGCGTCCCTGTCTGATTCCGCCCGACTGGTCAGGCGGTTACTCGTCCATCTTTGCCCTGCAGCAGAAGGAAGAGGAAACCGCCCTGCCGGCCATGGGTGCGATGTAATTGCCGCACCCACCACCCGCCTCGGCGCAGGCACACCCGCGGCAAATTGAGCGGCAGCGCGAGCATGCCGCCCGATTTCGGGCGCTGCATCAGGGACCCGGTATTTTTGTCATCGGCAGCGTCTGGGATGTTCCCAGTGCCGTGATCTTTGAGCAGGCCGGCTTTTCTGCGTTGGGCACCTCAAGCGCTGGCATCGCTTATAGCGAGGGCTTACCCGACGGCGAACAGATCGGCCGCGAGCGCATGCTGGCTGCGGTCAAATGCATCGTCGACCGCGTCGGCATCCCCGTCAGTGCCGATATGGAATCGGGTTTTGGTCACACCCCCGATACGGTCGCCGAAACGGTATCGGCATTGCTCGAAACCGGGGCGATTGGCATCAACATCGAAGACGCACCGGGCGGCATTCTGGGCGCAGACACGCTGCTCGATCTCGACCTGCAGGTCGAAAAGATTCGTGCCATGCGATCGGCATCTCAACGGGCAGGTATCGATCTGTTTATCAATGCCCGCACCGACGGTTATTGGCTGGGTCTTTGGGATGAAGCCGAGCGGTTGCACGAGACGCTCAAACGCGCGCGTGCCTATCTGACAGCCGGTGCAGACGGCATCTTTGTGCCAGGAGCAATCGCCGGGCAGCTTATCGGCACTCTGGCAGCAGGTATCGCCGCTCCTCTTAATATTTTGGCCATGCCGGGCTGCCCAACGATCCCTGAGCTTGCAGCCCTTGGCGTGCGTCGGGTCTCGCAGGGCTCTGGCCCCGTGCGCGCAGCGCTTGCACTCACGCGTCGAATCGCAGACGAACTGCAACAGACAGGCAGCTATCAGCAGTACCAGACCAACAGCATGCCCTACGCTCAGGCCAACCGTGTGTTCACTGCGGGTTCTTCATCAGGTCTCATCCATGAGCAATAGTTTCATTCTCACGCTGTCCTGTCCCGATCGCGCCGGAATCGTTCATTCGGTGTCTGGTTTTTTGCTCGAGCGCGGCGGCAATATTGTTGAAGCGGCCCAATATGGCGATGTGCACACCGGCCTATTTTTCATGCGGGTTGAGTTTGACGTGCAGTCGACCGATGTCAGCGCCGAGCAACTGCAGCAGGACTTCGCCAGCGTGGGCGGGCGTTTTGAGATGCGCTGGCGCATTGTCAGCAAGGCACGACGCATGCGTACGCTGATCATGGTGTCCAAGCTGGGGCATTGTCTGAACGATCTGCTGTTTCGCTGGCGCAGTGGGCTGTTACCCGTCGATATCTGCGCCATCGTGTCCAATCACCGCGACTTTTATCAGATGGCCGCAAGCTACGACATCCCGTTTCATCACATCCCGGTCAGCGCCGATACCAAGCCTCAGGCAGAGGCGCGACTGATGGAGATTGTAAAAAACGAAAACGTTGAACTGGTTGTGCTGGCGCGCTACATGCAGGTACTGTCAGAAGATCTGTGCGCCAAGCTTGAGGGGCGCGCCATCAATATTCATCATTCATTTCTGCCCAGCTTCAAGGGTGCGCGCCCCTATCAGCAGGCCCACGACCGCGGTGTAAAACTGATTGGCGCGACAGCACATTACGTCACCACTGACTTGGATGAGGGTCCTATCATCGAGCAGGATGCGGTACGCGTTGACCATACCCGTAGCGTCGACCAACTGACCGCCATGGGTCGCGACGTTGAAAGCGTAGTGCTGGCACGCGCGGTGGGTTGGCATGCAGACCAGCGCGTGCTGCTCAATGGCGGAAAGACCGTCGTCTTTCGATGACCTCGCCCGCTTGATCATGATCTCGTTCGAGCCGCTTACCTGTCAGCGCGATCAGTTCAGCCTTCCGGCAGGGCTAACCTATCTCAACAGCGCCTACATGGGTCCTTTGCCCAAGGCAACGCAGGCGGCCGGTACCCAGGCTTTGCTGCGCCGTGCCGTTCCATCGAGTCTGACACCCGATGATTTTTTTGAACCGGCCGAACGGGTACGCCGTCTTTGCGCAGGGCTTGTCAACGCCAACCCGGAACGGGTGGCCCTGATTCCCACCACATCGTATGGCACCGCCATCATCGCCAAAAACCTGCGGCCGCAACCCGGCTGCAACGTCGTGCTGCTGGCCGAGCAGTTTCCAAGCAATGTACACCCCTGGCGAGCATGGCGGCGCGAAGGCGTTGAGCTGCGTGCCGTAGACGCGCCTGATGACAGCGACTGGACAGGCGCCCTGATTGACGCCATCGACGCCCGTACACAGCTGGTTGCGGTTGAGCAGGCGCACTGGACCAACGGAAGGCTGATTGATCTGGTTCGCCTGGGTGTTGCCGCACGGGCGGTTGGCGCCATATTCGTGATTGACGCAACGCAGACCGTGGGTGCCATGCCGCTTGACGTGCAGCAGGTAAAACCCGACGCGCTGATTGTTCACAGCTACAAGGCCATGCTGTGCAACTATGGTCTAGGTTTTATGGTGCTGGGTGAGCGATTGCTGGACGGTTCGCCGCTTGAAGACGGTTGGCTGATGCGCGCGGGCAGCCGCAACTTTGCCACCCTTACCGATTACGCCGACGACTATGCGGACGGAGCGCGCCGTTATGACAGCAGCCTTCGCGCTAATCCTGTGTTGATTGCGATGCTGGAGGCCTCCTGCCAGCTTCTGACCGACTGGCAGCCCCAGCGCATTAGAGACTATCTGCTGACGATTGAGCGCCCTTTTGTGCAGCGTCTGCGCGAGGCGGGCTTTGATATTGCCGACGAGCATGCTCGGGCAGCCAATCTGTTTGGCGTTGGCCTGAACGGCGTGGGCTCGCCCGAAACCGTACGCGCGGCACTGGCCGCCCGGAATATTCAGGTGTCGGTGCGCGGATCAAGCCTGCGGGTATCGCCGCATGTTTACAACAACGTCGAAGACTTGATGACCCTGGCAGACGCGCTGATCGAGCTGCGCTCGTAATTGCCCGGCGCTAGGCAAACCACAAAGCTGTCGGAATGGCCACGATGCAGGCGATGAGGACGATGCCGTCAGACGCTAACAGCCGGTGAAGCAGGCTGACGGGGCGGGGTTGTGGGGTGAATGTCTTGAGCATGATGTGCCTCTCGGGTTATGACGCGAGGCACTCAGTGTGCACAGCTCGAGGCTCATGGCGTGAGCCAGGCGCGGCGACCGGTCTTGGCATAAGGCACAACGGTGTAAAGCGTACGGCGGTGTAACGCACATGCTCTTTCGGCGTTCTGAGACCGGTCATCGCGGCTACGGTTCTGTAATGCACCGTCGGCCCGCGTTTCTGGGCGGGCCATCGCCAGCCGGGTTTCGAGGCGTGCCGAAGCGGTCGTCAGTGGGATTGATGCCCGATTAGCGCGCGCGTGCGATCAGCTCGGCAGTTTCACGCTCGGCCTCGGCGATACGACTTCGGGCGCTTTCTCGCCACTGCGCTTCAAGCGCCTCAATTCGGGCTCGCCGTACCGTATCTGTCAGACCCTCGCCAAACGCCTCGAGGACCGGCGCAAGCTTTAAGTCAGACTCAGCCAATAAGGGCCGCAGCACGCGCTCACGTACGGCATCGACAGAGCGAACGAGCTCGCGATCACCGCGGCTCTGGGCGCGCGCGGCCGCCTCGTCCAGACGCTCAAGAACCCGCCGCAGCTGCAACTGCGGTGTAAGAAGAGTTTGCTCAACCAGCGAAGCGATCACTGAATGCCGACCCTCGAGCTGCCCACCGTCGATATTGAGGTAATCATGGCGGTGCGCAAGAGAGCCGGCACCCCCTGCGCGCGCCAAGCCTTCTTGTCGCTCCAGCAGCATCTGGGCGGTGAGAAAGCGCGTGAAGCGCTGCGCCATACGCATGTCACGCGATCCCGCCACTACACCCAGCCTTGCCGGGACGGTGACCGTCAACACGGGCAGCGCGGTTTCACTCATGCTGGAACCCAGCGGCAGCAGCACCAGGCTTAAGCCTGTACCCGATCCCGCGCGATTCGCCTCACCTGCCGGCTGAGCATTACCGGCAAACTGCGCCAGCCAGCGCCAGCCCGGCTGCCAGGCCTGGGCCTGAAGCGCCACGCCAGCCAGCAGCGCGAATGCTTCAGGCGGCTGCACTGCGCCCACGGCAAGCTTGCCGCGCATTGACGCTTCGGCCAAAGCCCACCAGCTCCAGGCTGCACTGGTTGCGACCCCACTCTCGGGACGAGAGTCGAACTGCAGTACGAATCTCAAGGGGAGTTGAACCCGCGTGACCAAGGCGGGTCCAGCATCGGACAAGCCCTCAACAGCCCCCGAAGCCGCTCGGGCCGCAGTGCGCTCGCCCGACTGCGATGCAGAGACATCAAGTACCTGCAGAAGACCCTCGCGCACCAGTCCATCCAGCGCCTGGGGCGTTGCGCTGATGACGACATCAACACGCTCGCCGCCCGCCTGTCGGTCGCGAATACGCTGAGCAAACTGTGCAGCCGGCACGGTTAGCAGATCGACACGCACCCCGGGCTGCGACCGCTCAAAAGCCGTGATCTGCTGGCGTGCCAGCACCTCAGGCAATGAACTCAGGACAATCAGGGGCGCTCGGCGTTCCTGGCTCAGGGCCTGAGGCGAAAGCAGTCCGATCAGTACTGCCGCAAGTGCGCGGGCAAGCACTGACGCAAGAGCCACCGACCGCTTAATAGGTGCCGGGGTAAGCACCGCCATCAATCAGAAAATTCTGCCCGGTGACGTACGCGGCCTGCATGCTGCACAGATAGGCGCATGCCTGACCGAATTCCATGGGCGTACCCATGCGCCCAGCCGGAATGGCCGCCACACGGCGTTTCATGGCCTCTTCCTTGGACACATTCATCTTCTTGGCCATGCTGTCCAGGGTAGCTTGAATGCGATCGGTATCGAACACGCCGGGTAGCAAATTATTGATAGTGACATTGTGTTTGACGGTGGTACGCGCCACGCCTGCAACGAAACCCGTCAGTCCTGAGCGGGCACCATTGGAAAGCCCCAGTACATCAATGGGCGCCTTAACAGAACTTGAAGTGATGTTAACGATTCGCCCGAAGCCTCGCGCGATCATGCCGTCAACGACCGCCTTGATCAGCTCAATCGGCGTCAACATATTCCCGTCCAGGGCTTTAATCCAGTCGTCTCGGCCCCAGTCACGGAAATCGCCGGGGGGCGGTCCGCCCGCGTTGTTAACCAGAATATCCACCTGGGGGCAGGCTGCCAGAACCTCGGCGCGACCTGCAGCCGTGGTGATATCGCAGGCAACCGTACGCACCTGCACGCTGGTTTCGGCGCGTACACGTGCTGCTGCCTGTTCGAGCGTATCGGCCGTACGGGCATTCATGACCAGATTAACGCCCTCGCGTGCCAGCGAAATAGCGCAGCCGTAGCCCAGGCCCTTGCTTGAAGCGCAAACTATTGCCCATTTACCTGCGATGCCAAGATCCATCATGCCTCCATTCGTTTAGATGCCAACTCGTGCGAGCAGCGTAGCACTGCCGTTACACGCGGGACCTGCGGTCAGAATCGGTACGCTCAGGATGATACCGGCAAGCGGATCACCGTCCGCGCTGACGCTCCAGCGCCGTCACCCGCTGGTCGAGGGCCTGCAGTTCATCGCGATGCAGATCGAGCTCTGGGCGACTGACCAGAGCCTGCGATTCGGTGGCAGCAAAGCGCGCGGCCGAGCGCATGGCGCGTTCAAGCGATTGCCTCAGCGAATCAGCGACCAAGCTCCCGCTGGCCACCATGCGGCGAGCTGCCACGTCGCCCACCCAGCGGCTGAGATCTTCCTCAGCATCCCAGCGCAAGCCCTGCGCAAGCTCACCCAGGGCGGCCGCGAACAGCACATCGCCTTCAATACGAAGATACCGCTGAAGGCCAGCAGGACCACCGTTCAGAACTGCGAATAAGGCATCCACCGAGGGCCTGAGCGTCATGCGTACAGCCACCGGCACCTGCGAAGGGCCAGGCGCGACAGCGGACGCATTTGCATTTTGGGAGGATACATCGTCAGCCGGTCGCGATGCTGGCTCTAGACGGCCTTCATCGTTGACTCGCAGACGCAGGGGCTGTGGAACCCAGACGCCTGGCGCGGGGGGCTCGCAGGCCAGCTCTAACTCGCGGCCAGCATGCAGCCTGAGACGCGAGCGCGCCCACTCATGCTGGTCGATTAAATGGTCGAGGGCCGCAAGCAAAGCTTGCAGCCCCCTGTATTGCGCATCAGCCAGTAAGGACGCCCCGGGCCGGGCGAGACGTTCAGCTGCGCCCGGGGTGTCAGCTTGATGCATGGATTACTGCGTCTGCTGGATACCCGCCAACACCCAGCCGCTGTCGCCATGAACCGGTTTGGTAAGGTTCCAGACCTCTTCGAATGCCTTGGCCATGACCACATCGCCCTCACGCAGGGATCCGCGGAACATCACGCTGGCCACATGCTCAACAGAGTTGCTCTCGATGCCCAGCAACTGCGCCTCAAGCGTGACCACCTCGGTACGGTTGGTAGCGCCATTGCGCTCGTCGATCTGCATTTTGAGCTCGGCAAACATCTCAGGCGAGGTGAACTCGCGCAGGTCGTTGAGGTTAGCGGCATCAAAAGAAGCCTGCAGGCGAACAAACTGAACCTTGGCATTGCGCTCAAAACCAGCAACATCAAACCCAGCCGGAATGCTGAGACCCGTACCCATCGCGGAGGCTGCCCCAAAGCCCTGCGCCGCGCCTGTGCCCGACGAGGCAGCATCATGCGGAGCGTAGTAGCTGTTGTTGCTTGATCCGCTGGGCAGACCCGACGCACCTGCGCCGGCCATGGCTGGCTGGGGACCGGCCTGAGCACCCGCGCGGCGCGCCATGATCATGCGCACAACCACCAGGGCGACCACCGCCAGCAACGCGATGAGCATGAACGAAGCCAGCTCTTCACCGAAGCCGAGGTGGCTGGCCAGCGCGGCCAAACCGATACCGGCTGCCAGACCCGCCAGAGGCGCAAGCCACTTGTTGCGCTGCGGCTGCGCCTGAGGCGCGGCCGAAGGCGGCGTGGACTGACGCTGGGCCGCCTGCCGCCCGGCCGGCGTGGACTGCGAAACGCCCGACTGCTGCTTGCCCACAGAATTGCCGCCACCCATGCGCTTCTGAGCCTGGGCATCGGCCATGGAAAACGCCATGGCAGCCACCAGCGCCATCGCGAAGGACATGATACGAACCCAACCACTTTTCATTGCTGACCTCATTGAAGAAGAAAAACACACGACAGCTCGTGCGAGACCCCTATATAGAGGCCTACGCGCCATAAATGCAAGAAAAAACTATTTTGCAAACGGTTTTATTCGCCTCTGCCCGCCAAGCGGAACCGTGCCGGCGTCAGACGATCCAGCACGGCCGCACCCCCGTCATCAGGCCCGCCAGCCCTGGTGCAAGGCCACCACGCCAGCAGCAAGATTAAAAAACTGCGGCCGGATCAGACCTGCCGAACGCATCATGCCTCGCAGCGTCTCCTGATCGGGATGCATACGGATAGATTCGGCCAAATAGCGGTAACTTTGCTCATCGTCGGCTATTTTTCGTCCAAGCCACGGCAAAATTGAAAACGAATAAGCATCGTAGGCGCGCTGCAGAGGCTTCCAGACGCGCGAAAACTCAAGTACCAGAAGCATGCCGCCAGGTTTGAGCACCCGATGCATTTCAGCGAGCGCCTGCTCTTTATGGGTCATGTTGCGCAGACCAAAGGCCACGCAGACCCGATCAAAGTAACGATCAGGAAAGGGTAGTCGCTCGGCGTCACATTGCGCCACGGCCTGCAGCAGCCCTTCATCAAGCAGGCGATCACGCCCTACGCTGAGCATGGACGCGTTGATGTCCGTCAGCCAGACCTCGCCCTTAGGGCCCGCCCGACGCGCGAAGGCTCGCGCCAGATCAGCGGTACCACCCGCCACATCGAGAACCTTCATGCCAGGACGGATGGCTGCCTGTCCGACCGTGAACGCCTTCCAGGCTCTGTGCAGACCGCCCGACATCAGGTCGTTCATCAGGTCATAACGAGCGGCCACTGAATGAAAGACTTCAGCGACTCGCGCTGCCTTGTCAGACTCCGAAACCGTCTGAAATCCGAAGTGCGTGTTGCCCTCGCTCATTAACCGCACCCACCGCCGCGCTGCCGAGTGACCGCCATGCTGGCCATATCCGTAACTGGAGACGGATAGCGGCTGCCAGCCGCCGCTTCGAGGCGCGCCAGATAGTCCGCCCACAAAGCCTCCTGCTGATCGCCCAACCAGTAAAGATAGTCCCAGGAAAAAATGCCGCTGGAGTGGCCATCACTGAATTGCGGCTGAATCGCGTAGTGACCCACCTGCTCGAGGCTGTCGATGCCCACCTCGGCCTTACCCGTCTGTAATGTCTCTTGTCCGGGCCCATGACCGCGCACCTCTGCCGATGGGGAGTAAACCCGCATGAGCTCAAACGGCAGCTTGAAGCTGCGTCCGTCTGCGAAATCGATTTCGAGCAGGCGCGACACCTTATGCAAGACGAGGCGCGTTGGTAAAGGCGTGTTTGAGTCGAGTCCGGCCATGTTGAGCTGAGTCTCGCAAGTAGTTGGATTCAGGTGCTCAGACTAGCACCCGTTCGATACCGCCCGAGTTGGCACGGGCAACATAGTTGGGCAGCCAGTCTTGTCCGAGCATGTGGCGGGCGATTTCCACCACGATGTAATCGGCCTGGACATCGGTCTCGTCGCTGTAGCGGGCAAGACCCTGCAGGCAGGACGGGCAGCTGGTCAGCACCTTGACCGGGGCCTGCAGGTCGCTGGACTCAGTGCGCAATCGGGTGGCTGCCCGCTGCAGTTCTTCAGCTTTGCGAAAGCGCACCTGCGTTGAGATATCGGGCCGCGTGACCGCCAGCGTGCCAGACTCACCGCAGCATCGGTCATTGCGTTCTATGCGTCCGTTGAGTTCGCTGTTCATGAGCGTATTGACCAGCTTAACCGGCGACTGCGTCTTGATGGGGCTGTGGCAGGGGTCATGGTAGAGGTAGCGCACCCCCGTCACCGAGTCGAGCTTCAGTCCCTTCTCGAGCAGGTACTCATGGATGTCGATGATGCGACAGCCTGGGAAGATGCGCTCAAACTCATAACCCTGCAGCTGGTCGTAGCAGGTGCCGCATGACACCACCACGGTGCGGATATCGAGGTAATTAAGCGTATTGGCCACTCGGTGGAACAGCACCCGGTTATCAGTGATCATCTTGTCGGCACGGTCGAACTGGCCAGAACCGCGCTGCGGATAACCACAGCACAGATAGCCCGGCGGCAGCACCGTCTGAACACCCACGTGCCAGAGCATGGCCTGTGTGGCAAGACCGACCTGCGAAAACAAACGCTCGGAGCCACAGCCGGGAAAGTAAAACACGGCTTCAGAGTCGGGCGATGTGCGGGCCGGATCACGAATAATGGGCACGTACCGACTGTCTTCGATGTCAAGCAGTGCGCGCGCTGTTTTTTTAGGCAGGTTGCCCGGCATCTTGCGATTGACGAAATGAATCACCTGCTCGCGAAGCGGTGCCTTTCCGACCGTTGCCGGCGGGCTGGCATTCTGACGCCGGCTGAACCGGCCCAACAAATCATGGGCGAGCCGCTGCACGCGGTAACCCACGCCCACCATGGCCGCACGAGTCGCTTTAATGGTGTCGGGATCCGTCGCGTTGAGGAAAAACATCGCAGCCGCGTTGCCGGCGTTAAATCGCTTCTTGCCCATTTTGCGCAACAGGTTGCGCATGTTCATGGACACATCACCAAAGTCAATATCGACCGGACAGGGTGTCTCGCACTTATGGCACACCGTGCAGTGGTCGGCCACATCCGAGAACTCTTCCCAATGCCGCACCGATACCCCACGACGCGTCTGCTCTTCATACAGAAACGCCTCGATCAGCAGGGAAGTCGCCAAAATTTTGTTGCGCGGCGAATACAGCAGATTGGCCCGCGGCACATGCGTGGCGCATACCGGCTTGCACTTGCCACAGCGCAGACAGTTCTTCATGGAGTCAGAGATGGCACCAATATCCGACTCATGAAGAATCAGCGACTCAGCGCCCATCAGACCAAAACTGGGTGTGTAGGCATTGCGCAGGTCGCCAGGCGCCGCCACATCATCAAGCAGCTTGCCCTTGTTGAAGCGTCCCTCGGGGTCGATGCGCGACTTGTACCGGCGAAAATCAGCAATTTCATGAGACTGCAGATACTGCAGCTTAGTGATACCGATGCCATGCTCGCCTGAGATGACACCACCCAGAGACCTCGCCAGGGCCATGATTCGATCAACGGCAGCCTCGGCCTGCTTCAGCATGCCGTAGTCGTCGGAGTTGACCGGTATATTGGTATGCACATTGCCGTCGCCGGCATGCATGTGTAACGCGACGAACACCCGACTGCGTAGCACGCGCGCGTGCGTGCGCTCAATGGCGTCTCGAACTGGCGCAAACACCTGACCCGAGAAGATGGCGTGCAAGGGTTCGCGCACCTCAAGCTTCCAGGACACTCGAATACTGCGATCTTGCAGGCGGTGGAAAAGCTGCTCATGCCGATCGGCGTCGGAGCGGTCAACCGAGGGCGGGGTCAGCACCATGAAGCCTGATGCGTTTAATCGCGCAAGCGCTTCGCTGAGGGGAAGATCGATGTAGTCGAGTAGGCTCTGCCAGCGAGCGCTGACCAGGGCCAGCAACTCAAGCGCGCGACGTCGGCGATCATCGAGGAGCTCATCTCCCGATAGCCCGCTGGCGTCGGGCTCGTCTGCGGCCGCCACCGGTAGGGTGCCCTCGACAAGCTCCCGTAACGCGCCGACCAGCTGCAGCTTATTTCGGATGGACAGCTCGATGTTGATACGTTCAATGCCGTCGGTGTACTCGCCCATACGGTCCAGGGGAATGACCACGTCTTCATTGATCTTGAAGGCATTGGTGTGCCGCGCGATCGCAGCCGTGCGGGATCGGTCTGCCCAGAAGCGTTTACGCGCATCAGCCGCGATTGCTACGAAGCCCTCGCCGACACGCCGATTGGCCAGCCGAACAACCTCAGAGGTCGCGCGGGCCACGCCGTCTTCGTCGTCACCCACGATATCGCCAATCAGGACCATCTTGGGCAGACCACCTCGGCGCGACTTAGTGGCATAGCCCACGGCACGCAGATAGCGTTCATCGAGATGTTCGAGACCAGCCAGAATGGCGCCACCCGGCCGGGCGTCCAGGTATTGCTTGATTTCAACAATGGAAGGCACCGCCTCCTTGGCCTGGCCAAAAAACTCAAGGCAAACGGTACGGATATGCGCCGGCATGCGGTGCAGAATCCAGCGAGCTGACGTAATCAGGCCATCACAGCCTTCCTTCTGCACACCGGGCAGGCCGGCCAGAAATTTATCGGTGACATCCTTGCCCAGGCCTACCTTACGAAAACGCGAGCCTTCGATGTCCAGCCGCTCGCGGCGCAGTGGCCCGCCCCGCATGAGTCCGTCAGTGCCCAACTGATCGGGCGCATACCAGCAGAGCTCAAACTGGGCGACGGGCGCATCGTGAATCTTGCCGAGGTTATGACCGACCCGGCTGACTTCAAGCCACTGCCCATCGGGATCAACCATGCGCCACCAGGCCAGGTTGTCAATCGCGGTACCCCACAGCACCGCCTTTTTGCCACCCGCATTCATGGCAATGTTGCCGCCAATGCACGATGCATCGAGTGAGGTCGGATCGACCGCAAAGACCAGGCCGGCCTGCTCAGCAGCGTCGGTGACGCGGCGCGTAACAACCCCAGCCTCGGAGAAAATCGTCGCAACGGGGGACTCAAGGCCGGGCAGCAGCCGATGCTCGACCAGGCCCAGCTTTTCAAGCTTTTCGGTATTGATGACAGCCGATTGTGGTGTCAGCGGAATCGCACCGCCGGTATAGCCGGTACCGCCCCCACGCGGAATAATGGTCAGACCCAATTCGATGCAGGCCTGAACCAGCGATGCGATTTCGCTTTCGCTGTCAGGCGTAAGCACGACAAACGGATACTCGACTCGCCAGTCCGTGGCGTCTGTCACATGCGATACCCGCGAGAACGCATCAAAGCGAATATTGTCTCGCCGCGTGCAACGCCCCAGCCGTCGCTGTGCCCGCGCCCGCGCTGCGGCTACTTCGCCCAACTCGTGCTCGAAAGCGGCCACCGCCGCCTGGGCCAGCTGCAGCAGCCGCGCCACCTTGGTCGCGCGGTTTGACTCACCGGGCTGGGACGATTCAGATGCACGCGCAGACGACTCGGATTCGGCTGCGACCGTGGGCACACGCCGTCTGTCGATTTCGCCAAGCCGGTGACGCAGAGCATCAATCAGTAGGCGTCTACGTTTGGGGTTGTCAATCAGATCATCCTGCAGGTAGGGATTACGGCGCACAACCCAGATGTCGCCCAGAACTTCGTACAGCATCCGGGCGGAGCGGCCCGTGCGTCGCTCGGTGCGAAGCTCTTCGACAATGTCCCAGGCCTCGGCACCGAGCAGACGAATGACGATTTCGCGATCGGAAAACGAGGTGTAGTTATAGGGAATTTCGCGCACGCGCGCGGGCGCTTCGGCCTCGGGCGGAGCTAAATGCAGGGGGATCGGCGCATTCATGGTCGTTGCAAGCCTTAAAACAGCATTCTAGGCGAGCGGGTTCAACCCGACGGCCTGCGCGGTCTCTAGGCGAGTGTGCTCAACCCGACGGCTGGCACGGTCTTCAGCCGCCCGTGAAGGGCGCGAGAAGTCTTCGCCACCAGTCATCGGGCACCCACAACAAGGCGGCGGTCATCAGTACGTAGCGGGTAAATTTGCCCAGCGCCATCCAGGCGACCGACTGCCAGAAGTTGAGCCTGAGCCAGCCCGCCACCGAGCACAGCGGGTCACCCACCACCGGAAGAAACGAGAAAAAAAGCGCCTTGGGCCCAAGCCGCTCAAACCAGCGCAGATAACGGGTCTGCTTGCCTTTGGCCAGAGCCTGCTTGGCCCCGTAGCCCAGCCACCAGTCCACCGCACCTCCCAGGGTGTTGCCTGCCGTAGCCACCAGAATGACGATCCAGAACTGATCCGGATTGAGCTTGGCATAGCCGAAGACCGCCGGCTCAGAACCCATCGGCAGCAACGTTGCAGAAACGAAGGCCACAACGAATACGGTCACCAGCCCATTCTTGGGCAACGCAAACCAGTCAAGCAGGCGGTCGAGCAGTTCTTCCACAAAACATCCAGCAAAGACATTCAGCCGCGGCAGGCTGGCCACCGCTCTTCGGTCGTTACATCAATCCTTTGGCACACCTCGATCCTTCAGTGCGCCTTGATCCTTCAGTGCGCCTTGATCCTTCAGTGCGCCTCGATCCTTTAGCGTACCGCGATCTTTCAGCCAGAAGAGTCTAGCAGTGCATCCGACCAGCGAAGCTGATACGGCATGGTCTGCGTCGGGGTCGTCAGGCTAAACTGCAAGCACCATGCCCACCTCTTATCTCAAACGCATTCTCAATGCCCGCGTTTACGACGTCGCGCGCGAGACGCCGCTCGAGCAAGCCTTCAACTTAAGCAGCCGGCTTCGTAACCGCCTACTGGTCAAACGGGAGGACCTGCAGCCGGTGTTCTCATTCAAGCTGAGGGGCGCCTACAACAAAATGGTCAATCTCAGCCCCGAGGAACTGGCTCGTGGCGTAATTGCAGCCTCGGCTGGCAATCATGCGCAGGGTGTGGCGCTGGCCGCTCGCAAACTGGGCTGCCGCGCGGTGATCGTCATGCCGGTCACAACACCCCAGGTGAAAATCGACGCGGTTCGCGCGCGCGGTGCCGAGGTGGTGCTGCAGGGCGACTCATACAGTGATGCCTACGCGCATGCCCTGCAGATGCAGGCTGAGCAGGGTCTGGTCTTCGTGCATCCATTCGATGACCCGGATGTCATCGCCGGCCAGGGTACGGTGGCCATGGAGATTCTGCGCCAGCACCAGGGCCCCATTCATGCCATCTTTGTGGCGATTGGCGGTGGCGGGCTGATCGCTGGCGTGGCCACCTATGTAAAACAGGTTCGACCCGACATCCGCGTCATCGGCGTGCAGACCACCGACTCCGATGCCATGCGTCGATCACTAGCGGCCGGGCGTCGTGTCGAGCTCGCCGAAGTCGGTCTGTTCTCGGACGGGACCGCAGTCAAGAAAGTAGGCGAGGAAACTTTTCGGCTGTGCCGGCAATTTGTCGACGACATCATCCTGGTCGATAACGACGCCTTGTGCGCTGCGATCAAGGACATCTACGAAGATACCCGCGTCACGCTTGAGCCAGCGGGTGCTCTGGCGGTGGCCGGTGCCAAAGCCTACGTTGAACGCGAACGCCTGCGCGGCGAAACCCTGGTCAGTATCGCCTGTGGCGCCAACATGAACTTTGACCGTCTGCGGTTCGTGTCCGAGCGGGCTGAGATCGGCGAACAGCGCGAGGCTGTATTCGCGGTCACCATTCCAGAAGAACGCGGCAGCTTCCGGCGCTTTTGCCAAACCGTGGGGGCACGCAACGTCACCGAATTTAACTACCGGATCGCAGATGCCCGGCTGGCCCATGTTTTCGTCGGTATCCAGGTTCAGAACCCGGCCGAGGCGCAACGCATAGCCCGTGCATTTGATCGTGCAGGATTTCCCACCATCGACCTCACCAACGATGAGCTCGCCAAGCTCCACCTGCGTCACCTGGTAGGTGGGCGCTCACCTCTGGCACGGGACGAGCGGCTTTACCGGTTTGAGTTTCCCGAGCGACCAGGTGCGCTTATGCGTTTTCTGTCCAGCATGAGTCCTAACTGGAATATTTCGCTGTTTCATTATCGAAATCACGGCGCCGACTACGGTCGGGTGCTGGTCGGAATTCAGGTTCCCAGTGCCGAAAAACGTCAATTTCGTGACTTTCTTGCAACACTGGGTTATCGATACTGGGATGAAAGCGCGCACCCGGCCTATCGCCTCTTTCTCGGAGCGGACGTATAATCCCCTGCAAATCAGTCGCTTATGCAGATCCTAACGCTTGGGCTCAATCACCAGACCGCGCCGCTCAATGTGCGCGAGAAGGTGTCATTTCCCGGTGACGCTCTCAGTGTCGCGCTGTCCGACCTAAGAGCCCGCCTGAGCCGTCTGCTGCCCGAAACTGCCATTCTGTCCACCTGCAATCGCACCGAAATCTACTGCGCCACACCCCGGGCAGACGAGGCGCACCAAGCACTCACCGACTGGCTGGCGCAACGCCAGGGCACCGGACCCCTGAGCGAACATCTGTATGCCTTTCCGGACGGACAGGCCGTGCGACATGCCTTTCGCGTGGCCTCGGGCCTTGACTCCATGGTGTTGGGCGAACCGCAAATCCTGGGTCAGATGAAAGACGCGGCGCGCATGGCGCAGGAATCCGGCGCGCTGGGCACGCATCTGCACCAGCTTTTCCAGCGCAGCTTTGCGGTGGCCAAAGAGGTTCGCAGCTCGACTGAAATCGGCGCGCACTCGGTCTCCATGGCAGCTGCAGCCGTGCGGCTTGCCCGGCGCATCTTCGAAGACATGCAGCAGGCCTCAGTGCTGTTCATCGGCGCCGGCGAAATGATTGAGCTCTGCGCCACGCACTTTGCCGCACAGCATCCACGCCGCATCGTCATTGCCAACCGCAGCGCCGACCGCGCTGAGAAGCTGGCCAATCGCTTCGGCGCGGAAACCATGGGTCTGGCTGACCTCAGCAATCGACTTGAGCAGTTCGATATCGTGGTGTCCTGCACTGCCAGCACGCTGCCTATCGTCGGGCTGGGTATGGTCGAACGCGCAACGCGCGCCCGTCGCCGGCGCCCCATCTTCATGGTCGATCTGGCCGTACCGCGCGACATCGAATCTGAAGTCGCCCGACTCGACGACGTCTACCTTTACACCGTCGATGACCTCGGGCGCCAGGTCGATGCCGGGCGCGAAAATCGCCGCGCAGCCGTCGCGCAGGCCGAGGTCATCATCGAATCACGCGTCGATTCGTTTATGCAGTGGATGTCGTCGCGCAAAATCGTGCCTGCGATTCGCACCCTGCATACGCGTGGCGAGGCCCTCAAGTCTGCCGAGCTCGAGCGCGCGCGACGTCTTCTTGCCAGCGGTCAGGATGTCGACAAAGTCCTCGAAGCCCTTGCCCACGGACTTACCAGCAAGTTTTTGCACGGCCCCACGCGTCTTCTGAACGCGCCAGGCGAACAGCGCGAGCATATGCTGCAGCTGGTCGACCACCTTCTGCCCGAGCGTGCCAGCGGCGCCGATAGCGACGCATCCGCGTCCCATTAGCGCCATCCATGGATGATTCAATGCGAGGGCGCCTCGAGCGTCTCGAGCCCCGTCTTGCCGAAGTCAACGCGCGGCTGTCCAGCTCCGACGCCGCCCGAGATCTGAACGAATTTCGCCGCCTGACGCGCGAACACGCCGAACTGGTCGAACTACTCGAGCGCTTTCACGCTTGGCGGCGCGCCGAGTCTGATCTGACAGAGGCCCTGCAGATGCGGGACGACCCCGAGTTGCGCGAGTTCGCCGACCAGGAAGCCGAATCAGCACGAACGCGCATGGGCGAGGAGATGTCGCGCCTGCAGACGCTCTTGCTGCCTCGCGATGCCAACGACGAGCGCGATGTCATCGTCGAAATTCGCGCAGGCACAGGCGGCGACGAAAGCGCGCTATTCGCCGGAGATCTGCTGCGTATGTATCTGCGCTTTGCCGAAAGGCGCGGCTGGCAGACCGAGTTGTTATCAGCTCATGCAGCCGAACTGGGTGGCTACAAAGAGGTCATCGTCCGAATTGCCGGCGATCGCATTTACTCCCAACTGAAGTTCGAATCGGGCGGGCACCGCGTGCAGCGCGTACCCGAGACCGAGGCCCAGGGACGTATCCATACCTCGGCCTGTACCGTCGCCGTTATGGCTGAGGCCGATGAAACCGGCGAAATCGAGATCGACCCGCAAGAACTGCGCATCGATGTATTTCGCGCATCGGGTGCCGGCGGCCAGCATGTGAACAAGACCGAATCGGCCGTCCGCATCACACACCTGCCCACCGGAATCGTCGCCGAGTGCCAGGACGACCGCTCGCAGCACCGTAATCGCGACCGCGCCATGAAGGTGCTGGCAGCCCGACTCAAGGACAGGCTGGTCCGTGAGGCACAGGCACGCGAAGCGGCGCACCGCAAGTCCCTGGTGGGGTCGGGTGACCGCTCCGAACGCATACGCACCTATAACTTTCCGCAGGGGCGCGTCACCGATCACCGCATCAATCTCACGCTCTACAAACTGCAACAGGTGCTCGATGGCGACCTTGATGAGCTGGTCGGTTCACTAACCACAGCCCATCAGGCCGAACTGCTGGCTAACCTCGCACAATCCGGGTGAGCACGTACGATCAGGCCATCGCCCGCTGCAGCCTGCCCCGGCTGGAAGCGCGCATGCTGATGGAGCACGCAAGCGACCGCAGTCGCACCTGGTTGATCGCACACGGCGATGAGACGGTGCCTGCTGCGCAACTGGCGCGCTTTGACCAACTGGTCGGGCGTCGCCAGGCTGGCGAGCCCATGGCTTATCTGCTGGGCAGCCGCGAGTTTCGCGGCCTGCGCATTGGGGTAAACCCAGCGGTACTGATCCCACGCCCCGAAACCGAGTGCCTGGTCGAGGCCGCGTTAGCCCGCTCGCCCATGGGCTGCCACATCATCGATCTGGGTACCGGCAGTGGTGCGATTGCATTGGCTATGGCGCATGCCCGGCCAGATCTGCATATCACTGCAACCGATCAGTCACCGCAAGCCTTGGCCCAAGCGCAGGCGAATGCCAAAGTGCTGGGTCTGCATCGCCAAATCAGCTGGCGGCTGGGCCGCTGGTGGGCAGCTGTACCAAGCGATCAGCGCTTTGATCTGGTGCTATCCAACCCGCCCTACATCGCAGCGCTTGATCCACACCTTGTACAAGGCGACCTGCGCTTCGAACCACGCGAAGCACTGGTCGGCGGACCTGATGGCCTGGCAGATCTGCGCGCGATTGTCGCGGGGGCGGCTGCACGCCTGAAGCACGACGGATGGATTCTTCTTGAACACGGATTTGATCAGGCGGCAGCCGTTCGCCAGTTGCTGTCGGCCGCAGGCTTTGACCCGGTGTGCACGCTTTCCGATCTGGCTGGCCTCGACCGCGTCAGCCTGGGACGGCACAATAGACCCTGAGCCGCTCAGGGAATGCGCCGCGTTTCTAGAATAGGGCGATGTAACGTGCACTAGTTTTTGCGCGGGTCTGGCCCGGGCAAAAACGATATCTTGAAGGACACAGCATGGAAGCCAAGGAATTTATCCAGAAGACAGTGACCGACAACTCGGTCGTACTCTTCATGAAGGGAACTGCGCAGTTTCCGCAGTGCGGATTTTCTGGACGAGCGGTGCAAATTCTGAAATCGTGTGGCGTACGCAACCTGGTCACCGTCAACGTGCTTGAAGACGATGAGGTTCGACAGGCCATTAAAGAGTTCTCTAACTGGCCGACCATTCCACAGCTTTACATTCAGGGCGAATTCGTCGGGGGCTCTGACATCCTGTACGAAATGTATCAGTCGGGCGAGCTGCAAAAACTCATCCCGGCCCAAGAAAGCTGAAGACCTTATAGCGTCTGCTCAAGTCGGTGCAGCGCCTCATAGGCTGGCAGCACCTGTGCCACGCTTGAGTTGGGTTCGCGGCCGTCGCGAATCGCCGCAAAAAACTCTCTGTCCTGAAGCTCGATGCCGTTCATCGACACATCGACCTTAGAGACATCAATACGATTGTCTTTACCGTCGAACAGGTCGTCATATCGGGCAATGTAGGTGCCGTTATCGCAGATGTAGCGAAAGAAGGTGCCCAAGGGGCCATCATTGTTGAACGACAGCGACAAGGTACAGATAGCTCCGCTTTGCGCCTTGAGTTGAATGGACATATCCATCGCGATACCCAGCTGGGGATGTAGCGGCCCCTGCATGGCGTGCACCTTAGAGACCTGCTCACCCGTTTGATATTGAAATAAATCAACCGTGTGCGCGGCATGGTGCCAGAGCAAATGATCAGTCCAGCTGCGCGGCTGGCCAAGCGCATTCATATTGGTGCGGCGAAAAAAGTAGGTCTGTACATCCATCTGCTGAATACGCAGTTCGCCGGCCTGAATGCGCCGATGAATCCACTGATGGCTTGGGTTGAATCGCCGCGTATGCCCCACCATGGCGACCAAACCGGTCTCGCGCTGCACCCGAAGAACGGCCTGTGCATCGGCCAGACTGTCGGCAAGCGGAATCTCAACCTGAACATGCTTGCCAGCCCGCATACACTGGATGGCTTGGGCAGCATGCATCTGAGTGGGCGTGCAGAGAATCACCGCATCAAGCCCTGGTAAGCCCAGGCTCTCGGCCAGATCGCTACACGCATGGGGCACACCGAACTTGGCGGCGAACTCGCGGGTTTTATCCAATTCTCGACCGACCACCGAGACCACTTCAACACCAGCGATATTTCGCATGGCCTCAATGTGTTTGGTACCAAAGGCGCCAGCGCCTGCCAGACAGACTTTCATAACATGCTCCTGATCCTGCGCCGGTCAGACGCGGTCATTTTCAACAATCAGATGGCCCACCGCCGTGTTGGACGCCGGCACATGATAAAAGCGGTGGCGCACCGTGACTCGATCATTAAGCGCCCCTCGGGCGATAAGCCACATCACCAGCTCAACGCCCTCGGAGCCCGCCTCGCGCACGTAATCAATATGCGGAATACGGGCCAATCCACCTGCGTCGTCGACCAGTCGATCGAGAAACCGATTGTCGAAATCCTGATTGATCAGACCGGCGCGCGGGCCCTGCAGCTGATGACTCATACCCCCTGTGCCCCAGACCTGAACCGTCAGATCTTCATCAAAGCTTTCGATGGCACGACGCAAGGCCGCGCCCAGCTGATAGCACCGATTGCCCGTTGGCGGCGGGAACTGTACAACGTTAACCGCCAACGGAATGACTCGACAGGGCCAGGCCTGCGGCTGCCCGTACATGAGAGACAAGGGCACGGTGAGCCCGTGATCGACATCCATTCGGTTGACGATCGTGAGATCGAATTCGTCAAGAATGACCGACTGAGCAATATGCGCGGCAAGCTCGGGGTGACCCATCACCGAGGGCACTTTACGTGGCCCCCAGCCTTCATCGGCCGGTTCAAAACGCTCGGCACAGCCGATAGCAAAGGTGGGAATGAGCTCAAGGCTGAACGCGCTGGCATGGTCGTTGTAAACCAGGACCACCACATCGGGTCGATTCTGCTCGGCCCAGCGCCGCGAAAATTCATAGCCAGAAAACAGTGGCTGCCAGTAGGGCTCAGCAGTGCGACCGTTATCCATGGCCGCGCCAATCGCGGGCACATGTGAGGTAAAAACGCCTGCGCTGATGCGTGCCATATCACTGCTCCCCGACGTAACGGTTGCCTTCGGGCGATCGTCCGCCGGCAATCATCATGGCCCGATAATCGGCCTGCGTCATGCCCGTCATACGAGACGCGGCCAGCTCAAAGCTTTGACCATCAGTCGAAAAAATCTTGGCCAAAAAATAAATGTTGCCGCCCAGCTCAAGCATACGATTGAAATCTCGTGCCAGCACGGCCTGCTTCTGCGGCTCGGTCATGGGCCATTCATCAAGGTAAGCGCGCTCATTGGCTTTGAATCGCTCACGATTGGCCGCCTTCATGAGCGACATACAAAACTGATTCAGGTGATAACCCTTGCGCGACTGATCAGCATCGAAAATGATGGTGCCTGGAATATCGAGATAAGGCTTCACAAGTGCCACGGCGTTCTCCGCTTGAAGGGCTTCGATAAAAGCTTGACTGAGCGAAAGCCGCTCAGTCAGCCCAGTACAGTCGCATGGGGTTATCCACCAGGAGTTTGCGCTGCAATTCGGGTGTAGGCGCAATACCGGGGATGAAATCAACCAGATGTCCATCATCGGGCATGTGCGATTTCATATTGGGGTGCGGCCAATCGGTTCCCCAAAGCACCCGATCAGGAAAGGTCTCGACGATGCGGCGCGCAAACGGAACAACATCGGCATAGTGAGGCGGTCCGCTCTTGGAAAGACGCTCGGGGCAGCTCACTTTAGACCAGATGTTGGGATGCTCCTGAAGCAGTTTTACAAACAGATTGAACTCAGGACCATCGACCGGCTTGGTGACATCAGGTCGGCCCATATGATCAACCACGACCACGGTGGGTAGCGTGGTGAAAAAATCCCATAGCTGGGGCAGATCCTGAGCCTCGAAGTAAACCACTACATGCCAGCCCAGCGGCGCGATGCGCGCAGCAATATCGGCCAGAACTTCGCGCGGGGTGAAATCAACCAGACGCCGGACAAAGTTAAAACGGGTTCCGCGAACACCGGCCGCATGCATGTCGCGCAGTTCCTGGTCGGTAATGTCACGCGCGACCGAAGCAACCCCGCGCGCACGCCCCTCGGAATGCACCAGCGCATCAACCAGAGCACGGTTATCGTTGCCGTGGCAGGTTGCCTGCACGACCACATTACGCTCAAAACCCAGATAGTCACGCAAGGCAAACAATTGCTCACGCGAAGCATCGCATGGTGTGTACTTGCGCTCGGGTGCAAACGGAAACTGCGCGGCCGGACCAAACACGTGGCAATGCGCATCCACCGCACCAGCCGGTGGCCTGAAGCTCGGTCGCGAAGGGTTGGGGTGAAAAACAAGCCAATCAGGGTCCATGATGCAGTGTCCTCGGCAGGCGCCAGATCGGCGCACGCATTAATCGATATACCGCAGGCCCGCCTTGGCCAGGGGCTCGCGCATGTTGTAAAGGTCCAGACCCAGCTCACCGGCGGCCAGGCGCTGACGTTTGGCGGTCTCATTGGCCTCGCGTGCGGCGGCGGCATCCGCCACCTGAGCCACCAGCGCCCGCGGAACCACGACGACACCGTCATCGTCGGCAACCACCGCGTCGCCCGGATTAACCCACGCGCCCGCACACACCACCGGCACATTGACCGAACCCAGGGTGGCCTTCACGGTACCGCGTGCATTGATCGCACGCGAAAACACCGGAAATCCCATAGCGGCGAGATCGCGCACATCACGTACGCCGGCATCAATTACCAGACCGCGTGCGCCTCGCGCGCGAAATGAAGTCGCCAGCAGATCGCCAAACATACCGTCTTCATTGTCGGTGGTGCAGGCGGCCACCACCACATCGCCTTCGCGAATCTCACCGGCGGCCACATGCATCATCCAGTTGTCGCCCGGTTGCAGCAGCACGGTCAGCGCAGTGCCAGCCAGACGCGCACCCGGCCAGACAGGCCTGATCACCGGCTTCATTAGGCCAACCCGACCCATGGCCTCATGGATAGTGGCCACACCGAACTGGCTTAAACGTTCTACCTGGGCCGCATCAGCACGTACGATGTTTCGTCGCACTACACCCAGCTCATTCATCGGCAAACTCATATCGGCTCCTGAAAAATCACCTGCAGACCGGTGCAGCCGCCTCGACCACACCGCGTGTCAGTCAAACGCCCCGTGACTTCAACTGTGTATCAAGCCGGGGGAAGACACGGCGCGCATTACCCTCAAAAATCTTGGCGCGCTGGGATGGTGAAAGCTGGCCGGCTGCATCGATGTAACGACGAGTGTCATCGAACGGATACCCGGTGTAAGGATCAATACCCCTGACGGCACCAATCATCTCGGACGCAAACAGAATGTTGTCATCGGGAATAACCGACAACAGCAGATCAATGCCGGGCTGATGATAAACACAGGTGTCAAAGAAAATATTTTTCAGCAGATGCTCCTCCAGGGGCGGCAGCTTCATATCCTGCGCCAGTCCCCGGAACCGGCCCCAGTGGTAAGGCACCGCACCGCCACCGTGCGGGATGATGAAGCGCAGGGTCGGAAAGTCTTTAAACAGGCTTGAGGTCAGGCACTGCATGAAGGCCGTTGTGTCGGCATTGAGATAGTGCGCCCCGGTGGTGTGAAAGCATGCGTTGCAGCTGGTGCTGACATGCACCATCGCCGGAATGTCGTACTCGACCATGCGTTCGTAAATGGGATACCACCAACGGTCTGAAAGCGGCGGCTCCTTCCAGTGCCCGCCCGACGGATCTGGATTGAGGTTGATACCGACAAAGCCGTACTCGTTGACGCACCGATCGATCTCATCAAGACAAGTTTTGGGATCAACACCGGGCGACTGGGGAAGCATGGCAACGCCGACAAAGTTGTCTGGAAACAGCGTCGCGACCCTAAAAATAAGCTCATTGCAGATCGACGCCCAGGTTGCGGACGTTTGAAAATCGCCAATGTGGTGGGCCATGAAGCTGGCCCGAGGTGAAAAAATGGTGAGGTCAGAGCCGCGCTCACGCATTTTCTTGAGCTGATTTTGCTCAATGGTCTGACGCAGATCATCGTCACTGATGTGCAGCTCAGACCGCGACGGCCGCGGTGCGGCAGCGTCCGTCAGGCTGGCAATCTGTCGATTACGCCAGTCTTCAAGCGCCTTGGGCGCGGTGGTGTAGTGACCGTGGCAATCAATAATCATGACTAAACCCGCTCAATGGAAACGTCGTTTTAGAGACGCTGTGTGGCCTGCACGTCTGATGGATTTTACGGGCTTGCCGCCCCACCCGGTAAACGGTCTCACTGCCTCGCTACCCCAGCGCGTTCAATCACCTCGCCCCAGCGCCGGATTTCAGTGACGAGATGGGCGGCGAGTTCGGCCGGCGAGCCGGGCATGGGCGCAACCCCCAACTCAGCGAGGCGACTTTTGACCGCTGAATCGGCGAGCGCGCGCTGCAGGGCCTGATTCAAGCGCTCAATCACCGTCTGAGGGGTACGTGCCGGCGCGGCCAGCGCGTTCCAGGATGAGGCGTCGAAATCGCTCACGCCGGCCTCAGCCACGGTGGGCACCGCAGCCAGGTCAGCAGAGCGCGTGGCGGTGGTGACGGCCAGCAGCCGTAAACCTGCCTCGCCGCTGCGCGCGGCGAGATGGGGGCGCAGCGGCCCGAGAATCTCGACACCCGCGTCAATGTGACCACCGCGCAAAGCCGTGATGAGCGCTGGTGTTCCATTGAAAGGTACCACCTGCGCATCCAGCCCCGCCTTCAAGCGCAGCAGTTCGGCCGTGAGGTGCTGGGTACTTCCCACATTGATAGACCCGATGTTGAGTCGTCCAGGGTTGCGTTTGGCCCACTGCATCAGTGCAGCCAGGCTGGTGTGGGGCGACGAAGCGGCTACAACCACACCAAGTCCAAACGCACCGATGAGCCCGACCGGCGCAAAGTCGACAAGCGGATCAACAGGCAGGCTGCGAAACAGATTGACGCTGACCGCGTTGGCGTTGGACATCAGCAGCAGCGTCTGGCCGTCAGGCGCGGCGCGGGCAACCTGCTCGGCGGCAACGATGCCACCGGCACCGGGTCGGTTTTCAACCACCACGGATTGCGATAGCGTCGCTGACACGTGCTCTGCCACGATGCGCACCGTCAGATCGGCGATACCGCCCGCGCCAAAGGGCACCACGATACGAAGCGGTCGACCGGCAGCGACCTGAGCCTGGGCCCGCGTCCGGCCCACGAGAGCCAGGGCACCCAGGGTGATAAGGCCGCGTCGATACCAACTATGAATTTCGCTCATGATCGGCAGCTCCTGAGGAGGGTTCTGCACGTGCCAGCAGAACCAGCGGTGCATTGGCCGCGATCAGTGCGGCTGAAAACAGAATCGCCCAACTGGCGCTACCGCCCACATCGGATAGCCAGCCGGCCAGCGGGGGGGCCAACATAATGCCCACGTTGGCGAAAACGGCGAACAGCGCAAAACCGGCAGGTCGTCCCTGCGGACGCACGGCCGACGTCAAGGCCGCGCCCATGGGTCCGGGAGCCAGCGCAAACATGGCACCTGCAAGGGCCAAAGCCATCAGAGGCGAGCTCATCAGCACGGTACCCAGCATGGCGAGCGCAGCGCCGATAGAGGCGCCCACCATGACGACGACGGGCTTACCGATGCGATCAGCAATCACGCCGCCAAACGGCGTGAACACCGCCAACACGCCCATGGCCACCGCTGCCTGCAGGGAGGCGTTCGCTGCGCTGGCCCCAGATTGACTCATCATCACCGGAACAAAGGCCACGTAGCAGGCCAGCGCTCCGTTAAAGCACAGGTATCCCAGGGACAGAATGATTACCGCCCGCCACTCACGGGGCGTGTAATCGAACAGCGGGCGCGCATGCCCTTGCTGAACGGGCGCAGCGGCTTCGGCCCAAGGTCTCCAGGCGATGAAAATCGCCGGCGCCAACGCGGCGACCAGCAGTGACGCCCGCCAACCCGCCACCTGCGCAAGCGGCCCCAGTATCAACAGCGCCACCGCGATACCCGCTGGCCAACTGGCCAAAATTGTTCCCACCGCACTCGACCCGTAAGGGCCGCCCACGTAACGATCAGCCACCATGCGAGACAGCAGCATCTGCACCATCACGCCGCCACAACCGGCTATCAGCCGGCCGGCCAGCGCGAGCTGCAGATTAGGCGCCAGGGCCAGAAGCAGTCCTCCTGCTGTCATCAAGGCGAACGACAGCAACACCATACGCGTATCACCGAAGCGTCGCGCCCAGGCTGCTCCAGGGATTGAGATCAACAGGGTCATAGCGGTGTAAATGCCCGCCAGAGCGCCAAGCTCGGCCCCCGAAAGTCCCAATTCAACGCTCATGATGGGTGCCACTGCGGCGACCGACCCCACCTGTACGCCCGCACTTGAGCGTGCCAGCACCAGGTGTACCAGGGGCCGCAGATCTGACGGACTGCCGGTGCTGTGAGTCATCGAGAAAGGACCAACGCAGGCACGAAGCGCTCAGACGGGATAGATGACCGAGTTGGGAATCAGCTCGGAGTCGAAGATTGCACGGCGCTCAGCAATTCTCAATTCGCCATCTTCGCGCACCAGGCGATCAAGATAACGCCCCACGTTGAATACCTCACTGGGCTCTGCATGCCGGGTTCTGAAGACTGCATAGGCGGTCTCCGTGTGCAGACAATCTCCGTCTGGCCCCTCTAGGGCGAGCACTCTGGACACGCCCAACACGTGCCGCTGATAGTAGGGCTGATGGAACAAGGTGTTCTCGATACCGTAGATGCGGTCCATCAGCATGCCTCGACTTTCGAGCGCCAGGGTGCACAGGGGCAGACCGCGATCATGGTTCTCGCGCGGTTGTAACCAGTAGGCGCATTCACGCGCGAAAAGGGCCAGCCAATCGGCATAGCGTCGCTCATCGAGCGCGGCCGCGGAGTCGGCATTCAAGGCCGCGATTTCAGTTGCAAGCGGGGCACTGATGCGTAAAGACCGAAGCGGTGTCATGCTCAGATCTCCATCACACGCCGCCAGTAGGCATACATGCCGCGAATCAGGGTTTCGGTCGCCATGTGGTCGGCCTCGCTGGCTTCGCGGCCACCCAGCTCGGCAAGCGTGAAATAGCGTGGGTCAGGACGAAACCCCTGCTGCGACATCTCGATGACCTCACCGTCATCGGCCGATACGAATCCGGCCGGACCAAACAGGTTGGCCTGCCGCAGCCGTCGCTGAATCATGGCCTCATCGTCATCGGAAAAACCAAAATGCGTCCAGACAAAATCAAACCCGTCTGGCCCGCGCGGCACAATATGACGTGTCGACAGCGAGTTGACCTGCTGCTGTACGATCACTGACGGAAAGAGTGTGATCATGGTAACCGTCGGGCCATTCCACCAGGGCTCGGCGACCACATCCAGCAGACGCATATCGTTCAGTGTCATACCCTCGCGAAATGAGCTCACACCCTGCGTTACGCTGGATTTCCCGCCCTCATTGCGACGCGAAATCATGACCGCATGTCGACCGTGGTCATCCATGACCATCTGTGATTTCTGGTCGGCACGCCACAAGCCAAAGGTGACAAACCAGGTGTGCAGCAGCCCCGGATGATAGGGGTCTTTAATGTTCTCCTGCATCAGTTTCCAGTTGCCCGGAATACGCTGTCGCGAATAGCCAAGCAGGCTAAGCGAGCGGCCCTTGAAGATACGGTCAAGCCAGGGCATCACGCGCGGCCCGATATAGTCTTCAAACGGTTCGGCGTCCGGGTCGAAGCTCGCAAAGACTAAACCGTGCAGGCGGGCTACCTTAAGGCGCGTAAGGCCATGCTCTTCCAGCCGAAAATCGGCTGGCATACCGCCTTCAAGCCGAGCCCTGCCCTCTTCGATCACTTTGATGCCGCGCCGAAATGGCAAGCCCTGCAGTTGCCCTTTAAGATCGTAATTCCACTGGTGATAAGGGCAGATGAACTCACGCGTATTGCCATGATCTCGCTGGCAGAACCGCACACCACGGTGCGCACAGCGATTTTCGACAACGTTGATGCTGCCATCGACATCGCGCACCATGATCACCGAGCGCTCACCCACGAAGCTGGTGCGAAAGTCGCCCGGTTGAGGAATTTCGCATTCGAGCCCCACATAGCACCAATGCCCGCTATAAAAAAGTCGTTCAAGCTCGCGGCGATATATGTCGGGGTCAGTGTAGGCAGCAAACGGAATCCGGCTGATGTTCCCCGGCTCCCAGTCGATCCGGGGTTCGCGCGCAGTCGTCACAGTCGTCATGGACATCCTCTCGCACCAGGTGCTTGTGCTGGTCGCTGACGGCTTACGCGTCCGCGCATGCCGCAAAGGTATCGGCTGAGACGATTCTGCGCAAACCGTGGCCATACGGCTAGGGCCGTGCGACAGCGCCACATCGGCAGGGCCGGTAGAATTCAGCGCAGAAACCTTCCACCACCGCTGACAGCGCACGAACCGGCTCAAGTCTTGAACCCGAAACGAATCACCATCGCCATCACGGGCGCCTCCGGAGCAGCCTATGGACTGCGGCTGCTTGAGCTTGTTCGCGAGATGCCGGACATCCACTCGCACCTGGCCGTATCGCCGGCTGGCTGGCTGACGATCGCCCAGGAAACTGAGTATTCGCGCAGCGATGTCGAGGCCTTGGCCGATGAGGTGCACGGAGTACGCGAGGTGGGGGCATGCATCGCCTCAGGATCGTTTCCCATTGAATCCATGGCGGTTGCGCCCTGCTCGATGAAGACGCTGGCCGCTATTGCCCAAGGCTACGGCGACAATCTGATCACCCGTGCCGCTGACGTAATGCTCAAAGAGCGGCGACGCCTGGTGCTGGTCGTGCGTGAGACGCCTCTTAATCTCGCCCACCTGCGCAATATGGCCCAGATCACCGAGATGGGCGGAATCGTCTTTCCCCCGGTGCCCGCGTTCTACCAGAAGCCCAGCTCGCTGGCCGACATGGTCGATCACACGTGTGTACGCATTCTGAACCTCATGGGTATCGATCATCACTTGGCGCGGCCATGGACGGGGCTGCTCACCTCATCTGAAGGAACGATTGAATGAAATTGCTGGTTGCCTGCGACGGCTCAAAAAACTCGCTGCTGGCGGTGAAAGCTGCCATCGATCTGATTGGCCGTGTTACCGAAGGTGGCAGCGTCACGCTGATCAGTGTTCACGACAGCATCGCCCTGCGCCACGCCGCACGCTTCGTCGGCCGGGAGGCTACTGAAGACTACCTGCGCGAACTCAGCGAGGCTGACCTGGCTGCCGCGCGTCGGGCGCTTGATAAGGCCGGTGTGCGCCATGACATGATCATTCGCCGCGGCCATGTCGCCACTGAAATCGTCAGTGCCGCCAAGCCAGGCAAGTTCGACATGGTGGTGCTCGGCTCAAAAGGCCGCAGTGCGCTGCGCGACCTGCTGATCGGCTCGGTTGCCCAGCGTGTAAGCGAGCTCGCCAAGATTCCGGTCCTGCTGGTAAAACCGCCCGTACGCTAAGGCCAGTCAAGCGGCGCCTCCGCAAACCCCCTCATGCCACTGGTTGGTTTATTCAGGCGATTCAAAAGACCTTCATGTCGGTCGTATCGAGCGCACTGGGGGTAAGCAGCGTATACTTCGCACTGCAGCAATAATTCCAGTCTGCCCGCTGCAGTCAATTCTGACGTACTCCTCAGCTCGTCCGTCTTCCCGACTGGTGTCCCTCGCCTCATGGCGCCGCGCGACAGGTCGACGTACATCACCCTTTAACGGGACTCCATGACCTTCTCCGCTCTTGGGCTTTCTGAGCCCATCGTGCGCGCCGTGTCCGAACTCGGCTATGCGCAACCCACCCCTATCCAACAACAGGCCATCCCGGTGGTACTGGCTGGCAAAGACCTGCTGGCCGCCGCCCAGACCGGTACCGGCAAGACCGCCGGATTCGTCCTGCCTATCCTGCAGCGCCTGAGTAACACAGCGCCTGCCGCAACGCAGCCTAGCCGCGCACGTCAGCCCATCCGAGCGCTCATCCTCACGCCCACCCGCGAGCTCGCGGCGCAGGTCGAAGATAGCGTCAAGCAGTACAGCCGAAATCTGCGTATATCGTCGCTGGCCCTGTTCGGCGGCGTCAGCATCAATCCGCAGATTGCGAAACTGCGGGGTCGCGTCGACATCCTCGTAGCAACACCCGGTCGCCTGCTCGATCATGTCGGCCAGCGCACCATTGATCTGTCGGCTGTCGAGATTCTGGTGCTTGATGAGGCTGATCGCATGCTCGACATGGGCTTCATACATGACATCCGCAAAGTCCTCGCGCTGTTGCCCCGACAACGCCAGAATCTGCTGTTCTCGGCGACCTTCTCTGAAGACATCCGCGGCCTTGCCAAAGGCCTTCTCAACGATCCGGTCAGTGTTGAAGTGGCTAAACGTAACGCGCCGGCCGAAGCGGTTGCACAGTCCGTCATTTTGGTCAACCGCGATGCCAAGCGAGAGCTGCTGGCCGCGCTTATCCGCGATCGTGCCTGGTATCAGGTTCTGGTATTCACGCGCACCAAACACGGTGCCAACCGTCTGGCGGAGTACCTTGAAAAGGACGGGATCAATGCGCTCGCCATTCATGGCAACAAGAGCCAGAACGCGCGTACGCGGGCGCTGGCCGAGTTCAAGGACGGCACGCTGCAAGTGCTGGTGGCCACCGATATCGCTGCACGCGGTATCGATATTGATGAACTGCCACATGTGGTCAACTTCGAATTGCCCAACGTGTCTGAAGACTATGTGCACCGCATCGGCCGTACCGGCAGGGCCGGCGCCTCGGGCGAAGCGGTTTCACTGGTATGCGTTGACGAATTTGATTTTCTGAAGGGCATAGAACGCCTGATCGGACGCACACTCGAGCGCCAAACTGTGCCGGGCTTTGAACCTGATCTCAGCGTCAAGCCCGAGCCCATCATCATGGGTAGTGGCAGAAGGCCTGGCGCGCCTGGGCGCTCGCAAAAACCATCTCGTGGCGGCGAACCTTATCGTTCGGGTGGGCCAGGCGGACCCCGTGGGCACCACAAACCAGGTGCCAATGGACGTGGACAATCCGCTTCCCCAACTGGGCGCGCAGCAGCACCTACCGGTCGTTCCTCAGCACCCACCGCACACACAGCTGCCCCAACCGGACGGGGGATGGCGCCCAAGTCTGGCTCGTCTTACAACGGACAGTCTCAGGCGCCACGTCCCGCATCACCCGCTGCACAACCGGCCCGCCGCGACTCAGCGGGCGGTTTCGGTGGTTTTGGTCGGCCACCCTCTGGCCGTCGCTGATATCACTGACTGATCGGATATCGACACAACTGCTAAGCTCTGAGCTCGATCTCAAAGAGAGAGCTCAAGCATGAGTGATCAACCGCTGTCCGATCTGCGCAAGGACTATGAGCGCGGCGAACTGGGCGACCACGATGCGGCCGATGTGCCGCTGGCCCAGTTTCGCAGCTGGATGCAGCAAGCCCTCGATGCCAAGGTGCCAGAGCCCAACGCCATGACCCTGGCTACCGTGGGTGCCGAGGGGCGACCGTCCACCCGGGTGGTGCTCATCAAGGGCTTTGATGAACGCGGCATCGTCTGGTACACGAATTACGATAGCCGAAAGGGTCAAGAGCTCGCTGCAAACCCGCACGCTGCCTTGCAGTTTCACTGGGTCGAGCTAGAGCGGGTGGTGCGCATTGAGGGACGGGTCGACAAGGGTAGCGCTGAAGAAGCGGATGCCTACTACGATTCAAGGCCACTGGCCTCGCGCCTGGGTGCCTGGGCGTCGCCTCAAAGCGCAGTGCTTGAATCAAGGGCAAGCCTGGTCAAGCGCGCCGCTGAAGTCGGTCTGAAGTACGGCACGCACCCACCGCGCCCGCCGCACTGGGGCGGCTACCGCTTGGTGCCCGAGTACTGGGAGTTCTGGCAGGGGCGCAGATCGCGACTGCATGACCGCATCTGTTATCGGTTACAGGCCGACGGCAGCTGGCTGCGTCAGCGTCTGGCACCCTGAAAAGATCGTCCGCTCAGCCCTGCTCGGGCCTCAGCCAGCAGGCGTACTCATGGCCGCCGCTTCCGGCCAGCAAAGGTGTGTCACCACGACAACGTGGCTGTACGTGGGGGCACCGCAGGTGGAAGTGACAGCCTGGCGGTGGATTCATGGGCGAAGGCAGTTCACCCTGAATAGGCTTAAAGCGCGCGCGTTCACCTTCCTGCAACCTGAGTTCAGGCACGCTGGCTAAAAGCGCCTGTGTATACGGGTGCTGTGGCACTTCGTAAACTGCTTGTGCGGTGCCGATCTCGACGATGCGCCCCAGGTACATGATGGCGACCCGATCGCACAGATGTCGTACCACGCCTAGGTGATGACTAATAAACAGCATGGTCAAGGACAGCTCGCTGCGTAAACGAAGCAGCAGATTCAAAACCTGCGCTTGAATCGATACATCGAGTGAGGCCACCGGCTCATCACAGACCAGAGTATCGGGCTGCATCGCCAAAGCTCTCGCCACCGCGATGCGCTGTCGTTGTCCGCCTGAAAACTGGTGCGGATAGCGCTGTGCAACGCTGCCGTCCAGACCAACGGTTTCGAGCCAGCGAACCGAGTAGGCAAACGCCTCGCCCCGGCTGACCAGCCCGTGCGACACAGGCCCCTCGGCAATCTGATCGATGATACGCATTCTCGGATCCAGCGAGGCGTAGGGGTCCTGAAAAATCATCTGAACCCGCGTCGTCGTCTTACGAGCACGACCCTTAAGCGACATGACAGGTTCGTCGCCAATACGCACCTCGCCGGCTGTGGGGGTCAGAATGCCTGCGATCATTCGGCCCAGCGTACTCTTGCCACACCCCGACTCACCCACCAGCCCCAGAACTTCGCCGCGTCCGATGGTGAATGAAACGCCTGACACCGCCTGCACTTCTCGGGCAATCGTCTGACCCGTCAGACGGCTGGCCAGACGTTCGCTAAGGGTCGCTCGCGCGCCGAAACGTCGAACCAGGCCACTGGCCACGACATGGGGCGGCGTCTGCGGGTGCAAATCGGTCATCCCAGTGGGTGGTAACAACGCCACGCGCGCACCCCTGTCCTTGAAACTGTGCTGTTGAGGTCTGAAGGCTGCGCCTGGCGCTCAGGTGCAGCCGCCTGACACTGCGCGCTGGCCTGCTGGCAACGCGGAGCAAACGCACAACCCTGCGGTAACGCTGACAGGGCGGGAGGAGCACCCGGTATTTGAGCGAGTTGTTCGCCCGGACGGGCGAACTGTGGCATCGACATCAGCAAGCCTCGCGTATAGGGATGACGGGGTTCGCGTAACACCGTCGCACAAGGCCCCTCTTCCACGATACGCCCTGCATACATGACCAGCAGCCGGCTGGCGAGCGCCGATACGGTGGCCAGATCATGACTAATCCAGAGTAAGGCCGTACCGAGCTCGCGGACCAGGGTCTGAACCTCCGCCAGAATCTGGGCTTGTATGGAGACGTCGAGGGCTGTCGTAGGCTCATCAGCCACAATAAGCGCGGGCCGGTGAAGGAGCGCGATGGCGATAGCAACCCGCTGTCGCATGCCGCCTGACAACTGATGTGGCCAAGCGTCCAACCGCCGGCTTGCTTCAGGGATGCCGACGCGATTCAGAACCTCAATGCCTCGGTCACGCGCAGCTTGTCGACCGACCCGCTCATGCGCATTGATGGCCAGGCGAATCTGTTCACCGATGGTTAATAGCGGATTCAGCGTTGCCATGGGGTCTTGGAACACCATGGCGATTTCTCGGCCACGAATCGAACGCCACTCACCCGCGGTCAGGCCGACCAGTTCGCGTCCACGCAATCGGATCGAGCCCCCTTCAATCCGGCCGGGCGGATCGACCAGGCCCAGCAGCGAAAAGCCCGTCATGCTTTTGCCGGAACCCGACTCACCCACCAGACCCACCACCTCACCCGAGTCGATACTGAAGGACACGCCATCAACCGCGCGCAACACGGCATCGCGGGTATGAAAGTAAGTCTTAAGCTCAGTCACCTGCAGCAAAGGGATGCCTGCGGCCGGGATACCCTCGATACCACGCGACGAATGTGGCCGCTGCATCATCGACGCAGCCTCGGATTGAACTGATCGCGCACCTGATCACCGACCAGATTGATGGAAACGATCAACGCAATCAGTGCGATACCCGGGAAGATCGAAATCCAGTAACGTCCCGACAACATGTACTGGAAGCCGTTGGCAATCAACATACCGAGCGACGGTTCAGTCACAGGAAGCCCCAAACCCAGAAAAGACAGCGTGGCCTCAAGAGAGATTGCGTTGGCAACCTGAACTGTGGCCACGACAATCAGCGGTGGCAGACAGTTAGGCAGTATGTGGCGCACAATGACTGAGACAGGTGGCATGGGCGTCGACAGTGCGGCCTCGACGTAATCCCGCGCGCGCTCAGTGCGCGCGGCCCCGTGAGCTGTCCGAGCAAAATACGCATACTGCGCCGTGACCAGGGCGATGATGATCTGCCACTTGCCCTGCCCCAGCAGGGCCGACAACACCAGGGCCAGCAGAATCGCTGGAAACGACAGCTGCAAGTCTACGATGCGCATAATCAGGCTCTCGGTTCGCCCTCCGGCGAAGGCAGCCGTGGCCCCCATGCCAGCGCCGAGTACAAACGCGATCGCACCGGCGGCGAGACTGATCTGCACGGAAATACGCAGGCCATACAGAATCGCCGATAACAGATCGCGGCCCTGGGCGTCAGTACCCAGCCAGTGCGTGTAGCCGCCCGAGCCTACGAATCCTGGAGGGCGACGCGCATCGGACAGGCGAAGCGAACCGATATCGTATGGATCTTGTGGTGCCAGCCACGGCGCGAGCAACGCGGCCGTCGCCAGTACGAAAATGAATAATGCCGCTACAACCGCGACGCGATTGTGCGCGAACTCATCCATGAATCGCCCAAGCGGCGTGCCTGTGGCTTTCACTGAAGCGATCCTCGGCGATGGCAGCGACAGCAAAGTACTGAACGGTGCACCGTCATGAGGTTCTCATCGAACGCAGGCGCGGGTCGAGCACCGCATAGGCCAGATCGACCAGCAGATTGATCATGATGAACAACAGCGCCACCAGCATCAGATAGGCCACCATGACAGGGCGGTCGAGCGTCTGAATTGAATCGATGATGAGCTTACCCAGCCCAGGCCATGAGAAGATCGTCTCGGTGACTACGGCAAAGGCGAGGGTGGATCCCAGCTCAAGTCCGAAAACCGTCACGATCGGAATTGAAATCAGACGCAGCACATGCCGGCTGAGAATGGTTGCCTCGGACTGCCCCGCTGCACGCGCGAACTTGACGGCGTCACCCATCATGACCTCGCGGGTGCCGGCGCGAGCCAGCCGCATCATCATGGCCATCTTGAATAACGATAAGTTAAGGGCTGGCAAGGCGAGATGCATCCAGCCATTGGCAGTGAGCACGCTCCACTCAATGCCAAACAACGCGGCCGTGTCGCCACGCCCGCCGGCAGGCAGCCAACCCAGCCAGACGGCAAACGTCAGGATAAGCACCAAGCCGATCCAGAAAGTCGGTACCGAAAATCCAAGCACCGACAAACCCATGGCCAAGCGCGCCAGGGGATGATCGGGTTTATAGCCTGCGAACATTCCCAGGGGGACGCCAATCAGGGTGGCGCCCAAGACAGCAACCAGGGTCAGCTCCAGTGTGGCCGGCAGGCGCGACATGATCAGCTCGAGCACCGGCATATTGAAGACGAATGATCGGCCGAGGTCCCCCTGCACCAGTCGACCCAGAAAGGCCAGGTACTGCTGCCACAACGGCAGATCGAAGCCGTAGCGACGAATGGTCTCTTCTCGGATCTGCTGGGTAGCATCGGGCGAGATCAGAACATCAATCGGGTTGCCCACCGCGAAGACACCCAGGAAAACCAGCAGCGATATCACCAGCATCACCGCGAGTGCCTGTAAAACGCGCTGAATCAGAAAAGCCAGCATGCGCGCCTCGCAGATGCCAAACAGCAGGCGTTCACAGCCTCACCTCAGGGCCAACCACGTTCGAGAATTTCGCGGGTTTCCTCAACCGCCACCTGCCAGAGACGGGTCATATCTTCGTCGCTGCGCGCGTAGCGACCGTGGTAGTTGCCGTCGCCCACGATTGCGCGAACCTCAGCAGGATTAGAGACTTGCAGCCGCGCATAATCAGCGACGGGTTTGGCACCTTCAGGCATAACCACCCCGGCCAATCGCGTCCAGGGGAAGTTCTCCATCCAGCTGGCGTGAGAGGCAGCCGGATCGATGGCCTGGACACAGGCCCAGGTGCGCGGCGACTTCCACCAGTCGTGCAACCGCACACGCGCATCGCGACGGCGGCTCATCCACTCGCTAAGAAAGCCTTGAATCGGCGAGTTACCGCCATGACCGTTAACCAGCAAAATGCGCCGAAAGCCGCTTCGATAAAGACTTTCGAGAATGTCATCGACCAAGGCGATATAGGTGGACATACGCAGGCTGATCGTCCCCGGAAAGTCGCTGAAATACGGGGTGATGCCGAAGGGTTGGGCTGGATATACGGGTATGCCTAGAGGCTCGGCCGCATCCACGGCGACCTTCTCCGACAGAATCATGTCAACGCACAGGCTCAGGTAGGCATGCTGCTCCACACTGCCCAGTGGCAAGACACACCGATCGTCGCGTGTCAGCTGAGCTTCAATCTGCATCCAGTTTCTGTCGGCGATGCGCATTCGCGCCATCCTTTCATGCGTGAGGTCGGTCATCCGAGCTGCGAACTTGACTGAGCGGGGCTTATCTTGTCAAGCTGAGGCTTGAAGCTTAAGGCCTAACGCCCCCACAACGGGGTTGCCGAGCTCGCAGCACATATTTTCCAGAGGAGACGTTTCATGAACTGGTCCAAAATGCGGGCAGGTTTTGCCCTGATTGGCGTTACCGCTGCCCTGTCACTGGGCATGCCCGCAGCCGCACAAACCCTCACTATCGGCGTCAGAGCGGGCCCTGACTCTATTGATCCGCACTTCACCGCCAGCGGCACCCACGCCGAGGCGCTCAAGCATGTCTTCGACACGCTGGTATGGTCTGGACGGGGGCTTGAACTCGAGCCAAGATTGGCCACCAGCTGGACGGCGATCGACCCGACCACCTGGGAGTTCAAACTCAGGCCTGGCGTCAAATTTCACGATGGCTCCGACTTCACGGCCGAGGATGTGAAATTTTCAATTGAACGCATCCCGACGGTGTCGGGCCCCAACCCAACGACCATCTATATCCGCCGCGTAAAGACCATCACGGTGGTAGACCCGCTTACCATTCGTATCGGAACCGACGGTCCGGCACCTAACCTGCCGAATGATTTCATTCGACTATTCATCGTTTCACACAAAGCCGCAGCGGGTCTCACTAAAGAGAGCGCCAACGAGGCCTTCAACAGTGGCAAAGCTGCCGTCGGTACAGGTCCTTATAAGTTCGTCTCGTGGACCCCGAAAGACCAACTGATTCTCGACCGTTTCGACAGCTACTGGGGCGGCAAGGAACCCTGGGCGCGGCATGTACGCAAAGAGATCCCCAATGATGCTGCGCGGGTGGCTCAGCTCAAGGCTGGTCAGGTCGATCTCATTGTGCGGGTGCCGGCCTCTGACGTAGACGCGCTGTCGCGCGATTCACGTTTAACAGTGCAAAAGATCGACACCGTCTATGTGTTCAATCTCGAGATGGACATGCGCGACAGCAGTCCGCAGGTCTCGGCTAAAGACGGTTCAGCACTCGCCAAGAATCCCTTCCAAGATGCGCGCGTACGCGAAGCCGTAGACCTGGCCATCGATCGCAAGGCTTTGGCTGAAATCGCCATGGAGGGACTGGGCAAAGAGCAGAACCAGATGGTGACGCCCAGCATCTTCGGGTTCAGCAAAACCTTGCCACCCCGTGCGTTCAATCCGACTCGAGCCAAGCAACTGCTGGCTGAAGCGGGATATCCCAACGGGTTCCGGGTCACGTTCAGCTTCACCAGCGACCGGCTACCCGGAGATCGTCAGGTGGGTACATCGGTCGCACAGATGTTGGCTGCAGTAGGTATCGATGCACGCGCCAATGGACAGCCGACGGCCGTCTTCTTCCCTGCGCGCACACGCGGCGACTTCTCGATGTCGATGTCCGGGTGGGGAACACTCACCGGCGAGGCGCACTACACCCTGTCGTCTCTGGCCCACTCTAACGACAAAGAGCGTCGCTTCGGTGCCTTCAACGTGATCGGCTATAAAAACCCGGTCATGGACAAGCTGCTGCAGGATGCCGCGATCGAGATGGATCTTGAGAAGCGCCGCAGCCTGCTCGAAAAGGCCAACGAACTGCTGGCGGTTGATCGTTCCCGCCTTCCCCTGGTGGCGGTCGGGTCGGCCTGGGCCATGCAGAAGGCCAGGGTCAGCATCACCCCTCGGGTTGATGAGGACACCCTGGCCATGGATATCCGGCCTGCTCGCTAACCCTCCTTATCCGAGCATCGATTTAATCAACACCATGTCAGACATCGCAATCGGCATCCACGGTGGCTGCGGTACGCTCGCGCCAGAGCTGCTTACGGGCGCGCAATGGCAAGAGATGCGCGAGCACCTCGCGGACTCACTGCTCGCAGGCTGGCGGGTACTGCGCAGTGGCGGGGCGGCGCTGGATGCTGTGGCAGCCAGTGTGCTTGTGCTGGAAGACAGCCCCTACTTCAATGCGGGCCATGGCGCGGCGCTGACCGAGCGGGGCGACCATGAGCTCGACGCGTCCATCATGGAGGGTAGCCAGCTTGCAGCCGGTGCGGTATGCGGCGTTAGGAGAATTCGTAATCCCATCCTCGCTGCTCGGGCGGTCATGCAGTCCGATTGCGTACTGCTGGCCGGAGATGCCGCGGACCAGTTCGCACAAAGAGCGGGTCTCAGCATGGTCGACAACGCCTATTTCACGACTGAGCAGCGTGTCAAAGCTCTCGCCTCGCTGAAAGCCAGAGGCCAGCGCGGCACGCTGGCCAATGCCACTGAAGCAGAGCGGCACGGCACGGTCGGTGCGGTAGCGCTCGACGCCCGAGGGCATTTGGCTGCCGCGACGTCCACTGGCGGCTTCAACAACAAGCCCGTGGGTCGGATTGGTGACTCACCGATTATTGGCGCAGGCACCTACGCTCGCAACGGCGTCTGCGCAGTGTCGTGCACCGGACAAGGCGAGATATTCATACGCCGCGTCGCCGCCTACGATGTAGCCGCCCGCATGATGTATGCAGGTCAGTCGTTGCGGCAGGCCACCCAGGAATTAGTGCACGATGTGTTGGCATCGCACCGTATCGGAGCTGGCATGGTTGCGGTCGACGCATCCGGACACGTGCTCGCTCCGTATAACACTCAGGGCATGGCTAGAGGCTGGATTCACTCCGACGGCGTCGTCTGTGTCGCAACCCACGCGGACGTGCACACCATGACACATCGCCAGATCTCATGACCCCCTCCGACGAGCCCATTCTGATCTGGGGGGCGGGCGCCATTGGCGGCACACTGGGCGCGTACTGGGCGCGTGCCGGTCAGCGGGTACTCATGGTTGATGTCGTCGATGAACACTGCCGCGCCTGCGCAACGCAGGGGCTGGCCATTGAGGGGCCAGTCGAGAACTTCACCCAACGTATCGCCGCACTGACCCCATCACAGGTTCACGGTCGCTTCAAATGTATTGTGCTGGCCGTCAAGGCACAGGCCACCGAGGCTGCGCTTGATGCTCTCGTACCCCATCTGGCCGATGACGGCTTCGTGTTGTCGGCGCAGAACGGTCTGAATGAAATCGCTATCGCACAACGAGTGGGCGATGAACGCACCATGGGATGCTTCGTCAATTTTGGCGCCGACTGGCTCGGCCCTGGCCGTATCCTGTTCGGCAATCGAGGCGCGGTGGTCGTTGGCGAAATCGATGCATCGGTACGAGACCGGACCCGCCAGATGCATCAGCTGCTCACCCTGTTCGAACCTCAGGCGGTCCTGACAGACAACATCTGGGGCTATCTCTGGGGCAAACTTGCGTACGGCGCCATGCTGTTTGCCACTGCGCTTACTGCTGACTCGATGTCGGCCAACTTTGCCAACCCGCGCCGCTTCGCGGCTTTCAATCAACTCGGCCGTGAGGTCATGAAAGTGGCTGCTGCGCGCGCGGTAAAGCCCATCGGCTTTAATGGCTTCGACCCCGCAGCCTTCGCACCAGACGCGACCCTGCAGGCATCACGCGACAGTATCGCGGCCTTAGCGGAGTTCAACCGTCATACGGCCAAAACTCATTCTGGAATCTATCGCGATCTGGCCGTACGTAAGCGCCGTACTGAGGTCGATCCACAGATTGGCACTATCGCCAGGCTGGGGGATCAAATCGGTATCGCCACGCCAGCGATCTCGCGCCTGGTCGATTTGATTCACGACATCGAAGCGGGGCGTCGACCGATGTCCGAGACCACATTTGAGGCATTACTAGAAGTCTGCGATACACGCTGAGGGCCGAGACAATGAACATTGACTTGAGCGGCCGTATCGCCCTCGTCACGGGCGCCGCGCAGGGTATCGGCCAGGCAATCGCTCTGGCGCTTGCCCAATCGGGCGCGAAAGTGCATGTGGCGGATCTCGATGGCACCGGGTTACGACAGTTCGCCGACGCGCGCGGCTTGACTGCCCACGTGTTTGACGTCAGTGACCAGGCGGCTGCGCATGCGGCGGTCGCGGACGTGGTCTCGCAATCAAAGCGCCTCGATATTCTGGTCAACTCAGCGGGCGGCGTATGCGGGCAGGTCGGGCAGCCCATGGAGACGGTATCGGATGAGCAATGGCGGGTTCTGTTCAGAGCTAACGTCGATGGCGCCTTCTTTCTGGCACAGGCGGCCAGCGTGCCCATGCGAGCAAGACGGTTTGGTCGCATCGTTAATATTGCCTCCGGGGCCGGCCTGCGGCCCAGCCTTACAGGAATTCAGGGCTACACCGCGGCCAAGCACGCCCTAGTAGGTCTTACAAAGCAGTTGTCGCAAGACCTCGGGCCCCACGGCATCACCAGCAATGCGATCGCCCCTGGGTTTGTCCGCTCAAACCCCTCTACCGAGCGCCAATGGCAGGCTTACGGCGCCGAGGGCCAGCGGCAACTGGTAGCGGGTATTCATCTGCGCAGGCTCGGCGAGCCCAGCGACATCGCCAATGCCGCTGTGTTTCTGGCCAGCGAACAGGCGGGGTGGATTTCAGGGCAAATCTTGTCGGTGGATGGCGGGCGCTCTTGAGTTAGAGCCAGCCACAGGCGGGCTTTAGATCAGAACGGCGGCTTTTCAACCCGTGCGCAGGTACCGCGAATAAGGCTGATGACGCGGCCATCCTGAATAGTGAGCGACTGTACAAAAGCACCGGTCGAACGGTCGACCGAGAACTCTTCTTGTTTGATGGTGGTACCAAAGCGCTGGAACATAGCCGGCCGCGTAACGATGAGCTTGGGCCCTTTCACCGTCAAGGTGCCAGCGCGTCCCTCTGAGATGGCAATGGTGCCCTGATACCAGCCCGATTTTTTGTCGAAATCGATTTGCACGATGGACATGCGCCGCGGCTCGTTGGCGTTGATGCCAAGCGCCTGTTGACCATCGAGATCAAGCTGTAGCTCGCAAATGAAGTCCATGACACCCGTACCCCGCCGCTGCTGACCAGTCTCCTGCGGGATATTGGGCAGGTCGCTGCCGCTATTGTCGAAGAACACATAGCCTAGGCCAAGAACAAGCGCCATGGCCACCATGCCGATTACGATGCCACCAAGCAGATTTTTCATGGGTGAATTCAAGCTGAGCCGTCCGGTGACGATCATACTAGCAGGCGTGTCTGCAGCCTGCATGCGTCGCGCCAAGTCTGATTGCCGATCCGAGGGGCCTATTTCGGAAACTCCTCATCAAGCCGATGAATCGACACCATGAAGAAAATATTAAGTCTGGTGGGTATTTTTCTTGTCCTCGCGCTCTTGGCGGGGCTGGGCACCTTGGCATTCGTCAAGTCTCAGCAAGGGGGCGAGCTGGGTCGCCAGGTCACTGAGGCGGTCAAGGTCATCAAAGATCAGCAGGGCAAGATCAAAGAACTGCAAACCGAGATCCAGGGCCTCGAGGAGGCTTTGCGCGAGGCGGCCAACCGGGTCGCTGAACTCGAGAAGGCTGATCTGGCGCGGCAGGCGGCCAGCAGAGCCGCTGGAGGCGGATCAGCCACGGACAGCGGATCAGGGGCAGGCGGTGGCACGCCAGCAGACCGTGCTGGCCTACCCGCCACGGGAACCTCCCCCACCGGTGGCCTATCGCTCGCCTGCCCGCCTTCAGTAGCCACCGATAGCAGCACCACGCCACCGGAGGCCATGCGTCATCCGCTTGAAATGCGCTACCGGCCCGTGGTGCTGCGCGTGCTTAATAACGGTCAGTCGATTCAGATTGCAGCGGGCTCAGGTTCAACTTTGAAAGTAGGGCCCGAAATCTTTGATCTTGTCAGCATTCATTTTCACCGCCCTGAATCCGGTCAGATCGACGGTAAGCCGGTGGCCATGGTGATTCATTTCGTGCACAGAACCGCGGGTGGCAAACTCGTCGTTGTGAGCGTGCCGCTGCGAGAATCCGCCTTTCAGAATCGCACCATCTGGAACATCTCAAATCACCTGCCATCGCGGGGCGCTGCCGAAGCCACCGTCGCCAATGTGTCCATCGATCCCATGGCGCTGCTGCCCGAAAGCCTGGCCTATCAGGTCTTCGAAGGCGCCCTGCCCATGCCACCCTGCTCACCCGGTGCTCGTTTCTACCTGCTGCGCACACCGGTGGGCATCGGTAAAGATCAGCTCGATCGCTTCATGACCCGGCTTCGTGTGTCAGTATCTCGCACCTGAGAGCGACACCCACACCCATGAGAAAGCAGGCCGCGATAAACGACTTGAGTCAGCCAAGGCTTCAAGCAGCACCCAATTGGCAAGCGCAGCCGTTTGCCTTCGCATCAGGCAACTCGCCTTGGCAAAGCCGGCTGAGTCACCGCTCGATGGCCGCGCTTGTTCTCATAAGTCTGCTGGTTCCACTGGCAGCTTCGGCACAGGCACCACAGCAACCCGCGCAAACGCAGTCGCCCTGGACCAAGGTCGGCGAGACCGGCGGCACCGTGCTTTACGTTGATATGCAAAGCCTGCGGCGCGATGGCAATATCCGTCGCGTTGTCGAATTACAGGATCTGAAGGCGTCCGACCCGGATGGCGTGCTGTCACGTCGCTATATCAACGAATACGACTGCTCTATTCGCATGCACCGCATCGGCCAGGTCAGCAGCTTCAGCCAGAATATGCTGGGTGGTACGCGGCGCTTTCTGGTCGAGGAATGGGGTTACTGGCGTACCGTGCAGCCCAACACCTTGTTCTCGGTGGTTTTAAGCTCAGTGTGCGGCGATATTTTGCGCAACTGAGTCCGCAACTGAGTCCGCAACTCAGTGCCGCAAAGGTACTTTCAGTAATACGTTCCGGCCAGCGTGACAACTGCGCCGCCAGTTCCCAGCTTAAAGCGCGAAATGCCGGGAAGCGCATGCGTGTTGACGCCCCCCAGGTCTAACCCGACCACCCCCCGTTCGGCCAGATACTGCATCGCCCGCCACAACAGCAGGTTATGCGCATTGAGTTTACGTCCGGTATCGTCAGCCCAGCCGATGTGATAGGTCGCTACGCTGCCATGGATGAGGAACAGCATCGCGGCTACGATCTCGCCCGCAACCTCGGCACGGCTGATGGCATAAGCCTTGGCTGGCGACTGCGCGGCATCCATCCAGGCCTGCACAAATTCAGTGGGCAATCCGCGAAAATTACGCGTGGCACGTTGCTCACCCTCGCGCGCAAGTAACCAGCGTACCTGGGGCGGACTGGCATTGACGAACACCTTCAGCGACCCCTCGGCCTCGGCGCGCACCAAACGATTGCGCCACTTGCCCTCCATAGCGGACCGCAGGGTTTCAGCAGGTTGTGCCAGATCGATCATGACGGTTGAGTAACCCGTCATCACGCGCTTGAAGCCAGCGAGCTCCTGCTGCACCGACTGCAATGGCGAGTCAGGAGCAAACAGCGTAACCCGCAACGCCCGGGTCGGAATACTGGCCTTAACCTGTCGGTAAAAAAGCAGGCGTTTGTCCGCGTCCAGACCGGGGGAAAACACGGGTCCGCGCGCGCAGGAGGCCAATGAAAGATAAGCAGCGATTCGCCGCACCATAAACTGAGCTGCAGCAACCGCCCGGCCATTTTCGAAGGCCATAACGCGATGAACTGGCACGCTCAGGGCGCGCAAAGCCTCGCCATAAAGCCAGGACTGCTGCATCGCGCCACGCTGATCTGCATGCAGCTGTTGCCAAAGTCCGGAAGGAACCGAGTCCCAAATGAGGTCCATGCCGATATAATAGGGTCGATAGGATCCTGATGGGTCCAGGCGCGCCCTGCCCCGACCCAAGAAGCGCCCACCGGGTCAAGATTGCACGGTCCATGCCGATACCCCCTCTACCACAGCTGAGTTTGGCCAGGTCAGAAAAATCGGGGCGGCACGTCGTTCTGGGTTATGACATTCCCAAGCCCCGGCTGACGCTGGTGGGTCTGTTCCTTTGCGTTGCCTACCTTGGCCTGCCGGTCGTCATTCTTGGCAACCTGCTTGATCTGGTGTTCCAGCTTCTGTTTGGCTGGTGCATCGGGGTGTGGTGTCTATTTCCGTCTTGAGGGGTCGTTATGTTTTTCTTTATTGGCCTGGCGGTGGTGTTCGGTGCGGTGCTTGGCGGCTATGTGGCTGCTGGCGGCAAGATGGCGCCCATCATCAAGGCGGCTCCGTTTGAATTCGTCATCATCGCGGGTGCCGCCATTGGCGCCTCGCTAGTTGGCAACAGCTTTCCGGTATTTAAAGCGGCGATGGGTGGCATTGGCAAGTGCATCTCGGGCCCCAAATGGAAGCAGGAAGATTATCTCAACCTCATCGTGCTGGTCGGTAAGCTTTTGGCCGTCATGAAGAAGGAAGGGGTGGTGGCGCTTGAGGCGCACGTTGAGAACCCTGATTCCAGCCCTATTTTTGGCGAGTTTCCCAAGCTGGCTAAAGATCATTCCGTTGTTCAGCTGATCTGTGATCCGCTGCGGCTGGCGGTCATTTCTCAGGGTAACCTCGATGCCGACGCAGTCGAAGACATCATGAAAACCGCCATCAAGACCCACCACCACGAGGCGATGCGGGCGCCAGCCGCCCTTACCGTCATGGCGGGCTCGATGCCTGCTCTGGGTATTGTTGCCTGCGTGCTAGGTGTGGTGAAGACCATGGGCGCCATCGATCAGCCGCCCGCGGTGCTAGGCGCCCTCATCGGCGCAGCGCTGGTCGGCACCATGCTGGGCGTGTTTCTGTCCTATGGCATGTTCGAGCCCTTCGCAAACCGCCTCGGTCAGATTCTGGACGAAGAGGGCCAGGTTTTTCACGTCATCATGAACATGATTGTTTCCAACCTGAAGGGTCAACCGCAGCCCGTGGTCATTGAGTCAGCCCGGGCCTGTATCAGCCATCACAATCAGCCCAGTTTCTCCGAGGTTTTTGACGCACTGCGAGGCGCCTGACGAGGGCCGCTGAGCGCCTCCTGCGAAACTGCTGATGGCTGACGATTCCAAAAAACCCGAGGACGAAGCGGCAGCCAATGCCGCTGCCGAAGACGCCAAACCTGCGGAAGGCAGCGAGGCGGCGGCAGAGGCCCCTGCGGCCGAACGTCCCATTATCCGCAAGATCATCGTCGAAGAAGGTCATGGCGGTGCGCATGGCGGCGCCTGGAAGATCGCGCTGGCCGACATGATGACGGCCATGATGGCCTTCTTCCTGCTGATGTGGCTTCTGGGCGCCACCAACTCAAGCCAGCGCAAAAGCATCGCAGAGTATTTTCGTCCCGCCTCTCACAGCCAGATCAAGTTCGGCGAACTCGCGGGTTCTGACGGTCTGCTGGGCGGACGCTCCATCATTGATCCCGACGGATTTCAGTTCACTGCCAAGCAAACCTCCATCCTTGAGCGCTTGACACCGCAATCGAAGGGTGGCCCCAGTACCGACGACGGCTCTACCCAGGAAGAACAAAACCGCGAAGGGCCACAAGAAGACGCGCCCAAGAATGATCCAGCCCGCGGCAAGGAAAAAATCCAGGACGAAGAAAACTTCCAGAAACTGCAGAACGAAATCAAAGAGAAAATCTCCGAGAACAAGCAGCTTGAAAACATCAAAGATCAGGTTCTGATCACCCGTGAGCCCGACGGTTTACGCATCGAAATCATCGACAAGGCCGATTTTTCAATGTTCAGGCTGGGCACATCAGATCTAGAGCCTCGCGCGTCGCAACTGCTGTCAGAGGTCGCCAAAAGCCTTCAGGGCATGCCCAATAAGATTGCGATTCGCGGGCACACCGACAGCGTCGCCTTCTCGCCGGCCAGTGGCCGAAATAACTGGACGCTATCCACCGAGCGTGCCGACGCAACCCGTAAGCTCATGGAGGGGTCCGGCATCACTTCAAATCGGTTCGCCCGACTAGAGGGTGTCGCCGATACCGTGCCTTTCCTGCCGGCTAATCCAGCCGATCCCCGTAATCGTCGCGTAAGCATCACGGTCTTGAATCAGTGAGGCGTATCGCTGTCTTCTGCGGCTCTAATCACGGGATCTCGCCCGACTATGCAGCGGCTGCGCGTGCGCTAGGCGCAGGCATTGCTAGGCGCGGCATAGGGCTTGTTTACGGGGGCACGCATATGGGTCTGATGGGCGTGCTCGCGGACGCTGCGCTGGCCGCAGGCGCCGACGTTACCGGCATCATCAATCGTCGTCTTTTTGAACGGGGCCATTTGCACCCTGCCGTAACCCGCCACGAGGTGGTTTCTGACATGCGCGCCCGCAAGGCAAGGATGTCAGAACTGGCTGATGCCTTTATCGCCATGCCAGGCGGTCTGGGCACTCTGGAAGAGCTCTTTGAAGTCGCCACCCTTACACAACTGAATGACCATCATAGTTCGCCAGCCAAGGCCTGCGGTGCGCTGAACGTCAATGGCTTTTTCGATTCGCTGCAGAACTTTCTTGATCATGCAGTCACCGAAGGTTTTATGAAGCCTGATCATGGCCGCATGATCATTATGCATAGCACCGTCGACAGCCTGCTGGAAGGGTTGGCGCACTGGAAAGCGCCGTTGGTCAACAAGTGGATAGAGCCTAAACCCTCATGATGCCCTGCCTTTCATTGCTTCAGGCTCGTCGATTGCAGCGGTTCGCCGCGGTGTTGTCACTGAGTCTTCTGGGCGGCTGCTTCGATCTTGAGCAATCGATCTCGGTCGATACTCATCGAGCGACGTACACGGCGGAATTTCGTCTCGACGCAAAGCTAGCTGCGTTGGCCACCATGGGTGACGCCGGCAAGAAAGTCTGTGATGACTTGTTTAAGCAGGCACGCGCGGACGCTGCCAAGGGTGTGCAGGTTGACACCTCCGAGACGAGTGCTGCAGGTAATGTAGTCTGCCGAATGCAGCTCAGCGCTCCAACGGTGGCTTTAGCAGGCTCTCTGGGTGGGAGCACTGAGTCACGCATGGGCACATTAATGGTCGAGCGCATCGACGACAACACCCTTCGCATTGAAAGCCGGGTCACGTTGGGCGATAGCCGAGATCGCTCGCTTGAGAATCTGGGTGGCGCTGCGCTGGCTGAAAGCCTGTTTGCAGGCCGCGCGCTCAAGTGGACGGTTCAGGCACCCCGAGTGCTCGAGTCAAACGGAAACATCGCGAGCGATGGCCGTTCGGTGCAATGGTCGGTGCCCGTTGCCACAGCCATGAAGTCACCACAGCAATTCTATGCGGTCGTCGTACTTGATCTGCCCTGGTATACGCGCGTACTGGGCTTTGTTTACGATCGATGGAGAGCCCTGAAGGCCACCCTGCGCGCCTGGCTGGCCGAGTAACCGCGGCCTCAGTCTTGAATTGGTGCCGGCTACCTGACTCGAACAGGTGACCTACCGCTTACAAGGCGGTTGCTCTACCAACTGAGCTAAGCCGGCATGTGCTGCAAAGACCTCGCCGCCTGGACGCTATTTGATCCGCTTGAGATAAGGACGGCCTGGCGGTGGCTCATCTGGCGGTGTGTCTTCGGTGGCTCCCTTAGCAATGGATGTTTCTGCGGTCACTGAAGACGCTGGCGCGGATTTGTCGTCACCATCTTGCACGGCCCGCAAACGTCGTGAGCCAGATTTGGCTCGCGCGGGTGTCGCTACGACGGTCTCACCTTGATCGGCAGAATTGGGGGACGCTACGGTAGCGGCGTCCGGTCTTCCGCGCACCGACCCACTGGCACGCGGCGCGACCACACGGGGACCCTTACTGGCCTTGCGGGTCAATTCAGTTGGCTGTGGAGCTGAGACTGCCGACGCAGGCGGCCCGGTATCAGGTACGGCGACTAAGTTAGCGCGCTTGCCTGACGCAACGGCCGCCGGGGCCGAAGAAGCGTCGGCTGCCTGGAGCGCCGCGGGCGGCTCAGCACTGTCTGCGGGCGGTACAGCCAGCGGTTTAGGTACGTCAAACGCCATTCCATGGCCAGTCTCTTGCGCGTAGATGGCCGAGACGTTGTCGATGGGAATCGAAACGCTTCGCACCACACCCGAAAAACGCGCTTCGAATTCGACCAGATCATTTCCGATGCGAAGCCGATTGGTAGCCTGATCGGATACGTTCAACACAATTTCGCCATTACGAACATACTCGCGCGGCACGATCGTGCGCTCATCGACGAGAACCGCGATGTAGGGTCGGTAGCCGCTATCGCTGCACCATGCGTGAATGGCGCGTATGAGATAGGGTTTGGTCGAGAGTTCAGTCATGAGCGATATGTGTGGACGACATGCGATTCAAGGTCAGCGGCGCATGACTTTCTCGGAGGGCGTGAGCGCCTCGATGTAATGCGGACGAGAGAAAATGCGCTCAGCGTAACGCAAGAGCGGAGCCGCCGTCTTGGGTAACTCAATGCCGTAGTGATCAAGGCGCCACAGAAGCGGAGCGATGGCCACATCTAGCATGGAGAACTCCTCGCCCAGCATGTGCTTGTTCTTGATGAAGATTGGCGTGAGCTGAGTCAACCGATCACGAATCTGGTGGCGCGCCTTTTCTTGATTTTTCTGAGCGTCTTTGGCGGGATCGCGACGCTCGAGCGTCTGAACATGCACAAACAGCTCGCGCTCAAAGTTGAACAGAAACAGTCGTGCTCGCGCGCGCATCACCGGATCTGCCGGCATGAGCTGCGGATGCGGAAAGCGCTCATCAATATATTCATTGATGATATTGGATTCATACAGAATCAGATCGCGCTCGACCAGAACGGGTACCTGGCCATACGGATTCATGATCGAGATGTCTTCGGGTTTGTTGTACAAATCAACGTCGCGAATCTCGAAGTCCATGCCCTTTTCGAACAGCACAAAGCGGCAGCGCTGTGAGAAAGGGCAGGTAGTGCCGGAGTACAGGACCATCATGGTTTAGAGCTCCAGAAACAGTGGCCAGTCTGAAAACATTAACGGGCAGGTCGTCAGGCACCGACCTGCCCGCCCGTCAGGCAGTCGCAGACTTACTTGACGTCTTTCCAGTACACCCGATTGAGGTGCCAGGCGAAAACGGTGAAGATCGTGAGAAACAGCAGCACCCAGACGCCCAGCCGCGTGCGCTGAGCAGCGGTGGGGTCGGACATGTAGGTGATAAAGGCCACCAAATCGGCAATCTGCTTGTCATAGTCAGCCGCCGATAGCTGCCCACCCTCGGGCTTGCCCAGTTTGATGGTTTTGCCGGCATGCGGATGCCCGCCAGCCTCGATTTTCTCAGTGCGCTCAGAGCGCAGGCCCGTCCCATCAAAACTGACCACCGTACGGGCAAACCCGGTTGACGCATTGGTCTTGGGATCGCGAACTTCACGGACATCTTCAATGGTGGCGCCCCGCGAGCCCTGCAAATCCCACAACACATGGGGCATGCCGACGTTTTCGAACAAGGCGTTATTCCAGCCAGTCGTTCGAGTGGCGTCCCGATAGTAGGCCCGCAGATAGGTGTACAGCCAGTCGGAGCCGGTGCCCGATTGCGACGATCGCGCGCGCGCGATCAACGAGAGGTCAGGGGGCAGTGCACCAAACCACTCTTTGGCATCATCTGCGCGCAGGGCCACCGTCATGGGTTCGCCAACCTTGGTGGCGGTGAACATAAGATTTCGTCGAATCTGGTCTTCAGTGAGACCAATATCGCGCAGGCGGTTGTAGCGCATGGCGGACGCGCCATGACAGTTGAGGCAGTAGTTCACGAACACCTTAGCACCGTTTTGAAGCGCCGCCTGATCCGTGAGCTTTTCAACCGGAAACCGATCGAGCGGGTAGTCGCTACCAGCGGCCTGAGCTGAGCCGATGAACAGGGCCGAGAGCGCGGCAACCGATAAGGACAACAGTTTGTTCATTTTTTTAATGCTCCGGCTCAGTGCGCAGCAAACGTGACTCGGTCAGGTACGGTCTTGAACTCACCCATGGCACTCCACCACGGCATCAGCATGAAGAACGCAAAGTACAGCAGGGTGCCGATCTTGGCGATGAGATTGAGGGTCTCCTCGGGCGGCTTGACCCCCAGGTAGCCCAGCACCACAAACACCACCACAAACAGTCCGTACACCCATTTGTGCCAGCCCGGACGGTAACGAATGGAACGAACCGGGCTGTTGTCAATCCAGGGCAGGGTAAACAGCACCATTACCGCAGCGCCCATGGCAACCACCCCCCAGAACTTGGCCTCAACCACGAAGAAGCCACCGACCAGCGCCGCGACTGCCAGCACGGTAATCAGCTTAACGCTAGCCTGGCGCGCCGTGGCGACAACCAGTAGCGCATACAGCACGAGGAAGGGCGTCATCCAATAGGTGAGGAAGTCTTCGGTCACGGCCCGCAGCACCGAGTAGTAGGGCGTGAAGTACCACACCGGAGCAATATGCGCAGGCGTCTTGAGCGGATCAGCCGGTATGAAGTTGTTGTACTCGAGGAAGTAGCCACCAAACTCGGGCGCAAAAAACACAATGGCTGAGAATGCGATCAGGAAGACCGACACGCCCAGAATGTCATGCACCGTGTAGTAGGGATGGAAAGGGATGCCGTCAATCGGGCGCCCGGCCGAATCTTTTTTGGCCTTGATATCCACACCATCTGGATTGTTGGACCCAACCTCGTGCAGCGCCACAATGTGCGCAGCCACCAGGCCCAGCAGAACCAACGGAATGGCGATCACGTGAAAGGCAAAAAAGCGATTCAGCGTTGCGTCACCGACCACATAGTCGCCGCGAATCCACACTGACAGCTCGGGGCCGATGAAGGGGAGAGCTGCGAATAGGTTGACGAGGACCTGAGCCCCCCAATCCGACATCTGACCCCAGGGAAGCAGATATCCGAAGAAAGCCTCAGCCATCAGACACAGGAAGATGAGACAGCCGAAGATCCAGACCAGTTCGCGCGGCTTGCGGTAAGACCCGTAAATAAGCCCACGGAACATGTGCAGGTACACCACGACAAAGAACGCGGAAGCACCTGTGGAATGCAGATAGCGAACCAGCCAGCCCCAGGACACATCACGCATGATGTACTCGACCGAGGCGAAAGCCACCGGAATACCCGCGGCATTCAGTGACGCGTCAGGCTTGTAGTGCATCACCAGAAAAATGCCCGTAACGATCTGAATGACCAGCACCAGCATGGCCAGTGACCCGAAGAAGTACCAAAAATTGAAATTCTTGGGCGCGTAATACTCAGACAGGTGTGCTTTCCAGGTCGCGGTCAGCGGAAAGCGCTGATCAACCCAGCCAAGAAGACCGGAGGTTTCAATCGGTTTTTGCTGCGCCATCTTGTTTGCTCCTCGCCGAAACGTGCGCGCGGGTGGTGTGTTCAGGTCCAGGTGTATGCGTGTGGGCCGGGAAGTCGCGGCCGCCTGCCAGTGTCCGCATCCGTTAAGAGATGCCGACGACTTGGCACACGGCCCTGCGATCAGGCCTTGTCGTCACCGATCAGAATACGTGCGTCCGACAAATACTTGTGCGGCGGCACTTCAAGGTTGTCAGGGGCCGGCTTGTTTTTGTAAACGCGGCCTGCCAGATCGAAGGTCGAGCCGTGGCAGGGACACAGAAAGCCGCCTGCCCAGTCGTCAGGCAGAGACGGTTGCGCCCCCGGCTGGAACTTGTCAGAGGGCGAGCATCCCAGGTGCGAGCAGATGCCCACAACCACCAGAAACTCTGGTTTGATCGATCGATGCGCGTTCTTGGCGTAGTCAGGCGTGGGATAAGCCGTGCGAATCGAGGCAGGATCTGCCACTTTTTCTTCGGTGGCTTTCAGCGTTGCCAGCATTTCAGGCGTGCGGCGCAACACCCATACCGGCTTGCCGCGCCACTCAACCCGCTTGAGTTCACCAGGCGACATCGCCGAGACATCGACCTCAACGGGAGCGCCGGCCGCCTTGGCCTTCTCGGAGGGCGCAAACGTGCTGACGAAAGGAATAACGGTTGCTACTCCACCGACACCGCCACAGGCGGCTGCCAGTCCGATAGCTGTGCGACGTGAAGAGTCGACTGAAGAGGGAGGGGGTAGGGCGGATTCGCTCATGACTGAAGGGATCGCTCGATTTAGTAACCCATCATTTTAGCTTATTGCGGTGCCGCAATTAAAGCCCCTACACCGAGCGCAGGCGATCCGCCCCTGAAAACCGATGTTTAGCCTGCTTTCTTGACCCATGCCGAGCACCAGCCAGGGCCGGCAACTTGTTTATTGCCAACGGCTGCGCAGGCGGCCCATGCATCGGTGGCCTTACCCGCATACAACTGGCAGTTATTGCACTTGCGGTCAGCCGCCCAGGTGGGGAACTTGGCCTTGTCAACCTTGGTGGCATCGTGCTTGTAGCCCAGGGCCTGGGCGATCGGATCAGACTCCTCAAGCTTGGCGGGCTGAGCAACCAGATTGCCGGACACGCCAGCGAGTGCCGCTGCGGCAGGAAGTACCTTGATCACGAACTGACGACGGGTTGTCATGACATCTTTCTCCTGAAGTGAAATCAATGCGCGGGCTCAGTGGTCTATGAGGATGACCCGAGCGCACAGCTGCGCATACTAGCGCCTGGACCTCATCCTGGGATGGCAAAGCCGACCCGCCATATTGGTTATGCATGACCGGCCGCGCAACTATTCGCGCTTTTGCCCAGGCACGGGCCTGCGCCCCACGGTAATCAGGACTTCAATCTCGCGCGAATGGCGCAGAAATCGGAAGCGCGCCTTAGTGCCCGGGGCCAGCTGGGAAATGGTGTTCAGCATGATGGCAGTGTTGGCAATAGGCTTACCCTCGACCGATACCAGAATATCGCCCACCTGAACACCCGCCCGCTCGGCTGGGCTATTGCGCAGTACGCCCGTGATGATGGCGCCTTCACGACGCGGCAGACGGAATGCGTCGGCCAGTTCGGGCGTGATGTCCTGCGGCTCAACCCCGATATAACCGCGCGTGACCGCGCCGGTGCGAATGATCTGCTCCATGACGTTGCGGGCCGTTGAGACCGGAATGGCAAATCCGATGCCCAGTGATCCGCCCGTACGCGAATAAATCGCGGTGTTGATGCCGATCAGACGCCCCTGACTATCGACCAGGGCACCCCCCGAATTGCCCGGGTTGATCGCGGCATCGGTCTGAATGAAATTTTCAAACGTATTGATACCAAGCTGCGTTCGCCCCAGCGCGCTGACAATCCCCATCGTGACCGTCTGCCCCATGCCGAAGGGGTTTCCAATGGCCAGCACGACATCGCCCACCCGGGCGCTGTCTGATTCACCGAATTCAATGGCGGGCAAGGAGCGCCCTGCGATGCGCAGCACCGCCAGGTCGGTTTCGGGGTCACTGCCCACCAGCCGGGCACGCGCACGGCTGCCGTCGGCCATGAGCACCTCGATTTCGTCGGACGACTCGACCACGTGATGATTGGTAAGCACATAGCCGTCGCGCGACACAATGACGCCCGAACCCAGGCTGCTGCTAGGTCGCTCGCCCGGCGACTCACCGGGTGCCCGTCGGGGGTCGACTGGAGGATGCCCAGGCGGCATACGCACCGCTTTGGCCGTGTAAATGTTGACTACCGCGGGGATGGCTCGCTGCGCGGCCTCGCCGTATGACAGAATCGCGGAATGCCTAGGGGTATCGGAGGCTGCCGGAGGAGCCCGAAAACCCGCTGACACCCCGCCCAGGCGCGCAGGCAGCCACTCCGGCCTGAGCACCGACAGGGTAAACACCGTTGCGAGCAGTACGGTAACCGTCTGCGCAAAAACCAACCAGAGTTTTTTGACCATGAAACGCAGCTCAGACGAGCAGGGATCCGGACGCCCGGCGGCCATACAGGCATCCCAGTTGCAGGCCTGTATTGAAGACATTTTGGGCGCGAGCCGCTTTAAGGATTATTGCCCAAACGGCCTGCAGGTGGAAGGTAATCGACCTATCCGTCGTGTGGTCTGTGGTGTCACCGCAAGTCTTTCGCTGATTCGCGCAGCACATCAGACTCAGGCTGATGCACTGCTGGTGCATCACGGCTGGTTCTGGCGCGGCGAAGATGCACGCATACTGGGTCCGCGGCGTACTCGTATAGCCGAACTGCTGGCCAGCGGCATGCACCTGTTTGCCTATCACCTGCCGCTCGATGTGCATCCTGAGCTTGGTAACAATGCGCAGCTGGGCAAGCGTCTTGACTGGGCGATTGATGGTCGACTTGGCGATGACGGACTGGTGTGCTGGCATGATCTATCGCAAAGCCTGGCTGCAGCCGCCATCGTGCGCCTCGTCGCGCGTCGATTGGGCCGAAAACCCCTGGCAGTCGGCGCACTAGAACGCCCGGTACGACGCGTGGCATGGTGTACCGGCGCTGCGCAAGACCTGCTACAGACCGCGATTGACGGCGGCGCTGACCTGTTTGTCAGCGGCGAGATCTCAGAGCGCACCACTCACCTGGCCCGCGAGGCTGGCGTGGTGTACCTGGCAGCCGGCCATCACGCTACCGAACGTTTCGGCGTGCAGGCGCTAGGTGCAGAACTGGGCCGGCGGCTGGGGATCGGTCATCAGTTTATCGATGACGACAATCCGGTTTAAGCGCGCGTTACGCCAGCTGTGGCAACCCGCTCACCGCTCAGAGGCTTATCTGAGCGCCGGGATAGCCGACCCGCCCGCTACTGAGTGGTTTATCGACGCCCCGGCATAGCCAGAGCGGCCCGCTGTCAGGACTTGCCAGCCGTGGGCGTTTCGGACTGAACGGTAGCCGTCTGAGCCGCCGCCTGCTCGCCTGACACGCCAGTGCCAGTCGGGGCGGCCTCTGACTTTGCCGCGCCTTCCTCGGCGGTGTCGGGCTCGTCGACCTCAGGGCCTCGGCTATACGCCTTCAGAAAACCCGACAGGAAAATGCCCAGCTCATAGAGCAGGATGAGCGGTATGGCCAGCATGAACTGACTGAGCACATCTGGGGGCGTCAGAATGGCTGCGGCAATGAAGGCACCGACCACCACATAGCGGCGAATCTGCCGTAACTGCTCGGTCGTGACCATGCCCAGCTTGACCAGCAGCATTTCGACCACGGGCACTTCAAAGGCAAGACCAAACCCGAAAAAAATCGCCAGCGTGAAATCCCAGTACTTCTGCAGGTCCTGCATGACCTCGGCGCCTGTCCCCTCGGCAAAAGCAAAGAAGAACTTGTAGGCCGCGGGTAGAACAAACAGGTAGGCAAAGCTGATGCCCACCACCAGAAAGAACACGCTTGAAAAGATGAGGGGCAGCGCAAACCGCTTCTCGTGCACATAAAGTCCGGGTGCGACAAAGGCCCAAGCCTGATACAAGACCCAAGGCAGCGAGAACAGTAAGGCCGACAGAAACGCCACTTTGGTCAGGGTGAAGAAAGCACCCTCTCCGGCCAGGAACACCGGCCGCGTGCCCGCAGGCAATGCGTCATAAAGCGGCAGGGACAGGAACCAGAGGATATCGCGCGAAAAATAGAAACAGACCCCGAACATGAGCAGAACGATGATCAGGGACTTGATCAGGCGGTCGCGCAGCTCGACCAGATGCGAAATAAAGCTTTCTTCCTGGGCCATGTCTGCCTCAGCCGCGGTAAAAGCGCCGTTTGGGGCGCTTGCGGCGTAGTTCTCGATCGCGCTCGACCCGACGATCGCGAATGCGCTCGCGCATTCGCCGATGCGCGTAGATTCGGTCCCAGTCTGTAGCCGGCTCAACCGGCTTATCTTCAAAGGACTTGGAGATTGAATCAAACTCAGATTGAGCGCCATCAACCGCAGATCGCACCGATGACTCAACCTCTTGGGCGGCAGACTTGACCTCGGTCTGCAGTTTGCGCAAGTCCTCGAGATCCATCTGCTTATTGATATCGGCCTTCACATCAGACACGTAGCGCTGCAACTTGCCCATCCACTGGCCCATCTGGCGGGCGACCCGAGGCAGGCGCTCGGGGCCCAACACCACCAGCGCGACCAGGGCGGTGACCGCCATTTCGCTAAAACCGAAATCGAACATTGGACGCGTTCAGGCTCAGAAGACTCAGGCACCTCGGCCGCAAGGCCCTCGAAACGAATCGAGCGGCCTGAAGCAGCCGCTCGACCACTTGCGATACGGGGACAAGGCTGCGCTCAGTGCTTTTCCTTGGCCTCGACGTCAATGGTTTTGGCGGCCGGCTGAGCAGCAGGTGCGCCAGCGACCTGCGCTGTAGACGTGGCAGGCGGCGCATTTTCAGAGCCATCACCGCCCTTGGTCGCGCCATCTTTCACGCCGTCTTTAAACCCCTTGACCGCACCACCCAGATCACTGCCGATATTGCGCAGCTTTTTCGTGCCAAATACCAGCATGATGATCACAAGCACGATCAACCAGTGCCAGATGCTCATCGCTCCCATCGTTTGCTCCTGATGATTGAGGCGCCCCTGTGTAAGGCTGGCCTCGATTGAACTACTCGGCAACCGTTTCGCGAACGGCACCGCCCGGGCTACCCCGGACATGGACGTGAAGATGATACACCTCCTGCCCTCCGGACTTTCCGTTGTTGACTATGACACGAAAACCGTCGCCAAGGCCCTCCTGTCGGGCTAGTTTGCCCACCGAGCCGAACAGATGGCCCAGCAACGCCTGGTGGCTCAGATCGGCATCGAGCAGGTTGACCAGATGCCGCTTGGGCACCATGAGAAAGTGCACCGGCGAAGCGGGGTTAATGTCGTGGAAGGCGAGGATGTGCTCGTCTTCATAAACCTTACGGCTTGGAATTTCGCCGCGAACGATGCGGCAAAAAATGCAGGAATGGATATCACCAGACACTATGTTTCTCCAGGGCAGACCTCGTGAGCGAAAACGAGCAGTGGCGCCTAATCGCCGCTTTGTTCACGGGCAACAGCCTTTCTCAATGCTTTTTCCTCCAGGCCTGAGAGTCCCTCGCGGCGAGCGAGCTCTGCCAGCACCTGAGACGGATGAAGCCCATAGTGCGCCAGCATCACCAGACAATGAAACCAGAGGTCAGCGGTTTCGGCAACGATACGGTTGGGGTCGCCATCCTTTGCGGCCATGACCGTCTCTGTGGCTTCCTCACCAATTTTTTTCAGCACGGCATCGGGTGAGCGTGCGAGCAAGCGCGCAACGTATGACTGGTCAGGATTGACGCCACGACGCGACTCAATCACACGAGCCAGTCGATCAAGAACGTCTGTGCCGGATTCGGGCGCTGGGCAAGCCTGCGGGTTCATCGGTAAATGAGCTCCGGGTCTTTCATGACAGGATCAACGGCCATCCAGGTACCGTCCTGGAGTCGGCGAAAAAAACACGACTCACGGCCCGTATGGCAGGCCATACCGCCGACCTGGTCGATTGCCAGCAATAGCACATCGCCATCACAGTCGAGCCGGATTTCCCGTACCGTCTGGGTGTGGCCTGATTCTTCGCCCTTGCGCCAGAGACGCCCCCGCGAACGGGACCAATAGACCGCCCGTCCGCTTGCAAAGGTCTCAGCGAGTGCCTGACGGTTCATCCAGGCGACCATCAGCACCCGACCGCTGGCGGCATCCTGGGCGATAGCAGGCACCAGTCCATCGTGGTTCCAGGCGACCGCATCCAGCCAGGCATTGGTTGATGGCTGCTGATGCGACTTATCCACACCCCGGCCTTTCATTCGAGCCGAACAGCAATACCGCGGTCAGCCATGAATCGCTTGGCCTGCCCGATGGTGTATTCGCCGAAGTGAAAAATGCTGGCAGCCAACACCGCATCGGCACGCCCCTGGACCACGCCCTCGGCCAGATGCTCAAGCGACCCCACGCCACCCGAAGCAATCACGGGGATTCCGACAGCATCGGACACCGCACGGGTGAGCTCGAGATCAAAGCCCTGCCGGGTACCGTCCCTATCCATGCTGGTGAGCAGGATCTCACCGGCCCCCAGAGTTTCAACCTCACGGGCCCAGTCAAGCACATCGCGCCCAGTGGGACGACGGCCCCCGTGGGTGTACACCTGCCAGCGTCCCGGGCCATCGGCCTTGGCATCAATCGCGACCACGATAGCCTGCGATCCGAAGCGCGCGCTGGCCTCACCGATGAGCGCTGGATTCTGTAAACCTGCGGTATTGATCGAAATTTTGTCAGCCCCGGCATTGAGCAGCCGACGTACATCGTCGACTGCCCGTACGCCTCCGCCCACGGTGAGCGGAATAAAAACCTGCTCGGCCACCGATTCAATGACTTGCAGGATGATGTCGCGCTCGTCACTGGAGGCTGTAATGTCGAGAAAGGTGAGTTCATCAGCACCCTGCTCATCGTAGCGACGCGCGATCTCGACCGGATCACCGGCGTCGCGCAACTCAAGGAAACGTACGCCCTTGACCACGCGACCGGCAGTGACGTCGAGACAGGGGATGATGCGCTTGGTGAGCACTCGGGTCAGCCGTTGAGCTCATCAGCACGGGCCTGCGCGCTAGCCAGATCAATGTGACCTTCATAGAGCGCCCGGCCCAGGATAGCACCTTCGACACCCTCGTCTTCGACCGCGCACAAAGCGTCAATATCGGCAATGCCGGCCAGCCCCCCGGATGCGATCACCGGCACTTTCAGGGCTCGGGCAAGGCGAACCGTAGCCTCGATATTGACCCCGGTGAGCATGCCGTCACGACCGATATCGGTGTAGATGACAGCCTCAACGCCGTAGTCTTCAAACTTGCGCGCAAGATCGACCACATCATGCTTGGTGAGTTTGCTCCAGCCATCAGTGGCGACGCGGCCGTCCTTGGCATCAAGCCCCACGATGACCTGACCCGGAAAGGCACCGCAGGCATCATGCAGAAAGCCTGGGTTTTTCACCGCCGCCGTGCCGATGATGACGTAAGACAGGCCACCATCGAGATAGCGCTCGATGGTGTCGAGGTCACGCAGCCCGCCACCCAGCTGAACGGGGATGCGGCCAGCAATCTCATCGATGATGGCGCGAATAACGCTGGCATTGCGCGGCTGGCCAGCCACTGCACCGTTGAGATCAACGAGGTGTAGTCGGCGAGCGCCTTTGTCGAGCCAGTGTCGTGCCATGGCGACAGGGTCTTCGGAGAAGACCGTAGCGTCATCCATGTCACCTTGGCGGAGCCGCACACAGCGGCCGTCCTTAAGATCTATAGCGGGGATAAGCAGCATCTGAGTGCAAAGGTACGTGCGCTGAGCGGGGAGCGTGCAGCCTGCCGCCGCGACCAGCGCGGTTCAGGGATTCCAGCGGACGAAGTTCTCGTATAACTTGAGGCCGCAGGCGGCGCTTTTTTCGGGGTGAAACTGCGTAGCAAAGATGTTATCCCGCGCAACCACGCAGGTAAAGCGAACTCCGTGTTCACTCTCCCCCATAACCAGGCGCTGATCGGTCGCTTGCGCAAAATAACTATGCACAAAATAAAAATAGGCGTCATCGGGTACGCCTTCGAACAAGGCATGGAAGCGCAACTGCCGCACCCGATTCCAGCCCATGTGGGGAACCTTCAGACGGGTACCGTCGGCCAGGTACATAGACTGCGGCGGAAAGCGCAACACGCGCCCGGCGAATAGGCCCAGGCCAGGCGTATCGCCCTCTGCGCTCCAGTCAAACAGCATCTGTTCGCCCACGCACACGCCCAAGAAGGGGCGCGTGGCGGCTGCGCGCAGCACCGCCTGGCGCAAGCCCGCTTGGTCTAAATGCGCCATACAGTCTGGCATGGCACCCTGGCCCGGAAAGACCACCCGGTCAGCGGTATCGATCTGCGCAGGGTCGCCGGTGACCTGCACCCGCGCGTGCGGCGCAACATGCTCGAGCGCTTTTGCCACCGAGCGCAGGTTGCCCATGCCATAGTCGACCACCGCGATGCGCGTCATAGGAATCTCGAATGCGATTCGATCAGGTGCCCAGGCGCTACAGAGCCTCTTTGGTCGAGGGTAACAGCCCCGCTGCGCGTGCATCGGGCTCGATCGCCATGCGCAGTGCTCTGGCAAACGCCTTGAATATGGTCTCGCACTGATGGTGCGCGTTGTCACCGCGCAGATTGTCGATGTGCACGGTGACCTGGGCATGGTTGACAAAGCCCTGAAAAAACTCATGGGCCAGATCAACGTCAAAGCTGCCGATCATGGCGCGACGAAACTCAACCTGCCAGATCAGTCCAGGCCTGCCCGATAGATCAACGACGACCCTGGACAACGCCTCATCAAGCGGCACGTAGGCATAACCGTAACGACGAATACCGCGCTTATCGCCAAGCGCCTTTGCAAATGCCTGACCCAGCGTGATGCCGATATCTTCAACGGTATGGTGAGCGTCGATATGCAGGTCACCTTTAGCTTCGATCTCGAGATCGATTAATCCGTGTCGGGCGATTTGGTCAAGCATGTGGTCAAGAAAAGGCACGCCCGACGCGAGCCGCTGACGGCCCGTGCCGTCAAGACCAATGCTGACCCTGATCTGGGTCTCGGCTGTATTTCGACTGACTTCAGCGTGACGTAACAATGCGGAGGCGGTCATGACGGTTTGTAAGAGTGATTACTTCGAGCGGGAGTCGGGCCTGGTCGGTTCGGGCAGGACCAGTCGCAAGGCGTCAAGCAGCGCCGTGTTCTCGGCCGGGGTACCCACCGTCAACCGAAGGCAATTCTCCAGGAGCGGGTGCATTCTACCGACGTCTTTAACCAAAATACCGCATTCTCTCAGCCGCGCATGCGTGCCAGCGCCGTCGACAACCCTAACCAGAATGAAATTGGCGCGCGAATCGAACACCTGGAGGACTGGAAGCATGCGCAACGCTTTTGCCAGAGAAGCACGCGCCTGACGTAACTGCGCCGCCTGAGCATCCAATACGTCGAGATGATCCAGCGCAAACTCAGCAGCGATCTCGTTCAGTACGCCCACGTTGTATGGCGGACGAACCTTATCGAACTCGGTGATCCAGGGGGTGGCCGCCGCCATGTATCCCAGGCGCAGGCCGGCCAGACCCAGTTTAGACAAGGTTCGCATCACGACCAGATTGGGCCACCAGGCAAGCGCTGGCATCCAGGTATCAAGCGCAAAGGGTTGGTACGCCTCATCAAGCACCACCAGCCCGGGCGCCCGCTGCAGGATGGCTTCAATGGCCTCAGACGAAAAACAATTTCCGGTTGGGTTATTGGGATAGGCCAGAAAAACAACCGCCGGCTGATGCTGGTCAATCGCACTTAGCATAGCCGGCAGATCAAGGCTGAAATCGCTGGCCAGAGGCACACCGACAAAGCGCGAGCCCGCAAACCGCGTGGACATCTCGTACATCACGAATGAAGGCACTGGGGCCAGTACGCAGGCGCCCGGTCGGGCCGTCGCCACTAGGATCAGAGTGATAAGTTCGTCTGAACCATTACCCAGGAGCACATCAAAGCCCTCGGGCACGCCCAGCTTTGACCGGATAGCCTTTTTAAGGCCCGAGTAGCTGGGCGCGGGATAACGATTGATGAGCGCTTCGGCTAAGCGTCGGCCCAATTCTTCTCGCAATGACAGCGGCAACCGGTAAGGGTTTTCCATCGCGTCGAGCTTGATCAGCCCCTGTGCCGAGGGCACGTGATAGCTGGAAATGGCGAGGATCTCAGGCTGGATGAGATCGGCCGGGGACTGCTTGGTCGAATGGCTCATGGTGTCTCTTGCGGTCGAACGCCCAAACGATATTCGGCGCTGCGGGCGTGCGCCTCGAGTCCTTCACGTCGGGCCAGTTGCGCCGCCACCGGCGCGAGCTGCTGCGCGCCCTCGCGCGAGATCTCGATGATGCTGGAGCGCTTTTGAAAATCGTACACACCCAGCGGTGACGAAAAACGCGCCGTACGCATGGTGGGCAGCACATGGTTAGGTCCGGCGCAGTAATCGCCCAGAGACTCACAGGACCAGGCGCCCAGAAACAAAGCCCCGGCATGGCGGATGTGCTCGGCCCAGCGGGCGGGCTCTTCAGCCAAAATTTCAAGATGCTCTGCAGCGATGCGATTGGCGATCTCACAGGCTTCAAACATGTCTCGCACCCGGATGAGCGCCCCACGGTCAGCCAGCGAGCGTTCGATGACCGAACGTCGGGGCATGCCTGGCAGCAGTCTGACGATGGCCTGGCGCACTCTCACCAGAAAATCCGCGTCGGGACACAACAGAATGGACTGCGCGAGTTCATCGTGCTCAGCCTGGGAGAAAAGATCCATGGCCACCCAGTCGGGATCAACTGAGCCGTCGGTCAGCACCAGAATCTCGCTGGGCCCGGCGATCATGTCGATGCCGACCACGCCGAAGACACGGCGCTTGGCCTCAGCCACATAGGCGTTGCCGGGACCGACGATCTTATCGACCGCTGGCACCGTCTGTGTGCCCCAGGCGAGCGCGGCCACCGCCTGTGCACCACCAATGGTGAATACACGCTGCACCCCGGCAATAGCCGCTGCGGCAAGCACAGCCGCGTTGCGTACCCCATCGGGTGTCGGTACCACCATCACCAACTCGCCCACGCCAGCCACGCGTGCGGGTATGGCATTCATGAGCACCGACGATGGGTAAGCCGCCTTACCCCCTGGTACGTATAAGCCGACTTTGTCGAGAGGCGTGATGCGCTGTCCAAGTCGCGTGCCATCGGCCTCAACATAGCTCCAGGACTGTGCCTTTTGTCGCTCGTGGTAGCCGCGGATACGATTAGCCGCAGCTTCGAGCGCCTGTCGATCGGAAGGTGCCAGCGAAGCCAGCGCCTGCTGCAGCTCGGCGCTCGACAGCTCGAGGACCGAGGCATCAGGCACATTCAGCCGATCGAATCGACGCGTGTAATCCAGCAGGGCCTCGTCGCCGCGACGGCGAACATCGGCCAGAATGCCGCTCACCACCTCCACAATCGATGCATCGTCGTCGGCCTGATAGGCCAGTAACGCATCAAGACGCGAGCGAAAATCAGGCTGGTCTGAGCTCAGTTCGTGGATGACGCGGGCCGAACTCATGCCTGACCTCGAACCTGGGGGCTGCGTGCATCGGCTGGTGGAGCCACAGCGCGCTCAATGGCAGCCAGCAGGGGCTCGATCAACGCCGACTGGGTCTTGAGGGACGCCTGATTGACGATGAGACGCGACGAAATCGTCATGATTTCTTCCACTTCGACCAGATTGTTTGCGCGCAGGGTTCCGCCGCTACTGACCAGATCGACGATGGCGTCCGACAGGCCAACCAGGGGCGCCAACTCCATCGAGCCATAGAGCTTGATGAGATCGACATGCACACCCTTCTGCGCGAAGTGCTGACGCGCACAGACCACATACTTGGTTGCCACCCGCAGACGAGCGCCCGGCCTTACAGCCTGCGCATAATCGAAGCCACGCGGCGCTGCCACACAAAGCCGGCAACGGGCGATGCCCAGATCTATAGGCTGATAAAGACCCTCTACGCCTGACTCGAGCAGCACATCACGGCCTGCAATTCCCAGATCGGCACCGCCATAGCGCACATAGGTGGGTACGTCACTGGCTCGCACGATGACCAGTCGCAGCTGAGGATCGGTGGTGGGAATGATCAGTTTGCGCGAGTACTCAAGGTCAAGTTCAACGCGAATACCCGCCGCCGCCAGCAGGGGCAGCGTTTCGTCGAAGATGCGCCCCTTGGACAGCGCCAAGGTGATCATGAGCGTCCCCCTGCTGACACGGCCGACGACTGATCGTGCGGTGCGCTCGCGACAGCGGCTATCGGCGCATTTTTACCCAACCGCTCGACGCGGGCACCCAGCTCGCTTAAGCGCGTTTCCATCGCGCTGTAACCGCGATCAAGATGGTAAATGCGATCGATGATGGTTTCGCCCTCAGACACCAGCGCCGCAATGACCAGTCCCGCCGATGCGCGCAAGTCGGTCGCCATGACCATGGCGCCCGAGAGCTTTGGCACGCCGCGTACGACGGCTGTGTTGCCCTCGATGCGGATATCGGCACCCAGGCGCTGCAGTTCAAGCACATGCATGAACCGATTCTCGAAAATGGTCTCGGTAATGACGGACGTGCCCTCGGCCACCGCGGCTACCGCCATAAATTGGGCCTGCATGTCGGTGGCAAACCCGGGATAAGGCGCTGTGCGCACACTGGCTGCGCGTGCGCGCGCCGCCATCCGTAGCCGAACAACATCAGGCCCGAGCTCAATAACAGCACCGCACGCGCGCAACTTATCGAGGGTGGCATCCATAATGCCCGGGTCAACCCCGCGCAGCGCGATCTCACCCCCGGCTGCCGCCGCCGCGCAAAGAAACGTACCGGCCTCGATACGGTCCGACATCACGCGGTGACGCGCACCTGATAGCGCGGCTCGCCCCTGAATACGGATACGGTCAGTGCCGGCGCCTTCGATCTGGGCGCCCATGGCAACCAATACGCGAGCCAGATCGACCACCTCGGGCTCGCGGGCTGCGTTTTCGATCAGCGTTTCGCCCTCAGCCAGCGTCGCCGCCATCATGAGATTTTCGGTACCGGTAACGGTCACCATGTCGGTGACAATACGCGCGCCCCGCAGCCGGCTGGCACGCGCGACCACGTACCCGTGCTCAATCTGAATCTGGGCGCCCATGGCCTGCAGGCCCTTGATGTGCTGGTCAACCGGCCGAGCACCGATGGCACACCCACCTGGCAACGACACACGGGCCTCACCCAGCCGTGCGATCAGGGGCCCCAGGACCAGAATCGAGGCACGCATGGTCTTAACCAGTTCATACGGGGCCTCGTGCGAGCTGAGACTGTGGGCCGACAGGCTGAGCTGGTCAGCCGATTGCTCGCAAACAACGCCCAACCTGCGCAGGAGTCGCAGCATGGTGGAGACGTCCTGCAACCGCGGCACGTTGACCAGCTCGAGTGGCTGCGATGAAAGCAGCGACGCGCACAGGATGGGCAGTGCTGCATTCTTGGCGCCGGCCACCGTCGTTTCTCCCCTAAGGGGAACACCGCCCTCGATTCGGAGTTTGTCCATGAATAACCCGTGAATCCCTCAGCCCGGTTTGTATTCGTCAGGCGTCAACGTACGCATGGACAGGGCGTGAATTTCTTCGCGCATGCGATCACCCAGTGCCGCGTAAACCAGTTGATGGCGCTGGACCAGGCGCTTGCCGGCAAAAAGCGGCGAGACAATCAAGGCCTCAAAGTGGCGTCCATCTCCGGTTACCTCGAGGGTATCGCAGGTAAGTCCGGCAGCAATGTAACCACGTACATCTTCGGGGGTGACCATAAGCGCGCAATCTCCTTGCATCACATCCTGAGCTTGTAACCGACAGCCAGTAGCCGGATCGCCAGCGCAGCCAGGACCACCAGCGCGACTGAGGTGACGGCCAGACAGATCACCGGCGAGGTGTCCGAAACGCCGAAAAACCCATGGCGAAAACCATCGACCATGTAAAAAAATGGATTCAGATGCGACAGGGCCCGCCAAAATGGCGGCAGCACATCAACCGAATAAAAAACCCCCGCCAGAAAAGTCAGCGGCATGATGATGAAATTTTGAAACGCGGCTATCTGGTCAAATTTTTCAGCCCATATACCCGCAATGAGGCCCAGCGTGCCGAGGATGGCGCTTCCCATCATTGCAAAAAGCACAATCCATAAAGGATGGGCGTAAGCGAGATCGGCGAACCCAAGCGTGCAGATAAACACACCCAAACCAACCGCAATGCCGCGCAACATGGCCGCCAGCACGTAGGCACCGTAAAGCTCCCAGTGCGAAAGCGGCGGAAGCAACACGAACACGATGTTGCCGGTGATCTTGCTTTGGATGAGCGACGACGACGAGTTGGCAAACGCATTTTGCAGAACCGACATCATGACAAGACCGGGCACCAGAAAAGCGGTGTAGCGCACACCCTCAAAGACTTGTACACGCTCGCCCAAAGCCTGCGAAAAAATGAGCAAATACAGCAACGCGGTGAGCACTGGCGCCGCAATGGTCTGCACGCTGACTTTGGCAAAGCGCAGCAACTCTTTGTAAAGCAGCGTATAAAAGCCAGTCATTAAAGCAGTCGTCCGTTACTCATGGCCCGCAGCTCAGGCCGCCTGCTGCATGATGTGCACAAAAACATCTTCGAGGTCAGCCTGCTGCAGCTCGAGGTCCTCAATCTGGGCGCCAGCCTGCCTGATGACGGCCAGTATCGACTCGAGTTCATCGAACTTATCAAGCCGCAAAACATAGCCTGCAACCGCCGGCCGCGCACCCTTGTCTGTGCGCTGATCATCCTGTGAGTCGGCCTGCAATAGTCGATGTCGAAGCGCCTGGGGCAACGCGGCACCCGATAGCCTGAGCACCAATCGGGCTGCCGAAAACTGGCGCAGGAGCGCGCTGGTATTTTCAAGGGCGACCACTGAGCCAGCCTTGAGCATGGCAATACGGCCACACAGGGCCTGCGCTTCCTCAAGGTAGTGCGTCGTGAGCACGATGGTATGCCCCTGCCGATTAAGGCGCCCGATAAAGTCCCAGAGCGTGCGTCGTAACTCGACATCAACACCGGCCGTGGGCTCATCGAGAACAATCACTGGCGGGCGATGTACAAGCGCCTGAGCCACCAAAACCCGGCGCTTCATGCCTCCCGACAGCGCGCGCATATTGGCATCAGCCTTGGCACTGAGGTCGAGCTCTGCAAGAAGCTCATTGATCCAGGCGTCGTTATTGCGCACACCGTAGTACCCCGAGGTAATGCGCAATGTTTCGCGGACCGTGAAAAACGGATCAAACACCAACTCTTGGGGCACGACACCTAACATGCGACGCGCGGCCCTGAAATCGCCCGCGACATCATGGCCCATCACGGACACCGAACCCGAGCTGGGCCGAGACAGCCCAGCAATAATGGAAATCAACGAGGTTTTACCGGCCCCATTTGGGCCGAGCAGACCAAAGAACTCGCCCTGCCCGATGCTCAATGAAACCTCTTTGAGGGCCTGCAGCGAACCGTAGCGTTTACCGACGGCGCGAACGTCAATTGCCGAAGTCATCAGGCGTCTGCCACCGTCTCAAACAGTAGTCCGTCCAATCCGTAAAGGGATGCCAGTCGCGCCAGGTTGTACGGCACGTTTGTAAACCGACAGCCCTGTGGCCGGCGACGTACAGCCAGCAGCACCGCAAGCGCTGACGAGTCAAAGCTGCGTAACTCTGAGAGATCAATGACCGTGCAGGCCTGCGCATCGCCCTGCTGCAGACGCGCAAGCACCTGCATAGCCTGGTGATGCATCAGCTCGCCTGGAAAGCAAAAGACCTCGGTGCTCGGAGTGCTCATGGACAAATCAAACAAAGATTGCGCCAACTAGCCGGCTCATGCCCCTCAGCTGCGCGGTGCGGCTGCAAAGGACTTGTTTTTCTGCGACAGACTGCGAATAAGGCCGTCAATGCCACCAGCGGAGATTTCCTGGGCAAACTGATCGCGATAAGTCTGCACCACCCAGATTCCCAGCACATTGACATCATAAATTTTCCAATCAGCGCCATCGCGCTCGAGGCGATAGTCAAGCTGAATCGGGTCGCCGCGCTTACCGACGATTTCGCTGCGCACAATGACCTCATTGGCGGCCGCGTCACCCCTGAAGGGCTTGATGCGTATGGTCTGGTCGGTGATCTGAGACAGCGCGCCCGAATAGGTCCGCAGCAGCAGTGCACGAAACTCTTCCTTAAGCTGCTTCTGCTGCTCGGGGTTGGCCTGCCGCCAGGACCGCCCGACAGCCAAAGCCGTCATACGTTCAAAATTAACGTGCGGCATGATGGTCGCGTCAACAAAGGCGGAAATGCGCTGCAGGTCACCTTCGCGAATGGCTTTGTCGTCGCGAACCTTATTGAGCACCTCGGTACTGATTCGCTGCACGAACTGATCAGGCTCGACCGGGTTAGCCAGCGCCGGCACGGTCACCACTGAAGCGAACGCGAGCAGACACAAGAAACGCCGCATGGCATCAATCGCGCTGCGCAGCGGTCTGATAGACGAGATAAACGCAGAAATCGGGCGGGTGCTCATTCGTCGGTCTCCGGAGGATTGCCGTCGTGTATCAGATTGAATCGCCGCTGCAGATAGCCGTTGCGCACGAAGGCATAGCGGTCGAAGGCCGCCGACTCAACCAAACGTTCAAGACGAAGCAGGTTGGCGCGCGTATCAATCACGCGAGTGGTCTGGAGCGCGAGTCGCGTCTCCTCGCTGTCGAGCTCGCGCAGTGGATCGCCTCTCTGATCAACCACCAGAGCGAGGCTATCCCGAATGCTGGAAGGCCCCAGCAGGGGTAAAACCACGTAGGGGCCGGGGCCCACGCCCCAGCGGCCAAGGGTCTGGCCAAAATCCTCCCGATTGCGCTCAAGTCCGAGCTCGCCGGCCACATCGACCAGCCCGGCGATGCCGACGGTTGTATTGATGAGGAAGCGGGCGACCTGGGTTACTGCTTCAATCGGTTTGCCCTGCAACAGGCAATTGACTCCACTCCAGGGATCGGAAAGATTTGAAAACGCATTGGCAATAGCCTGGCGCCAGGGCTCGGAAACCACCTCGACGTAAGTCTGAGCTACCGGTTTGAGTAAGGCCTGGTCAAGAGCATCGTTAAAACGGAATACCGCACGATTAAAGCCCTCGAAGGGGTCCTGCGTGCCGGCCGTCCGGGAAGCGGCCTTTGAAGCAGCCTCTGAATCAACGCTTTGGGTGCCTCCAGAGGCGACCGACAGCAACGCGCCGCCAACCTGGTCAGTGCGCAGACCCGATTGCCCTGCGAAGCTGGCAATCGGCAACAACGACGCCAGGCCAAGCAGCGCAGAGCATGCCCAGCGACGACCGTCGATCGTCACTTCTTGTCTCCCTCTGCGGCCCGGCCGTAAAGGACCTGACCGATGATGTTCTCAAGCACGACCGCCGACTGTGTGAGCGAAATCGTGTCGCCCGCCGCGAGCATCTTGCTGTCACCGCCAGGCTCGAGGCCAATGTACTGATCGCCCAGAAGGCCCGACGTCAGAATCTTGGCCGAGCTGTCTTTGGGGAACTGATAGCGCGCGTCGAGATCAATGCGCACCCGCGCCTGATATGTCTTGTCATCAAAGGTGATCGATGCCACGCGACCGACCACCACGCCGGCGCTGCGAACGGCCGCGCGAGGCTTGAGCCCGCCAATGTTGTCGAATAGCGCATAGGCATTGTAGGTCTGACCAAGACCGACGCTGGCACTCATGTTGCCCGCGCGCACGGCCAGAAAGATCAGAGCACCAAAGCCCAGTAAGACGAACAATCCGACCAGTACATCGACACTTCTGCGATACATGATTACCTGCCTTGCGCCCGCTCAGGTGGTACTGAACATCAGCGCGGTGAGAATGAAATCGAGCGCCAGAATCGCCAGCGAGGCCACCACCACGGTGGTGGTCGTGGCGCGCGAGACGCCCTCGGGCGTGGCCTGAGCTTCGTAACCGACATAAAGCGCCACGAACGCCACCGTGAACCCGAACACAATGCTTTTGATGACGCCATTACCCACGTCGTCAAGCCAGTCGACGCCGCTTTGCATCTGCCCCCAGAAAGCGCCCGCGTCAACACCAATCATCTCAACGCCCACCACATAACCACCCAGAACGCCCATCGCCGAAAACAGCGCGGCCAGCAGTGGCAGACAGATGACCGCGGCAAAAAACCGCGGTGCCAGCACGCGCGCGACCGGATCGACCGCCATCATTTCCATCGCATCGATCTGTTCGCCAGCCTTCATCAGGCCGACCTCAGCCGTGAGCGAGGTTCCAGCCCGACCAGCAAACAGCAAAGCAGTGACCACCGGTCCCAATTCGCGGACCAGGGACAGGGTGACCAGAAGGCCAAGCGCTTCCTCCGAACCGTAGCGACGCAGGGTGTAGTAACCCTGCAGACCGAGTACGAAGCCGATGAGAAGTCCGGACACCAGGATGATGGATAGCGAGTGATTGCCAATGAAGTGCACCTGGTCGACCACCAGACGTGGCCTGCGTAGAGCCAACAGGCCCAACCCGCACAAGCGCAGAAAGAATCGGGCCGCATAACCTGTGCGGGCCACAGCCTGCAGCAGAAACTTCAAAGGTGCCAGTACGCCCCCCATCATCGCGGCAGCTCCAGATCCTCGGCTAGACTGCGGCGGCTGGCATGATGGAAAGCAACCGGACCGTCGATGTCGCCGTCGAGAAATTGCCGAACATTGGGATCGGTGGAGTCGCGCATCGCTTGCGGCTCACCGTGGGCCGCGATACGGCCCTGGGCCAGCAGGTACACATCGTCTGCAATGGCGAACGTGTCTTTGATGTCATGCGACACAAGAATCGAGGCACACCCAAGCGTATCGGTAAGCCGACGAATGAGCTGCGCCACCGTAGACAGCGAAATCGGATCGAGCCCGGCGAATGGCTCGTCATACATGATCAACGGCGGATCGAGTGCGATAGCCCGAGCAAGCGCCACCCGCCGGGCCATTCCGCCGGACAGCTGGCTGGTGCGATAGTGCGATACCCCGCGCAGACCCACGGCATTCAGTTTGAGCAGTACCAGGTCACGGATCAGGGTATCGGACAGGTCGGTGTGCTCACGCAGAGGGAAAGCGACGTTGTCGAAGACCGACAGATCGGTAAACAGCGCGCCAAACTGATAAAGCATGCCCATGCGGCGCCGGACGGCATACAGTCCGTCACGATCCAGTGTTGCAAGGTCTATTCCCTCAAAGCGGACGACACCCTGCTGCGGCTTGAGCAGGCCCCCGATCAGTCTGAGAATGGTGGTTTTACCAGAGCCGGAGCCGCCCACGAGCGCAACAATGCTCCCGCGCCTGACGCTGAGCGTTACATCGTCGAGAATGCGCCGCTCGCCGTAGCCAAAGCGCACACCCTGCAGTGATAGCAGCGGGTCGGCGAGCGATAGCGCTTGACCGGCAGTAAAACTCCCTGTGCGTAACGGTGATGAAGGCGCAGACAAAATGATCTCGGGTAATTCGGAAGGCGCAGGCTCGTCAGAAAACGAAGGAAAACCCGTCATTTTACTCGCGAACCCCTGAGGTAGCCGGATTGCCATGGCCTGGCGCCCGGGCAAGAAGCCATTCCTCGGCCACAGCAAGCCGATCAGGCAGTCCGGCGAGAACCAGGACGTCGCCCGCTTCGATGGCCGTCTGGGCATCCGGATTGGTCAGCCGCCGGCTGCGCCGAACCAGCGCTGACACCCGTACATCGAGCGCCAGAACGTCTTCAAGCGTGCGTCCAAGCGATGCTGCGCCAGCGGGAATCGGAACTGCCTGAAGATGAACGTGATCCTCTTCGATCATATCGACATCACGGTCGTCGACGCCATGAAAAAACCCTTGCAAGAGCGCGTAACGGTCGGCCCGGATCGCGCGCAGCCGGCGTCGGATACGCCCTGCCGAAACGCCCGCCAGACCCATGGCATGGGACGCGATGGTGAGGCTGCCTTCGACAATTTCAGGAACCACCTCGGTAGCCCCCGCTTCCCGAAGCCGGTCGATTGCTGCGTCATTGGAGGTGCGCACAATGACCGGCAACTGCGGCGCGAGCTCGCGCACCCGAGCAAGTACCCGTATAGCCTGAGGAACATCGTCAAAGGTAATCACCAGGGCGCGGGCGCGATGAAGACCCGCGGCCAGCAGAACCTCACGGCGCGCACCGTCACCGAACACCACATCCTCGCCAGCGCCCGCTGCCTCTCGAACACGATCTGGATCCGTGTCCAGCGCCACATAGCTTACTTTTTCCAACTCGAGCACATGAGCAAGGCTTTGTCCGCAGCGGCCGAAGCCACACAGAATCACATGGCCGCGCCTGATAAGGCTGCGGCTGGCTATCTGCTGGAGCTCCAGCGACCGCTGCATCCAGTCCTGCTGACCCGCTAAAAGTCGGGTTAGGCGCTGCGCCTGTGCGAGCAGTATCGGGCTTACCACCATGGACAGCAGCACTGCGGCCAGCAAGAGCTGGGCGGCTTCGTGGCCCAGAACACCCACCGCCAGAGCCTGCGCAAACAACACGAAGGCGAACTCACCGGTTTGTGAAAGCCACACACCCGTGCGCACAGCCACCGCGGCGTCATCACCCAGCGCCCGGCAGATCGAAAGCACCAGCCCCATCTTGATGGCGAGCGTGACCAGCACCAGCAAGACCAGTTTCGGCCAGTCAGACAGGATCACACCTGGGTCAAGGCGCATGCCTATCGTGACGAAAAAAAGTCCCAGGAGGACATCGCGAAAGGGCTTGATGTCTTCCTCAACCTGGTAGCGGAACTCGGTCTCGGCAATGAGCATTCCCGCGACAAAAGCTCCAAGCTCCATGGACAGACCCACCTGCCGGGTGAACCAGGCGAAGAGCAACGTCGCCAGCAGCACATTAAGCGTGAACAGTTCATGCGAGCGCTGCTGCGCCACGGTGGAAAACCATCGACGCATCAGGCGCGGACCGAAGCGCAACAGCAGCAAGAGCGTCAGGGCCGCCTTGAGCAGCGCCAGCATAAGATTGGCGGCCAGATCATCGGTGTCCCCCGCCAGTGCCGGCACCACGATGAGCAGCGGGATCACGGCAAGATCCTGAAAGAGCAGAACGCTGAAGGCTCTTTGACCGTGCGGAGACTCAAGTTCGCCGCGTTCGGCCAGTAACTTGGTCACCAGGGCTGTCGACGACATGGCCAGAGCGAACCCCACCACCAGCGCCACCCGCCAATCAAGCCCCGGGATCAGCCAGTGTGCCCAGCCTGCCGGCAGCAGCAGAAGCCCTCCCATCAGCAGCAGCCCGGTGCTCGCCACCTGAGCGCCGCCCAGCCCGAGGACAAAACGTCGCATGGCGACCAGCTTGCCAAGCTTGAACTCAAGCCCGAGCGAGAACATCAGGAACACGACGCCGAGTTCAGCCGCAGCCTCCAGCGACTCGCTCTCGGCGGCAAAGCCCGCCGCGTGAGGGCCCAGCAGGGCACCCACCGCGAGGTAGGCGATGATGGGCGGCACGCCGAAGCGGCGTAGCAACACGACGATGACGGTAGCGGCACCGAGCAGAATCAGTGCGAGCTCTAGGCCTGAAAGCATATACTCGGGGCGTTTCGAAAACGTGATTCAAAAGGCGAGGCGCCTGCTGCCGGGCGCCTATGACTCATGCAAGCAACCGGCCATGAACCCTGACACCCGCGCAGACCGACTGATTGCATGTGCGCTGCAAGCGCTGAAAATCGAAGCTGAGGCGGTTTCCAGGCTTGCCGAACGCATCGGCACTGAATTCGTGCGTGCCTGCGAGATCATTCTCGCATGCCGGGGCCGCGTCATTGTCAGTGGCATAGGCAAGTCTGGTCATATTGCCAGCAAAATCGCCGCCACCCTGTCATCGACTGGCACACCAGCGTTCTTCCTGCACCCTGCCGAGGCCAGTCACGGCGATCTCGGCATGGTGACCTCGGCCGACGTTTTTGTTGCGCTGTCGAATTCGGGTGCCACCGAAGAGCTGATGCGAATCGTGCCGCTGATCAAACGCCTGGGCTCACCACTGGTCGCTATGACGGGCGATGCGAAGTCACCACTAGCCCTACTGGCGGATGCGCACCTTGACGCAGGGGTTGCGCACGAAGCCTGTCCGCTCAATCTAGCACCCACCGCCAGCACCACGGCGGCACTTGCCCTGGGTGATGCCCTGGCCGTCGCACTGCTGGAGGCACGCGGCTTCGGGCCACAGGATTTCGCACGCTCGCACCCAGGCGGCGCCCTGGGTCGCAAACTGCTGACCCTGGTCTGCGACGTGATGCGCCCACGCGAAGCCCTTCCGATTGTCACCGACGATGCGCCTCTGAGCGCCGCCGTTCTCGAGATCACGCGCCGACGCATGGGCATGACGGCGGTGGAAGACGCCCGCGGGGCCCTGGTGGGTATCTTTACCGACGGCGATCTGCGTCGCGTGTTTGAACGAGGCGAAGATATCCATAACCTGAGCGTTCATCAGGCCATGACCCGAACGCCGCTCACGATTCATGAACGGGCACTGGCTGTAGAGGCGGTGCGCCTTATGGAGGAGCGACGAGTCAGCGTGCTGCTCGTCACGTCCGATGAGCACCGGCTGAGCGGTGCCATGCATATCCATGATCTGCTCAACGCGAAAGTGGTTTAAGTGACTTCGCGCACCCCAACTATCGACGCCCGCGCCCGTGCCGCCGCCATCTCTCTGATGGCCTTCGACGTCGATGGCACACTCACCGACGGCCGCATTCTGATCGGACCCCAAGGCGAAGCAGTCAAATCATTCAGCGTGCGCGACGGACTCGGTCTGAGCCTGCTGCGCGAGGCCGGCATCGTGCTGGCTATTATCACGGCCCGGCGCTCAGCAATCGTCGAGCATCGGGCAGCCGAGCTGAAAATCGTCCACGTCGTGCAGGGCGCGCACGACAAGGGCGCGGCACTGGCCGAGCTGGCAGCCCAGAAAGGACTCACACCCGCGCAATGCGGTTTCATGGGCGATGACTGGCCCGATCTTGCGGCCATGCAAGCGGCTGGCTTTGCCGCGGCACCCGCCGATGCCGACCCTGAGGTTCGTGCCCGCGCGCACTGGGTGTCGGGCCTTTCGGCCGGTCATGGCGCCGCACGTGAGCTGGCCGAGTTCGTGCTGATCGCCAAGGGACTGCGGGCAGCCGCACTCGCCCAGCGTTTGCGATCTGCGGGTGAGGTCAGCCGATGAGCGCGAGGCTTCGCGAACGTCTGGCAGCCAGCCTCTCAGTGGTCTTGCTGCTCGCACTGGCCGCCAGCACCTACTACCTGTCAGAACTGTCACACCGGCTTGGTGGCCAAACTGCCGCACCCAGAGTCGGCCATGAGGCTGACTCATACGCAGAAGGCGTGGTGCTGACCCGGTTGAACCAGCAGGGTGGACCGGTCTTCAGGCTGGCCGCTCAAAGGGTGGTTCATTACCGCGATGACGGCTCAAGCACCTACGTGCAGCCGGTCATTGTCAGCCTGGATACAACCCAGCCTGAGGTCATCATTCGCGCTGACCGGGGCGAATCTGACGCGGCCGGCCAGACCACCATTCTTGAAGGCAGCGTACGCCTTGACCGTGCGGCCAGCCCCGAAAGCCCCGCGATAACCATCCTCACCGAGTACGCTGTGCTTGATTCCGAACAGGAAATTGCCCGTACCGACAGGCCGGTTACCGTTCTACGCGATAGGTCCGTCTTGACCGGGGTGGGCATGCAATTCAATAATCCCGCCCGCACCCTGTTGGTTGAGTCCGACGTCCGCGGCACCTTCCAACCGCCGGCGCGCAACCGCTAAAGCTCCGCGCCCATGCCCACACGCCGCACATATCCGCTTATCAGCCTGGGACTGGCAGCCTTGCTGCTGGTCGTTTCCATGCCCTCGTTGGCCGAGAAGGCTGACCGGGACAAGCCGATCAATGTCGAATCTGATCGCATGGAACATGACGACACGCGCCTGGTCAGCACCTTCATCGGACGCGTGGTGCTGGTCCAGGGAACGCTGGTCATTCGCGCCGACCGACTGGTACTGCGCGAGGATGCCGAGGGCTTTCAGTACGGTGTAGCCACTGGCAGGCCTGCAACCTTCCGCCAAAAACGGGATAACAACGACAAGCGCGATGACGTTGAACAGTTTATTGAGGGTGAAGGTCTAACCATCGACTATGACGGCAAGGCCGATGTGCTCACCTTGCGCCAGCAGGCTGTGTTGCGCCGCCTTGAGCAGGACAAGCTGATGGATGAAGTGCATGGGGCACTGATCATTTATCGAGGCGAGACCGAGTTTTATACCGTTGATGGTGCTGAGCGCAGCGGCAGCGGTCGTGTCAGACTCACGATGCAGCCGCGCAGCAAAAATCCGCCTGCTCAGCCAACAGCCCCTGCCGCGCAGCCGGCAACCCCTCTCAAACCAGCCGACTCTCTTTCGCCCGCCTCGGGTGCCCGCCGATGAGCGACCCCGTCGCGGCCGCCCGCCCCCTACTCAAGGCCGCTACAGTTGACGCTTCGATGGCTGAGGGCGCAGGCCCCAGTCAACTCGTGGCCAACCACCTGATGAAGGCCTATCACGGCCGAACCGTCGTCAAGGACGTATCGGTTGACGTCAGCAGCGGCCAGGTGGTCGGACTGCTGGGTCCCAACGGAGCCGGTAAAACCACCTGCTTTTACATGATCGTGGGACTGGTTGCCTGCGATGGCGGCACCATTGAACTGGACGGTCGCCCGATCGGTCATCTGCCCATCCATCGCCGTGCGCGACTGGGGCTGTCGTATCTGCCGCAGGAAGCCTCTGTGTTTCGTAAGCTCAGCGTCGAAGAGAACATTCTGGCTGTGCTTGAGCTGCAGACAGATTCTGAAGGACAGGCGCTCAGTCGTTCAGCGATTCAGCAACGCCTGGAAACGCTATTGGAAGAATTGCAGATCGGTCACATCCGCTCTAACACAGCGCTGTCGCTATCGGGCGGTGAAAGGCGACGGGTGGAAATCGCCCGGGCGCTGGCTAACTCGCCCCGCTTCATCCTGCTGGATGAACCCTTTGCTGGCGTTGATCCTATCGCCGTTCTCGAAATTCAACGCATCGTGCGCTTTCTGAAAGACCGCGGCATCGGAGTGTTGATCACAGACCACAATGTTCGGGAAACGCTTGGCATCTGCGACCGTGCCTATATCATTAGGGATGGTACCGTTCTTGCTTATGGCCGCCCTGATGACGTCGTTCAAAATGCCGACGTCCGCAGGTACTACCTCGGACAACATTTCTCGATGTAGGGCTGGCGGAAACGGGACCACAAGGTCCGAATATCAGCCATGAAACAAGCCCTACAGTTCAAGCTCAGCCAGCATCTGGCGCTCACGCCACAGCTGCAGCAATCCATACGATTGCTGCAGCTGTCCACGCTCGAGCTGAATCAGGAGCTTGAGCAAATGCTGGCCGACAATCCTTTGCTCGAGCGACTGGATGATCCGCTGGGACCCTATGTCAGCATCGCACCCAATGGCGGGCTGGATGCTCCACGCCCGGTTGGCGAATCGCCCGGGCCCGACGGCGCAGAGCGCAGCGAGCCGGCAGAGCTTAACGGTGAGGCTGAAGCCGGCGAGACGGACAGCGCGGCGGCCGACACGGCAGACGGTGCCAGCGACTGGTCGGTTGATTCGGGCTCGCGTACTCGCCCCGACGATGACGAAGAGCGCGAGTATCCGCAGCTGGCGGCCAATGGCCGCACCTTGTCCGATCATCTGCGAGCACAGCTGGCCGGCGCCTCACTGACGCGTCGCGACCGCGTGCTGGTTGAGCTGCTCATTGACGAGCTTGACGCGGACGGCATGCTCAGCTGCAGCATCGAGGAATTTCACCAGGCTCTTCCTGAAAGTCTGGAAATCGATCTTAGTGAAGTGACGGCTGCTTTGAGGCTGCTACAGAGTTTCGACCCCACCGGGGTGGGCGCGCGAGACCTGCGCGAATGCCTGTTGCTGCAGATCGATGAGGTTTCACCGCGCCAGTATCCCAAGGCCGATATCCTTCGCGCACGCGCGATCATCGATCAGCATCTGGCTCTGCTGGCCGCAAAAGACTACGTCAGGCTCAAGCGCGTGCTGGACTGTGACGACGAAGCCCTGCGCGCAGCGCATCGTCTCGTCCGACAGCTTGATCCCCGCCCGGGATCTCGGTTCAGCATTGACGAACCCAGCTATGTGGTACCCGACGTGGTAGTGCGGCGCACACGGGCGGGCTGGACAGCCAACCTAAATGCTGACGTAGTGCCCAAATTGCGCGTCAACAGCCTATATGCAGGGCTGCTGCGCGGCAACCGCGACGCGGCAGGTAATCTGGCCGGGCCGCTGCAAGAGGCTCGCTGGCTGGTCAAAAACATTCAGCAGCGCTTCGAAACCATTCTGCGCGTCTCGCAGGCCATCGTCGACCGTCAGCGCGGCTTTTTTTCACACGGCGCGGTAGCCATGAAACCCCTCGTTCTGCGAGAAATCGCCGATACCCTGAGCCTGCACGAATCGACCATTTCAAGGGTTACAACGCAGAAGTTCATGCTCACGCCGCACGGCATTTTCGAACTCAAGTACTTTTTCGGCAGCCACGTGGCAACCGAGTCGGGCGGGGCCGCCTCCAGCACAGCCATTCGTGCGCTGATCAAACAACTGGTCAGTGCTGAGAATGGCGCCAAGCCCTTATCTGACAGTCAGCTGGCCGACATGCTGGGCGAGCAGGGCATTGTCGTTGCCCGACGCACGGTTGCCAAATACCGCGAATCGCTGCGAATTCCACCGGTTGCCCAGCGCAAGTCACTTTAGAACGCCAACGCCCGTCGTGGCGCGAAACACACAAATCAGTTTGTTGCGACGCAAAACGAATTGGTCGGATTTATTTTTGCTCACTATAATCCGCGCCAGCTTTGCATACCCGGCTTGGGTTTGCTGCAATATGGTGCACCGCACCAATCCTCTACCGGGGAATCCTTCTCATGAGCCGTCTGTCCCGCCTGCTCACGCCCGCCACTATCTTGGCGGATGCCACCGTTACCAGCAAAAAACGGCTGTTCGAACAGGCCGGTCTGCTGTTCGAAAATATTTATGGCATCGAGCGAGGGAAAGTTTTTGACTCTCTCTTCGCGCGCGAACGCCTGGGGTCCACAGCCCTTGGAGAATGCGTTGCCATCCCGCACGGCCGCATCAAGGGACTGAAAGAGGCGCGCGCCGCTGTCATCCGTTTGGCTGAGCCGATTGCCTTCGATGCGCCTGACGCCAAGCCCGTGCAGTTGCTGATCTTTCTGCTGGTACCTGAAAACGCGACTGAAGAGCATCTGGAGCTGCTGTCCGAGCTGGCCGAACTGCTGTCCGATGACGGTATTCGTGAGACCCTGCTGAGCTGTACGGATGCCGTCCGCCTGCACAGTATTCTTACCACCTGGGAGCCCTGCCGCCCGGCGGCTTGAGGCCTCACTCGACTGTCAAGCGACTCGCCAGAGTTTTTAAAGGTACCGGCGGATACCCACATCCGCTTTCCGCTCATTGCCGCAGCAGGTACCCTAGCGATATGGCGGTCGACGTCCGAACCCTGATCGAGCACAACGCAGAAGAGCTGGGCCTTGCCTGGCTGGCCGGCGCTGAGGGCGCATCGCGTTCGGTCGTCCCGCACACGGGGGCAGAGCCCGCAGACCTGATCGGACACCTGAATCTCATCCATCCCAATCGGGTTCATGTGCTGGGTGAACCTGAACTGTCGTATTTCTCTCGACAGGATGCAGAGCGCCAACAAGCCATCCTGACCGATCTCGTCGCAGGGCATCCGCCCGCGGTCATCATCGCTGAATCGCTTGAGGCGCCCGCCGCGATGATGGAGATGGCCGAGCGCGAGGCCCTGCCTCTGTTGTCCAGCCGATTAACGGCTGCGCGGGTCATCGACAGTCTGCGCAACTATCTCGCCAAAGCAGCGGCCGAGAGCTGTCAAATGCATGGGGTGCTGATGGATGTGCTGGGCATGGGGGTGCTCATTTCCGGCGAGTCGGGGCTGGGCAAAAGTGAACTGGCCCTCGAATTGATCAGCCGAGGCCATGGTCTGGTTGCCGACGATGTGGTCGACTTCAGCCGCATCGCGCCCCATATCGTTGAAGGACGATGCCCCCCACTGCTGCGTAATCTGCTCGAAGTGCGCGGACTTGGACTGCTCGATATCCGGGCCATCTTTGGCGAGACCGCCGTGCGTCCCAAGATGAAGCTGAAGCTCATCGTGCACCTGATCCGACGCAGCGCCATGGAAAACGATTATGAGCGCCTACCCCTTGAGGCGCTCACCCAGTCCGTGCTCGGCGTTCCCATTCGTAAGGTCGTCATACCGGTCGCTGCCGGGCGCAATCTGGCCGTGCTCACCGAGGCCGCGGTACGTAGCACCGTGCTCCAGCTGCGCGGCTTTGACACGATGGGTGATTTCATCGCGCGTCAGCGGCAAATGATCGAATCCGAGGGCTGGCCACCCGAACCCGGCCGCTGACATCACCCATCAGGCAGATTGCATGCGCGTCGTACTCATCTCCGGCATCTCGGGATCAGGCAAATCCATCGCACTCAATGTGCTGGAAGACGACGGCTACTTCTGCATCGACAATCTACCCGTGCGTTTTCTGCAGGAAGTCATCGCCTCATTCGCCGCTGAAGGACTCGAGCGGCTGGCAGTGGCCATCGATGTACGCGGCGGCGGCGAGCTGGCTGAGTTGCCCTCTGTGGTGCTGGGGCTGGGGCGCTTTGGCCATGATGTAAAGGTGCTGTTTCTCGATGCTCGCACCGAGATTCTGGTCAAGCGATACTCCGAGACTCGTCGCCGGCACCCTCTGTCGCAGCGGCAACCCGGCGAGTCGGCGTCCACCCTCATCGAGGCGATTGAACGCGAGCGCGAATTACTCTCGGCAATCGACGGATTGGGCGTGTCTATCGACACCAGTGATCTGCATCCAAACCTGCTGCGCACCTGGGTGCGCGATGTCGTGGGCACCCAGCGGGCCGGCATCACCTTGTTGTTCGAATCGTTCGCTTACAAAAAAGGGGTTCCCCTGGACGCTGATCTGCTGTTCGATGTGCGGTGCCTGCCTAACCCGTTTTATACCGCTGAGCTTCGCCTGCTGTCGGGTCTCGACAAACCAGTGGCCGACTTTCTCGGGGGCATCCCCGCAGTCGGTCGCATGATAGACAGCATCGCGAGCTTTCTCGAAGAGTGGCTGCCACACTTTGTCCTTGAGAACCGCAGCTACCTGACCGTGGCAATCGGTTGTACGGGAGGACAGCACCGGTCGGTGTACTGCGTTGAACAGGTCGCGGCGCGCTTCCGAGATCGCGAGCAGGTATTGGTTCGCCATCGTTCGCTGGCCGCGCGCGCGCAGTCGGAACAACAGGCCTGAACCGAGCTCAGCCGAACACCATGAATCAAATAAGCAGCGAAGAGCTACCGATTTTTCCGCTGGGCACGGTACTGATGCCCGGCGGTGTGCTGCCTTTGAGGATATTTGAGACGCGCTATACCGACATGGTGCGCCGTTGCATGGCGGGTGGCCTACCCTTCGGCGTGTGCCTGATCACGCGTGGCAATGAGGTCGGCACGCCCGCTGATCATGAGTCGGTGGGATGTACGGCACGCATTGTTGATTTCGACCTTGAGCAGCCCGGTGTGCTGCAGCTTCGCACGGTGGGCGAACAACGCTTTCGCGTTCTGTCGACCCGCGTGCAGCAAGACGGGTTGATCATGGCCTCAGTCGACCTGATCAAACACGATCAGATACTTAAAATACCTGAGACTCTGGCCGCCTGCGGCGTCATCATGAGGGCACTGCTTGATGACCTCGCCCGACGCGAACCGCAAGCCGACCGGCGCATGATTGCCGAACCCTACGACCTCAATTCAGCGGGGTGGGTTGCCAATCGCCTTTGCGAATTCCTGCCGCTTGATATGGGCACTCGGCAGGCGCTCATGGTGCTTGAGGATCCGCTGCAGCGGCTGGCTATGGTGCATCAGTTTCTCGTCGATCATCAGGCGATCTAACCTGCCCGACCAGCCCGCCCAAGAAGACGCGGATCGGTGCTGGCAGGGCCTGGCTTGAGACCTCCCGCAGATCGATCCAACGAAACTCGGTGCCCTGGGACTCAGGTGCTGGCGGTTCGCTCGCGAACCGCGCCGACCCACGCGTAGGTGTGAAGATCAGGGGCTGGGCGACAAGACGGTAGTGGGTGAAACTATGTCGAATGACATTACAGGATCGCGCCCCGCTGAGCGGCCAACCCGACAACGCTTCCGCGCGTCGGTGCACAACCTCTGCCGGCGCCGGCTCGCATTCGGGCAAGCTTAGAAGCCCCCCCCAGATGCCCTTGGCTGGCCGAAGTTGCAGAAGAACCTGCCCCGCGCGCAGGATGACCAGAAACACCGTCTGACGCTCGGGTGTTTCGCGCCTGGGCCGGGGCGTGGGCAGCTGTGCAACCTGACCAGTGGCTCGCGCATAGCAGGTGTCATTCACAGGGCACTCAGCGCAACGTGGCCGCACTCGGGTACACAGCGTCGCGCCCAGATCCATAAGGCCCTGTGTGTAGGCGGCGATATCGTGAGCATCCCGATCTGGCTGCCCGGTCGGCGCCGGCAGCTCGCGCTCGGCAATAGCCCAAAGGCGCGCAAGCACCGCAGATTCGCCGGGAAAGCCCTGCACGCCAAACACTCGACAGAACACGCGTTTAACGTTGCCATCAAGAATCGCAGCTTGTTCACCGAAAGCGAACGCGGCAACGGCGGCGGCCGTAGACCGACCAATACCGGGCAGGCTTTGCAAAGCCAGGCTACTGTTCGGAAATTCGCCACCGTACTGTTGCATGAGGGTTCGCGCACAACGGTGCAGGTTACGAGCGCGACTGTAGTAGCCCAACCCACTCCACAGCTTCATGACCTCTTCCTGGGGCGCCAGCGCCAGACTGGCCAGGTTCGGAAATCGCTCGATAAAACGCGCAAAGTAGGGCAGAACCGTGCTGACCTGGGTCTGCTGCAGCATCACTTCCGACAGCCAGATGCGATAAGGGTCGCGGCCCTGCTGCCAGGGCAGGTCGTGGCGGCCATGTCGACCCTGCCAAGTGATCACCGTGCGGGCAAATTCACTCATAGGGGATCTGACAGCTATCGTCGCTGGCACTGCGGACAAAAAAAGCTTGATCGCCCCTGCTGGCGAAGCAGTCGTATGGGCGTGCCGCAGTCGCGACAGGGTTGTCCGTCGCGTCCATAGACCCGGCAATCAAGCTGAAAATAACCGCTTTCACCCCCGCTGCCGACAAAGTCCCGCAAGGTGCTTCCCCCTCGACTGATCGCCTCGGACAGCGTATTCCTCACGCTATGCGCCAGCCGTTCGCAGCGGGCCATCGACAAGCGTTCGACCCGAAGAGCAGGATGAATGCCGGCCCTGAACAGACTCTCACAGGCGTAGATGTTGCCAACGCCCACTACGCAGTGCCCGGCCAAAAGGAACTGCTTGGCCGAGACCCGGCGACCGCGGCTGCCGCGATAGAGGTGCTGCGCATCAAACTGATTGCCAAAGGGCTCAACGCCCAGACCGCGCAGCAGAGGATGCTGATGAACGGGCCCCTGCTCAAGCGGGTGCCACAGCATGGCCCCGAACCGTCTGGGGTCGTTATACCGAAGCACTCCGGCCTCGGTTTGAAGATCAATATGGTCATGGCGGCCGGGCTCAGGAGCCTGGACATGAAAACGGAAAGTACCCGACATACCCAGATGGACGATCAGGACGCCGTCGACAAAGCCCAGCAGCAGATACTTGCCACGCCTCTCAACCGATAGCACCTGCTTGCCCACCAATCGGCCGGCCAGATCGGCAGGCACCGGCCAGCGCAGCCGAGACTCGCGCACCTTCACAGCGTTTACGCGTCGTCCAGCCACGGTCTGCTCCAGGCCCCGTCGCACGACCTCGACTTCTGGAAGTTCTGGCATTGTCCTTAAATCCGTCTCGCATAGCCCCGCTTGCTTGCCGGGCAGTGTAATTGAACCTAACATCAGCCCGATGCACCTCCTCAATCTCATTCAACGCGTGCGCGCCGCGCGCCACACCCTCCCGGTTCCAGGCTTCGTGCCACTTCTGCTCAGCGGTTTGCTGGCCGGTTGTGTACTCGCTGACGGTCCGGGCGCTCAGACTCTGCCGACTGGCAGATCAGGCACCCCAGAGGTCCTGACACAGGCGCAGGCCCCTGGGCGGGCGCCCGCTGGCGCTGCGTCTGCCGCACCGCGGGAGTCCGAGGCGGCCCTGCCCGCTGTCGAACTCTCGGCTCAACTGGTTTACCAGCTGCTTGCCGCCGAGATCGCTGCTCAACGCGGTGAAAACGGGACGGCTGCGGCCACTTATCTGTCAATGGCAAGACGGGTGCGCGACTATCGCCTTGCTCGTCGCGCAACTGAGCTGGCCCTGGCCGAGCGTTCGCTTGAACGGGCGTTGCCCGCCGCGCGCCTTTGGGCTGAACTCGCGCCCTCGTCCAGCCTGGCCTCGCAAACGCTTGAGACCCTGCTGCTGTCGGCTGGCAATCTGGCTGAAGCAGAGCCTGCGTTGCAGCAAAAGCTTGAGCGTGCGCGGTCTCAAGACCGCCTGGGTGATGCTTACGACGACATTGCCCGAACGCTAGGTCGGGCCAACGACAAGGCACAGGCCCTCGCCATGCTTGAGCGCCTTGCTGCGAAGGATCTTGGTATCGCGCAAGCCCGCACGGCGCTGGCGGCGGCGGCGGCGGCGGCAGAAGCTTTTGACAAGGCCGCCGGGCACGCGATTGCAGCACTTGATCTACAACCCGATCGCGAAGCTTATGCGGTCGCAGCCGCTCGCTATATCGCCCAATCAGCCCAGGGGCCCACTGCCGCTATACGGCTGCTTGAGCAGTTCATCGCCCGTACACCTCAGGCACTCGAGTCCCGGTTCACTCTGGCGCGCCTGCTTCTGGCGCAGGAGCAAACCGCTGCCGCACGCGCACAGATCGACGAGGCGCTTACGCGTCACCCTGAAAATCCGCTGGTGCTGTTCTCGGCGGCGCAACTGGCCGCACAAGCCAACCAAAACGCACTGGCTGAGTCTTACCTCAAGCGGTATGTGGCCCTACCTGAGCGCATCGAACGCGACAACGACCCAGCCTGGCTGTTTCTCGGTCAGCTGGCAGAAGACGATAAGCGGCTTGAGGAAGCACTGGCCGCCTATGCCAAGGTCGAAGACGGTGAGCAGCGGCATTCAGCCACCCTGCGCGCCGCCCTTGTAATGGGTAAGCTCAAGCGTATCGACGAGGCGCGCGCGTTGCTGCAGCAGGCCCAGGCACGTACCCCGCGCGAGCGTACGCAGCTGATTTCCATCGAGGCACAGGTGTTGCGAGAAGCCGGCCTGTACCAGCAGGCATTTGAGGTCCTCGATCGCGCCCTGGCTGACTATCCTGCCAACCCCGAGTTGCTGTATGACCACGGCATGGCCGCCGAGCGGATAGACCGCGTCGAGGTCATGGAAGCAAGCCTGCGCAAACTCATCGGTCTGCGCCCCGACCATGCGCATGCCTACAACGCCCTGGGCTACTCTCTGGCAGACCGCAATCTGCGCCTGGACGAAGCGCAGGCGCTGATCGAAAAGGCACTGGAGCTCTCTCCCAATGATGGCCACATTCTCGACAGCATGGGCTGGGTCCTCTTTCGCAAGGGACAGTACGAACGCGCCATCCAGTATCTGCGCAGGGCCTTCGAGATCATGCCCGACGCAGAGGTAGCCGCGCACCTTGGCGAAGCGCTGTGGCAGGCTGGCAAGACCGATGAGGCAAAGCAGCTCTGGCGCGATGCTCGTCGCAAGGACCCCGACAACCAAGCTCTGCAGCAAACCTTGAACCGCCTGAAGGTGCAGCTGTAAGGGCTTGCTCATGACCTTGACCGTGCGCGTGCAGGGCCTTCTTTTGTCGGCATTGCGCCGTCCGATCATGGGCTGGCGGCTTGCGGGTTTCCTGACGCTCGCAGCCTTACTGGGAGGCTGTGCCAGCCTCACAACCAGCGGCCCAGCACCGGGAACACCCGCGGCCAGTCTGACGGCCTGGCAGGGACGATTCTCGGTCACCTACCCGGATTCAGCCAACGCTGGCCAGGTCCAGCGCGCCAGCGGACGATTTCGACTTGAACAACGAGGCCCCCTCATCCTGCTTGAGCTTGCCAATCCGCTCGGTCAGACGCTGGCCAATGCGCGCCTGGAAAGCGGTCTCGCCCGACTGATGACCGCCGAGGGGCGCGAGTTTGCCGCAGCCAATGACCAGGCACTGATCGAGCAAGTCTTTGGCTGGCGAGTACCCGTGTCCGCTTTGCCAGCTTGGCTCAGAGGACAGTTTGTAAGCATGCCTCCCGTGGCCAGCGGCCAACCGCTTCAGCTCGAAGAAGCGGGCTGGGCGGTCCGAATCAGCGCCTGGCAGGACGATAGGCCCCGTGTGCTGCAACTGAGCTGGCCCGCGGACTCCTCGACCAGTGGGCCGCGCGAAGCCCTCAGACTGCAATTGATCGTGGATGCCGCATCGTGAGCCCGACGCAGAATTCAGGCCTCGATGAGCTCCGTAATCTGCCTGCCCCTGCCAAGCTCAACCTGTTTCTACACGTCACCGGGCGCCGTCTCGACGGCTACCACGAGCTCGAAACCGTCTTCGAACTGATCGACTTGTATGACTCGATTGACCTGAAACGTTGCGATGACGGCCGCGTGAATCGCCGCGACGACTTGCCGGGCGTCCCAGCAGACACCGACCTCACCGTCAGGGCGGCCCGGCTACTAGCCCAACACACCGGCTGCCGATTGGGCGTCGAAATCAGCCTGCGCAAAGTCATCCCAATGGGCGGCGGCTTGGGTGGCGGCAGCTCTGACGCTGCCACCGTACTGATGGGGCTGAATCGGCTGTGGAATCTGCACCTATCGCGCGCGCAACTCATGCGCATAGGGCTTGAACTGGGCGCAGACGTGCCCTTCTTCATTTTTGGTCGCAGCGCCTACGCCACGGGCGTGGGCGAACGCTTACGCCCCTGCCCGCAGGTGCAACGCAGCTTCGTGCTGTTGACCCCAGCGGTGGCAGTGCCCACGGCTAAGGTCTTTTCTCATCCCGAATTGACACGGAATACGAAACCGCTCAAAATCTTCGGTCTTTCGCAAGGGCAGAATGTCTTTCGCGGGAAGAACGACCTAGAGCCTTTAGTAAGACAAAGCTTTTTGCCGGTCGATCAGGCTCTTGGGTCGCTTGAACAGGTCAGTTCGCAATTGCGTTTGCCGAAGCAGATGGCACGCATGAGCGGATCTGGTTCCTGCGTCTTTCTCCCCGTGCCAGACGTCGAAACTGCGGCCAGGGCGCTCGGTTTTCTATCCCGAATACAGATCGGGTCAAAGATCCGCCGTCCGACGGTGCAGGTTGTCAGTTCGGTGGCTCGCCACCCCCTGGTCGAATGGGCTTTCCGCTGAAAGCGTCTTCGTACGCTTTCTGAGGTTGCAGGTTATTGGGGAGTCGCCAAGTTGGTTAAGGCACCGGATTTTGATTCCGGCATGCGAGGGTTCGAGTCCTTCCTCCCCAGCCAAAATTTTTTGAAGCGCAGCCGGCAACCTCACTAGATCGAGCCCCTATGATTCCTGCGTACAGTCGTACCCCCGACCTGCTGACACCAGAAGGCCTCATGGTCTTCACCGGCAACGCCAATCCGCAGCTCGCCGCCGAAATTGCCCACCACCTGCACATCACGCTGGGTAAGGCCACTGTCAGCCGGTTCTCTGACGGCGAGGCCATGGTTGAAATTCTCGAGAATGTGCGCGGCAAAGACGTGTTCGTGGTTCAGCCAACCTGCGCGCCCACCAACGACAACCTGATGGAAGTCATGATCATGGTCGACGCGCTCAAACGGGCGTCGGCTGGCCGCATCACGGCGGCGCTTCCCTATTTTGGCTACGCGCGTCAAGACCGACGTGTGCGCTCGTCGCGGGTTGCCATTAGCGCCAAGGTGGTCGCCAACATGCTGCAGACCGCCGGCGTTGATCGCGTACTCACCATGGATCTGCACGCCGATCAGATTCAGGGGTTTTTCGACATACCGGTCGACAATATCTACGCGGCGCCCATTTTGCTGGCTGATCTGCACAAGTCTTACCATGAAGACTTGCTCGTTGTTTCGCCCGATGTCGGGGGCGTGGTCAGGGCACGTGCATTCGCCAAGCGCCTCGACTGCGACCTGGCCATCATCGACAAGCGCAGACCCAAGGCCAACGTAGCCGAAGTGATGAACATCATCGGCGATGTCGAAGGCCGCTGCTGCGTCATCATGGATGACATCGTCGACACCGCCAATACTCTGGTCAAGGCAGCCGCCGCTCTGAAAGAGCGGGGTGCCAAAAAAGTGCTGGCATACTGTACGCACGCTGTTCTGTCGGGCGCGGCTGTCAGCCGTATCCAGGAAACCGCGCTGGACGAACTCGTCGTGGTCAACACCATTCCGCTTTCCCGAGAAGCCCGGGCCTGCGAGAAAATTCGGGTACTTTCCTGCGCCCAGTTGATTGCAGAAACCATTCTGCGCATTAATCGCGCTGATTCCGTCTCGTCGCTGTTTGTCGACTGAGTCGTCTGTTTTTTAGGTGCCCGGCTCTTTCCAGGCCGGGCGTTTGCAACGCCTGCGGGTCTGGTCGCGGAACGCAGGCATCAGGACCCATCGGTCCACATGAAAGGAGCCACGATGAAAGTCGTCGCCAAAACACGTCAAGAGCAGGGTTCGGGTGCGAGCCGCCGCCTGCGTCGTGCCAACATGGTGCCGGGCATCATTTATGGCGGTAAGGCAACGCCCACCGCCATCGCCATCGAGCACAATCCGCTGTACCACGCGCTGCGGGTCGAGACCTTCCATTCATCGATTCTCGATATGGAGCTCGACGGCAAACCCGAGCAGGTGCTGCTGCGCGACGTGCAGTGGCATCCCTTCAAGCAGCTGGTCATGCATATCGATTTTCAGCGCGTGTCGGCTGATGAGAAAATCCATATGCGCGTGCCGTTACATTTCACCGGACAGGAAAACTCGCCTGCTGTGAAACTGTCGGCCGGCATCGTGGGGCACGTCCTCACCGAGATTGAAGTCAGTTGTCTGCCCAAAGACCTGCCGGCTTTCATTACGGTTGACTTGTCTAAGCTCGAAACGGGCAAGCCCCTGCACGTGGCCGACATTGCCTTCCCGGCAGGCGTCAGCCCGATTCTGCGCGCCAAAGAGAACCCTGTGGTCGCCACCGTGACCATTCCGGGTGCGGAGGAAGCCGCTGCACCGGCTGCTGCGCCAGCCGCCGCACCTGCACCTGCTGCAGGCAAGGCCGCTGCACCAGCGGCTGCCAAGCCTGCCGCCAAGAAGTAAACGCGATAGCGCGGTGCTCGGGCCTGAGCCCGCGCACCGCCTGTCTCACTTCTCGTCTAGAAGCTTGCGCGCGTGAGCGACACAGGCATCCGCCTGATCGTAGGCCTGGGTAATCCGGGCCGCGAATATGAAGATACTCGGCACAACGCCGGTTTCTGGTTTGTCGACGCACTGGCACGGCAACACTCGGTCTCGCTCGAAAAACAATCGCGGTTTTTCGGCGAGGTTGGGCGCATGGGCTTGGCTGGGCAGTCGATATGGCTGCTCAAGCCGACCACCTTCATGAACCGATCAGGCCAGGCCACTGCGGCGCTGGCCGGCTTTTATCGTATCGCGCCATCAGCCGTACTGGTAGTCCATGATGAGCTCGATCTACTGCCCGGAACAGCCCGTCTAAAACACGGTGGCGGTCATGCCGGCCACAACGGACTTAAAGATATTCAGGCGCGGCTGGGGGCTACGGACTTCTGGCGCCTGAGACTGGGTATTGGTCATCCCCGAACCCTGGCACTGGCTCAGGAGGTCGCCGATTTCGTCCTGCACAGACCCAACCGTGAGCATGCTGAGGCCATAGACGAGCGCCTGAGCGCCGCGCTCGCGTGCATACCCGACCTGGTTCAGGGTCGATTCGAAGCGGCCATGAAGCATCTGCATGGCAAGAGCCCCACTGAGGTTCAAGCGCTTAAGGCTAGGCAGGCTGAGGCCGCGGCTGCGCCCCACAGCGAACACAGCCGAGGCTGATCTCAGCGATTTTCGTTGGCGATACCTGAGGGGACGTGACCCGCTGGTCCAACATGCGCGGCAGACTCAACATGGCCAGTCTGATCGTCAAAGAAAAAGTCGGGCTCGAATTCCTTGAGAAACGGGGCCTTGGACAGTCCGCCCAGAAACATCGCCTCATCGACTGAAACACCCCAGGCCATCAGCGTGCGTATGGCGCGCTCGTGTGCCGGCGCGCTGCGGGCAGTCACCAGCGCGGTGCGTATGCGCATGCGGCCACTTCCGCGCTGCAGACGGTGTAAGGCCTCAAGCAGGGGCTTGAAGGGGCCGGGCGGCAGTGGATGACTTGCACGCGCGGCCTCATGACGCTGAAACGCGTCCAAACCATCGGCCTGATAGACCCGCTCGGATTCATCCGAAAACAGCACCGCATCACCATCGAAGGCAATACGAATTTCATCGGGATGCGACTCAGAGGCCTTCACCGAAGCAGGATACACATGGGCTGCTGCAAACCCTGCTTCAAGTGCCGCTCTGACATCATCAGAATTCACCGATAGAAATAGGTTCGCTTTAAGCGGTGCCAGATAGGGCCAGGGCGTGCGGCCACGGGTAAAAACGCCGCGCCCCAGGCGCAAGCCCTCGTGCTGCGCAGAGCGAAACACCCTAAGCCCGCTGACCGGATCATTACGGGACAGCACCACGACTTCGATGCGACGCTCAGGCTCGGGGCAGTCAGGTTCGTCAAACGCCAAGAGCTTCTTGACCAGGGCATGAGCCACGCCAGGGTGTGCAGGCGACTCAAGCCGCTGGCGCTGCAGCGCCATATAGGCCTGCACATCGCCGCTTTCAAAAACACGGTTCTCTTCTTCGAAATCGAAGATGGCCCGCGAGGAGATGGCGACGACGAGTTTTCCTTCTAGACTGACTGGCATGACGGGATGGTACTGCGGGCAGCGCAATCTGTCAGGCATGCCTCGGTACAATGGTGACCACTTCAGATTGGAACACTGCCATGAGCCTTCAGGTTGGTATCGTCGGACTGCCCAATGTGGGTAAGTCCACCCTCTTTAATGCGCTGACCAAGGCTGGCATCGCAGCCGAAAATTATCCGTTTTGCACCATCGAGCCCAACGTGGGCATTGTCGAGGTGCCCGACACGCGCCTGACGGCTTTGGCGGCCATCGTCAAACCGCAGCGAGTGTTACCGGCCACGGTCGAGTTCGTCGACATCGCAGGCTTGGTCGCTGGCGCCTCCAAAGGTGAGGGCCTTGGTAACCAGTTTTTGGCCAACATCCGCGAAACCGATGCCATCGCCCATGTTGTGCGCTGTTTCGATGACAGCAATGTGGTTCATGTCAGCGGCAAAATCGATCCGCTGTCCGACATTGAAATCATTAACACCGAACTCGCCCTGGCCGATCTGTCCACCGTCGACAAGGCTATGGTGCGCTATTCCAAGGTAGCGCGCGCTGGCGGCGATAAAGAAGCACAACGCCTGGTCGCTGTGCTTGAGAAGTGCCTGGTGGTGCTCAACGAGGCAAGACCGGTACGGTCACTCGACCTCTACGAAGAAGAAAAAGCCGTGCTCAAGCCGCTGTGCCTCATCACGGCCAAGCCGACCATGTATGTGGCCAACGTCAAAGAGGGTGGCTTTAGCAACAATCCACACCTGGACGCCGTCATGCGCCACGCCCAGGCCGAGGGCTCAATCGTGGTGCCGGTATGCGCCGCGATTGAGGCAGAAATTGCCGACATGAGTGATGAAGACAAAGGGGTATTTCTGGCCGATATGGGCATGGAAGAGCCTGGTCTGAATCGCGTCATTCGGGCCGCCTTCAAGCTGCTTGGCCTACAGACTTACTTCACCGCCGGTGAAAAAGAAGTGCGTGCCTGGACGGTACGTACCGGCGCCACCGCACCGCAGGCAGCCGGCGTCATTCACACCGATTTTGAGCGCGGCTTCATCCGCGCGGAAACCATCGCCTATGACGACTACATTACCTGTAACGGTGAGTCAGGCGCCAAAGACAAGGGCAAGATGCGTCTGGAGGGCAAGGACTACATCGTGCGCGACGGCGATGTGATGCACTTCAGGTTTAACGTCTGAGTGGCACCGTATCCATTTAGGTCATATTTTTCTGCACTTCGCTCATGCGCCTACTCGTCGTCTTCTGCCACCCCGACCCGGAGAGCTTTGGCGCTGCCATCTACCGAACCGCCTGTGAGGCGTTGCGATCGGCCGGACATGAACTGCGATGTATCGACCTCTACGCTGAGGGCTTCAATCCGGTATTCACACTTGAGGAAAAGCGTTCCTACCTGGGCGATACCGCACGCAACATCGCCGGCGTGGCCTCGCATGTAGAGGCCTTGAAGTGGGCCGAAGGGTGGGTGGCCGTCTACCCATCATGGTTCTATGGCCTGCCGGCAATGTTCAAGGGCTGGCTCGAGCGGGTCTGGCTTCCTGGCGTGGCCTTCACCGTCGCCAAGGCCAAGCAACGCCGAATCGGTGGAGAGTTGTCCAACATTCGCCTTTTCATCGGCATCACGACCTCGGGTTCGCCCTGGTGGTGGCTCAAGCTGATTGGCGACCCAGGTCGCAGCCTGTTGATGAAGGGTCTGCGCCCACTGTACGCCCGCAACTGCCAGCGGTACTGGCTGCAGTTGTGCAACATGAACCACGTCAGCGCGGCCGAGCGGGCCGACTTTCTGCAGCGGGTACGTCACGAGTTGTCGGTTCTGCGCTGAGCCACTGCATTCCTTCGTCGGGGGACCCTCATGAACCGCACCGTAGCCCAACCACTCGCCCGCTACGCGGCCTGGCGCCGTGCTGGCGATCTCGTGCTGCTATCAGGCGTGATCGCCGTGGACCCAGCCGCCGGTAGCATCGTCCGTGGCTATAACGACATCCCTCCGCAGGCGCGGCAACTGGTCGGACAGACCGGCGAATTCTCGACCGACGCCAAGGAGGGGCCGGTGCTGGCGCAGAGCTGGTTCGTGCTCGACCGCATTCGAGCTACCGTCGAGGACGCCGGCGGCCAGATGGAAGACGTGATCAAACTCGTCCAGTACTTCAAGAACCTCGATCACTTCCCACTGTACAGCCGAGTGCGCAAGCTCTTTTTCCCGGGCGATCCGCCTGCCTCCACAGTCGTCGAGGTCAGCGCGATGCTACCCACAGCCGACATCCTGATCGAAGTCGAAGCGACTGCCTGGATTCCACAGCGTTGAGTTGCGCTCCGGGCGGCGAGTGGGCCCGCGCGCGCTCATCGCAACACCTGGGCAGACGCAGCGCCGTGTCTTCAATAAACTTTACAGTTGGTCAGGTTTATCTGCTAATCTAATTCACTGCAAGACAAATTTCGCCCGCAGACGACGAATAAGCGGTTGTCAATTATGACTAAATGGTCAAAAACACCGAGTCCGCAAACCTGGGTGCAGCACAATCTGGGTCGTTTCAGCGTCAACCCATGAACACCTGGCACAGCCGCTTCTGGGTTGACTACACAAGCGAGCAGTTCTCGCGATTGCCGCGCGAGTCACTCATCGCTGTGCTACCGGTCGGGGCGGTAGAGCAGCATGGCCCGCACATGCCCATCTCTACAGACCTCGCCACCATAGAAGGCGTGGTTTGCGCGGTGGCGCCTAGGCTGCCGCAGGACCTGCCCGTGCTGTTCCTGCCACCCACCGCCTACGGTAAGAGCAACGAGCATTCGCGCTATCCCGGTACTGTGACGCTCTCAGCGCAGACGCTCATCTCTCTTTGGATGGACATCGGCGCCAGCGTCGCGCGCTCAGGCGTGCGCAAACTCGTTTTCTTCAATGCGCATGGCGGCCAGATGAATGTGATGGATATCGTCACGCGCGATCTGCGCGAGCGCTACGACATGATGGTCGTTGCTGCCAACTGGTACACCCTGGGCCTGCCGCCTGGGCTGTTTACCGAGCATGAACTGCGCCACGGTATCCACGCCGGAGATCTCGAGACCTCGGTCATGCTCGCTCTCAGGCCCGACACCGTGCAGATGCAGCATGCGCGCCACTTCGAGTCGCTCACCGAACGGATGGCCCGTGAGAACCGATATCTAAGCATCACGCCAAGCGGCAAACTCGGCTGGCAGACGCAAGACCTGAATCCCGAGGGTGCTTGTGGCGACGCCACGCAGGCGACGGCCGAAAAAGGACGAGCAGTGCTTGACTACGTCAGCGACCGCTTCATCGAGTTACTGCGCGAGGTGCAGCGGCACGACCTAGCACTGCTGGACAACCAGCCCCCTTGGCGCTGAGCCATGTCGAACATGCCGTCCGCGCCATCGATCAGCGCCGCCCCGGCGACACCGCTGGTCGCGCTTAAGGGAGTCAGCAAGCGATTTTCCAATGGCACGCTGGCGCTGCAGGACATGTCCCTGGCGATTGGCGCCCATGACTTCGTAAGCTTTCTCGGCCCCTCGGGCTGCGGCAAAAGTACTGCGCTTCGAATCATCGCCGGCCTGACCGCACCGACCTCGGGCACGTTAACCTGGCACAGCATGCCGCAATCCGAAAAGACGCGCGCCGAACGCGACCTGGGCTTCGTGTTCCAGGAACCAACGCTAATGCCCTGGGCGACGGTATTAGACAACGTGTGGCTGCCGCTGCGGCTGGCCGGCATCAACCGCGATGCAGCCGATACGGCATTGCGCGAGGCATTGGCGATGGTGGGCCTGACGAAGTTTGCCAATGTCTACCCGCGCGAGCTCTCGGGCGGCATGAAGATGCGTGTATCGATTGCTCGGGCCCTCGTGACACGTCCGAGGTTGCTGCTCATGGACGAACCATTCGCGGCGCTCGACGAAATGACACGCACCAAGCTCAACAATGACCTGCTGTCGATCTGGCGCGAGCACCGCTTCACCGTCATTTTCGTCACGCACAGCGTGTACGAATCGGTTTACCTGTCAGACCGTATCGTCGTGATGGCACCGCGACCAGGCCGCGTCATCGACGAGATTCGAATCGACGAACCCTATCCACGGCATGACAGCGATTTTCACGTCTCAACCCGCTACAACGAGTATGTCAAGCGCGTTCAAAGCGCCTTGCATGGCACGATGGACGGCGTGGCGGTAGACCACTGAACAGCCTGTGACCTGAGTCGACTATGTCTGCCCCATCAATCCCCCATGACGCGCAGTCGTCTCAAAACCCGGCGGCACAGGCTGCGCAGCGAGCGCGCAAGCGCGAGGCCGCCGGACGTCTGCTGCTGCCGCTGTTCATCGTGACCGTGCTGCTGCTCGGCTGGGAGGCCATGGTACGCATCAACGGTATCCCCCACTACATTCTGCCCGCGCCCAGCCTGGTGCTGCAGACCCTGCTGAAGAACTGGAGCAATCTGGCGCCTGCGCTATGGTTCACCGTCAAACTCACACTGATGGCTCTGGGTGCCGCCGTGATCGGCGGCGTGCTGATCGCGATGGCCTTTGCGCTGTCGAAGTGGGTGGAAATCGCGCTGTTCCCAATCGCTGTGGTGTTGCAGGTCACACCCATTGTGGCCATCGCACCCCTGATCCTGATCTACGTCGATTCCACCACGTCAGCCTTGCTCATCTGTGCATGGATCGTCGCCTTCTTCCCAATTCTTTCAAATACGGTCATCGGGCTGAAAAGCGCCGACAGCAATTTGCGCGACCTTTACCAGCTTTACGGCGCCACACCCTGGCAGCGCTTTCGCTGGCTGCTGGTGCCAAGCGCACTACCCTACTTCCTCGGCGGCCTGAAGATCGCCGGTGGCCTGAGCCTCATAGGCGCCGTGGTGGCCGAGTTCACAGCTGGCGCCGCCGGCCGCGAGACGGGACTGGCATCGCGCATCCTGGAGTCAAGCTTCCGAACTGAAATTCCCATGATGTTTGCCGCGCTGCTACTGGTGTCGCTGCTGGGCATCGTGATATTCATCGCGTTCGCTGCTTTGGCCAAGCTGCTGCTGGGCCATTGGCATGAAAGCGAACTGCGGCGTGAGGTCTGAGTTGCGACTCAGCACGTCGCCACTGGCATCGCAGGTCTGGCTCTTACGAGCTTGTGTTCCAACCCGCTTAAGCGGACTGGCCACTTCAGAGCTCCTGGCGCTTCGCCTGGCAGACGGCAAGATTGCGCAGGTGCTGCCCCAGGCCGCCTTCGATAGCCTGCCTGCGAGCACGCTGCCGGTAGTCGACCTCGATGGCTCGACCGTGCTGTCGGCCTTCGTCGATCCCCATGTCCACCTCGATAAGGGAGACCTGTGTGCGGCGGGCCTGGCCCCCGAGCGCGACCTGTTCACCGCCATCACCCGTGTGCGCGGTGACTATGCAAACTGGTCGGCCGACGAACTCACGCGCCGTATGGAGTTTGCGCTGCGCAGTGCCTACGCACATGGTACGCGTGCGCTGAACAGCTACTGTGACTGGTCAATCCCAGAGGGCCCGCTGGCCTGGCGCGTACTGCAGGACCTGCGCACACGATGGGCTGGGCGGATCGATCTGACGATCACCTCGCTGGCTTCGATCGCCGAACTCGAAGAGCCCAGACGTGCAGCGACCGTGGCGGCCGCCGTGGCTGAGGGCGGTGGCGTTCTGGGCTGGTTCCTTTATCCCGGAGCCCCTGCGCACCTGCTGCCACGGGCTTTCGACCTCGCGCAACAGCACGGACTGCGCCTTGACTTTCACGTCGATGAGCATCTCGATCCACCTCAGGCCAACCTGGGTCTGGTTGCCCGACTGGCGCGTGAACGCGACTGGGGTGCTCGCACAGTATGTGGCCACGCCTGCGTACTGAGTGCGCTCGAGCCTGCGACACGCGAGGCGCTGCTCAACGAAGTCGCCGATTCGGGACTCGGTCTGGTCAGCCTGCCGTGGACCAATCTCTACCTGCAGGACAACGGCTCAGAAGCGATCGACGGCAGGCGCCGCACACCGAGCCGGCGTGGCCTGCTGCCCGTGCACGAAGCCCGGGCACGGGGCATCCCGCTGGCGTTTGCCTCGGACAACCATCGCGACCCCTTTTTTCCCGGTGGTGACCTTGATCCGCTGCAGACACTGTCACTGGCGGCCATGGCAGCGCAGCTGGACGAACCTGTGCGCGACTGGATAGACACAATTACATGCCAGGGTGCGGCGCTGCTGCACCTGACCTGGGACGGCATGCTGCGTGAGGGCTCACCCGCTGACCTCGTCATCCACCCCGGCCGCGACAGTGTAGAGGTCGTGAGCCGTCCGGCCCTGGGCCGCCGTGTGCTGCGATCCGGCCAGTGGCTGGCGCCGTCCGATGCGACCCCGCCCGACTTCCGCGAACTCGATGGGCTTC